>JBGAWX010000124.1:0-9766 GCA_044227375.1 Saprospiraceae bacterium
ATTTGCAAGCTGCAATGAACTTGAAACGATGTTTGAACCTTTACGTTCATATTTGGTATCATACGATCCTGATAACTGATCAGAAACAGAAACAAGATTTGGTATTAATAAATTGATCTGTTGACTTGAACTTAATAATCCAGTACTTGATGAAGATGTAGAAACTACCATTTCTCCGGCATCATCAAAAGAATTGTTGTTGTTGAAGTCAATCCAAACTCTCCAATATAGAGTACCCGAACTTCCTGAAGTACCGCATTGATAATTTATTGTATAAGCTGAACCTTTAGTGACGTCCGTACTTAAACTGGTTGCATTATAGTATCCACCATCTTTACCTGAAACTCTGTCTATCGTGCCAAGATTAACTCTTTTAATCCACTCATAATTTGAATTCTGGCCTTTTGAAACGCAATAACCTGAAAGGGTAGTAAATGTAATTGCATTTGTGAATGCACTTAAATTAGAACCACACACGGCTTGTACTCTTACAGAATAAGAAGTTGCAGGACTGAGGCCTGTGAGATTAACCGCAGTACTTGTCACATTCGCTGTTGACCAGGTGCTGCTGGATGCGAGTTTATATTGAAAATTGTAAGATGTTGCACCAGACACAGCACTCCAAGAACTTGTTGCAGAATTTTGTGTGATGTTGGAAACTGTAAAATTTGTCGGAGTACCGCAACCCCCACCTCCACTGCTGGTTGTAAAATTGACGATAGAGCTGTATGCACTTGAACCTGAAGTGCATACTGCTTTTACTCTTGTGTTGTAAAGCGTATTGCTTGTTAAACCTGTCATATTGTAAGTAGGAGTGGTCGTTGTTGCAACGGTCCAGGTGGTTCCTGCATCCGTTTTATATTCAAAACTATAAGATGTAGCACCGGAAACTACATTCCAATTTGCAGTTGCGCTGTTTTGAGTAATGTTGCTTATTGTTAAACCGGTAGGTGTATTGCATCCACCACCACCTCCGCAACCTGAACCCAAACAAGTAGCTGCTGCAACACCTGCACGAATTTTATCACCGGGTTGAGGACCGAATCCATTATTAAAATTAATGCCATAACTGGTGAGATGACAATAACTCATGATCGTTCCACCATTTGTTGGAGCAGGTCCCTTGGAACAACCTCCTTCAGGGGTATAACAATTATCCAGGGCTCCACCTGTCCAGCCACACCAATGAGTGTGATTGGATCCAAGATTATGCCCCATTTCATGAGTCATGACTTCAACAGTCCAACTGTATGTTGGTACATTTGAATACGTGGACGAAATGTTACTGTATGCGTATTTATAACTTGTGCACAATACATCCAACCAGGCAACACCCCCTATATTATTTCCGCCCAAAGCGGCCAAATGAGCAAGATCACCGTTAAATGTTGGTCGTAAAGTTTTAAATTGATTTAATGCAGTAACCGAATTTGTTTTACTATAACTATCTGCCGAGGTCCAAACATATATTTCTGAAATGGCAGTATTGATACTTTCATTAGCATACAAGGTTGCAACGTTGTTGTAAACAGAAGTTATCCAATTAATCGTGTTTGCGGTACTGCCTTTGTTTAAGTATAATGCATAGTCACATTCGATATAAGTTCTTACACAATCGCCGGTAGCTGTTAAACCTCTGGGTTGAAAAGGTTTATTGATTTTTTCTAATTGATCTGAATAACATTCGAATGGAAATTCGAGAGGAATATCCTTATCGTTATAAAGGATCAATTCTCCAACGGAACTATAAGAAGGTTGAATAATCATGTTGATACCATCGTAAGAAAAGCTTCCTATCACTTCATTTTCAAAGAAACTGATTGATGCCAATGAATTATTTTCATTTCCTTCTACAACTCCTCTGTAGTAGGTACCACGAGTATAATTGAAAGGTATTTTTTCCTGCGTCGATGTAAATACATTGAAACCATCTGCCAAAAGATTTACTTTAATGAGATTTAACTTGACGGTTTCTCTTTCATTCTTTGGAATCGAAACTGAAATCTGATTTGGAGCTTCTCGGATCAGTTTACTTAAAGAGGAATAATTGGCGTCCAATACCTGAACTTTATCTTTCAATTTACTGCGGACGGCAGTTTGCTGATCCTTACTGATTTCAAGGACCTGAACGTCTTTAAACAATGCGCCAGATTGCTTGAGATCTTTAATGGATTGTGCCACTTTTGAAAGTGGAGTAATGTCTTGCTCATTCACTTTTATTTCAGTGATGTTTTGAGAGAAGAGACTATAAGACAACAATAGGCAAATCCATGCCGTGGAACGGGTTTTTAAATAATTCATATACTGTATTTAAAGTAAGGAAAAACTTACGGTAAGGCCGAAATGGATATGTGGGGTAAAATTCAATGGCAAAATTAGAATAAAAATTTAAATCTGCAATCAGGGTAAACCCTGATTTTTAATGCTCAGGGTTTATACTGATTCCAAATGAAATTTTAACTGATAAAATGAAAAAATTATTATATAAAAAGATTTGATGTATAGATAGTTTAACTTCAAGTCAATCTGATCAAAATGGCTCAGATATGTAAAAGAGAAGTTATATCTTATTCTAAGAAATGCATCAACATTCAAATGCGTAATTAAATTATATCAATTCAATTTATGCTCTAATCCATAGATTTAAGGTATCATGACGTTGTGATCGTCGTTTGCTTCAATGCAATTGGATGATTGAGAATATCATTTAGACATCATGCAAAGTTTATGAAGAACTTTAATTGCACTAAATGTAATCTGCAACTTTCAAAGTAAATGAATAAGAATTTCAGTTTATCCCAGGGATTCTATAAACTCCTAATTTATCTTTAAATCTTTTAAGCTTCGAAACCGGAAAAGACAATTCAACATTCTACCATATTGACCGGGATATGTATAGCGAGACCGCCATCTGCAGTTTCTTTATATTTAGAATTCATATCATCAGCGGTTACTTTCATAGTTTTAATTACGGCATCAAGACTGACCAATGCTTTGTCAGGATCCGATCCGAGTGCTATCTGACAAGCGGTCACTGCTTTAATCGCACCCATGGTATTCCGTTCAATGCAAGGCACCTGAACCAGTCCACCAATTGGATCACAGGTCATGCCTAAGTGATGTTCCATTGCGATTTCTGCGGCCATCATGCATTGGTTATAGTCACCTCCCAGGCATTCCGTTAAAGCAGCTGCAGCCATGGCAGAAGAAACTCCGATTTCAGCCTGACAACCGCCCATGGCTGCTGAAATGGTTGCACCTTTTTTAAACAAACTGCCTATTTCACCAGCGGTTAGTAAGAAGCGTACAATATCTTCATCTTTAAAGTTTTCAGAAAAACATACATGATACATCAAAACAGCCGGTATGACTCCTGCGGCGCCATTGGTTGGGGCGGTTACAATACGACCAAACGCTGCATTTTCTTCATTGACTGCCAAAGCAAAACAGGTCAGCCATTTTAAAGTGTATAAAAAATCATGTGGTCCGTTTCGAATGGCTTCAATCCATTCATTGGCATCCTGATATTCAGATTTAGGAAGCAGATTCGCTGATATTCCTTTTGCGCGGCGTTGCACGTTCAAACCTCCGGGTAAAATGCCATCTGTGTAACACGCTTTGAAGATGCAAGACTTCATTACTTCCCAGATTTTATTGAGGTTTTCAAAAATTATTTTTTCTGTCCGAATTGCTAATTCGTTTTTCATCACTACTTCAGAAATGCATAAGCTGAGAGAAGCACACCAATTTTTTAGATCCAATGCAGTATCAATTGGATAGGGCATTCTAATTGGAGATGCCATTTTTTCTTCACCCTCTTTTATAACAAAACCACCACCTACAGAATAATAGGATTGACTTTTTGAAGTTCCATCATTCAAAAAAACACGGAATAGCATACCGTTGGAATGATAAGGGAGAAGTTGATCTGAATAAAAGAGAATGTCTTCATCAGAATGGAATGGTATAATTTTCTTATTGTTTAAATTAATTAATGAAGTAGAATTTACCTGTGCAACTTTTGAAGAAACCTGTTCAACAGGAATGGTAGAGGGATCTTCTCCAATTAAACCTAGAATTAATGCAATATCGGTACCATGACCTTTTCCTGTTTTTGCCAGGGAACCATATAATTCTATATTTATCTTTTCAGCTTTGTCCAGAAGAGTTTCATGTTCAAGTTCGGAAATAAATTGCAATGCAGCTTTCCAGGGTCCCATAGTATGAGAACTGGAAGGTCCAATTCCGATTTTGAAAATATCGAATACACTTATTCTTTCCATGGTGAATCAGAAGAGAAATTGAAAATTGAATACAGGCTGTAAGTTGTTATTAAATAATAATGGAATATTTTACTTGCATTCACCTTCTGTATATTTGCGAATACCGGCACATTCAGCCATGCAAGCATTTCCATAAGTTTTATTATTGCAACCACAAACCGGTTTATACTCTTTTGTACAAATACAATCCTGTTTAGGGTTTTCAGTACAATCTTCATTGTTATAGGTACAAGCGAATGTAATTGTCATCATTATTAATGAAAGCAATGCGATACATTTCATCATTTCAAAATTTTTAAATTTTTTCATTTTTCAAAAACAATCTGCACCACCATTCAAAGCATAAAAAACTCCAGATCAGCAATCGATGATTGATTCGTTTTTCACAATGTTCATGAATGATGTTTTTGATAAAATCCTGATTGATAAATTCATGGCAGGCAATGTCTTTTCCCAGCAATAATTCTTTTACATAAGCTGCATTTTCACCACGATACCAGCTTTCATCAGGTGAACTGAATCCTTGTTTTTTACGATTGATGATGCGTTCGGGTAAAATTTCTTTCATTGCTTTACGCAATACATTTTTGCCATCATCATACTCTCCATATTGTGAATGTTTGTTTCCTGAAACATTTTCATCAATGCGTTTCATGAGTTCAAGATTACCGAGCTTGTATTTTACCGGAATCTTTTGTGCAAAATTTACCAGATCATTATCCAGAAACGGAAAGCGTTCTTCCAATCCATGTGCCATTGCAAGTTTATCACCAACTAATAAAAGTCCGGGTAAAAAAGTTTTACTTTCAAAATACAAACTGTTTTGAATGTGTTCTTCTGCTGTATCGTAGCGCAATCCGGTATTAAATCTAAATACGCGTTCAAAAGTTTTCCTTGGCAATTGAATATCCATTTCGCGATAAACCGAAGGATTAAACAGTTTTACTTTATCCTGATCTGCAACAAGGCGTTGCCAGAATCCGTAATAGTTTTCAAAAAATTCTTCCTGATCCAGGGATTTAAATACGCGGTAATATCTCCATGGGTAACCTCCGAATAACTCATCACCTCCGGTACCCTGCAAACAGACTTTAACAAATTTTGATGCCAACCTGCTGATGTAGTAATTGGGGTAACTCATCCCTACTTTTAAATCTTCGAGATGCCAGACTACTTTAGGCAAACTCCATTTGATGTCGCCTGCATTGAGTACTTGTTCGTAATGTTCACTTTTAATAAAGTTAGCTGTAATCTCGGCATCGAGACGTTCATCATAACCCACTTCGTTACCATACACTTCGCTCATTTCAAAACCTGCGGTAAACGTGTACAATCTACTCACTTTTCTACTGGCCAAAACGCTAAGAGATCCGCTGTCCATTCCACCACTGAGATAAGAACCCACCGGCACATCAGAGATCATTTGTTTTTTTACAGCCTGGTCCAGCAAGCGTTTTGTTTCTTCGACTGAATCATTTAAACTGATGCTCAGATCCGGGTGGGTAAAATCAAAATCCCACCATGAATTGTGTACTACTGGTGTGTTGGATTCAATGCAGATCGTATTTGCAGGGGGCAACATACAGACGCCATCAAACAATGTCTTGAATGAAAATAAATTCTGAAATGTAAAATACTCGTTCAATGATTCCGCATTCACTTTCACTTTAAAATCCGGATGAACCAGGAATGCTTTAATTTCTGATGCAAACAAAAAGATGTTGTTGTGTTGATAGTAATACAATGGTTTCACACCAAACCGGTCTCTTGACAACCATAATTTTCGGGAAGGTTTGTGCCATGCTGCTATAGCAAACATTCCATCCATTTTCTTGAAAAAATCAGGCCCTTCTGATGCAAGTCCTTCGCAAATTACTTCAGTATCACCTGTGCTTATAAAATGGTGCCCTTTGTTTTCCAAATTGGTTTTAAGACTGAGGTAATTGTATATGCAACCATTAAATACAAGAATCCAATTGCCGTCTTTGGAAGCCATAGGCTGACGTCCATTTTCACTTAAATCAAGAATGGAGAGTCTTTGATGACCAAGTCCGATGTTTTGATCACAAAAGATTCCCTGACCATCAGGACCGCGATGCTTCAGTTGGCTGGTCATGTTCTTTAGCAAAGCCTCGGAAACCTTTTGTCCGTCAAAATTCAATATTCCGCTTAATCCACACATAAAGTAGTGCAAATGTAGAAGACTGCTTGTAAATAAAATGGAATAACTACATAAAAGCTATAGAGAACATATTTTCTGATTGCGATGATGTCGGGTCGATTAAATAATGTAGAGTTAGAATCAAATGAATCGCAGAATATTTTATGACCATTCGAAATCATCAGCAATTGGTTGAGTAAATACGAATCAGTCTTTATTTATGTTTGAGGTTTACAATTTTCCAGATTTTGGTTCTGCTTTGCCAGTCATTTGTATTGTTTCTTAAAATCCAATCCGGATATATGCAATACGTATTTAAAATATTGTAAGAAGGGTGTTCAAAATGATTGGAGAACTCTTTTTCGAATAGCAATACATTATCTGGTGATTGTGTTTCAAGATATTTTGAAATCCCTTCGTCATTTGCCAGTACAACATACTCTATTGAATTTGACTTGTAAAAATTTGCATAATTTGTATTGAGTTTGAATGGGGTGCTGATCTTGGAAATGACGATCGTTTTATCCTTAGCTTTATAATCATTCATGTATTTATAATAACTTATTGCTTCCTGAGCCGGCATAAACATTCTAAAAAGTAACAAAGGAATATTTACTATTAATATCAGAATATAGATTACTGACCGGTACTTAAGTAATTTTTCTTTTGAAAAATAATAATCGATTCCAACAGCTGACAGATAGTTAAAGCAAAGGATCATTGGAAATAAAAATCTCAGTTCTTTATGATCAACTATCATGTGACAGAATAAAAAGGGAACAAGACAAAATATAAAAATGTGTTTTGGATTTTTATATATTCCAATGAAAAAGAAATACAAAAGAAAAATACTAAGCGGCGGAATGCATTGAATAATAAACCAGGTAAAATAAGACCACCACGGACTGGTACCGAAACCAGCAGCTTTATGTTCTATGATGTTGGAGTAAAAATAATTATAAGGTGTGAACAAAAATTCACCATAAAACCAAAAATCAATAAGTAAACAAATCAGACTTGCGACTATACCGGAGCTGAATAAAAGGAAAAAAGTCGACCATTTGAGTTTTTGTATATACACCAGCCAAATAAAAAGTCCGAGCAAAGCAAACGCTATCTGAAACCGAAACCAGAAGGAAAGTCCCAGTAAAAATCCCGCACTCAATAGTTGAAAATTATTTATACTGGCCCGCTCCCGGTTTAATAAAATTAAATAGATTGCTGCAAAAAAGGTAATGGCTGAATAATTCTCCGAACCAAAACGAACGCTTAAGAATGGGACGAACCACAAAAAAAAATTAAGGCATAAAAAAATGATTTTGCCCTTTTCTGTAGTAAACTCTTTTAAGAGAAGCAATGAAATTTTGCAAATCACAAACCATGAAAGTAAAGCGGTTAATATTCTAAGCAATAATGCATGCGTGAATGGATTTTCAATATTCAAAAGTTTAAAGAACTTAATGAATAAATAGGCGAGGGTGGGCTGCAATGCAGGACGAATCCTGTCATTAAATTCCCATGGCAGTTCAGAAGCCGGCGAAAGACCTAATTTATAATTGCAAAATTCCAGTATTTGAAAATGTTCATCTGGATGATTGTAGCCGATACTAAAGTATGCCGTTATTAGATAGACCAGCAAACCTGAAAGGAGTATAAATCGGTATGGCGATTTAAAAATGCTGTTTTCCATCGGTTAATTATTCACATGATTTCAAATTGCATTTTTTCCGGCATCGGGGTAAAAATGATATAATGAAACAGCTTTTCAAGCGCCTGATTTTATGATGTCAATTGCAGGATACAAGATATAAAATTACTGGTATTGAAAGAGGGTACCAGTACATAAATTATTGCGTATTCAAAAAAATTGAATGGAGGATTGGAAACCCAGCGGAAGTTGGAATTCTATATCATGCGATTATTGCGTGGATGCTCTCCAGGCAATGAGTTTAACCAATCCCTCTTCCAGTGAATATTTGTATCTGAATCCAAGCTCAGTTTCAGCTTTAACACGGGAACCAATTCTATTCTGAACAAGTGCTCTTGCATCATCTGCTGAATAAGGTTTGTATTGTACTATGAGCTTTGAATTTTTTAGACGAAGGATGGTATCGCACAATTCTTTAATGCTTGTTTGCACTTCAGTACCGACATTATAAAAACCGAAGGAGACGTCGCTTTGTAATGCAGAGACGTTTGCACGGGCCACGTCTTCCACATAGATAAAGTCATACGCCTGCGATCCATCGCCATTGATGACTGGTTGTTCGTTTGCATCAATTTTGTTGAGCATGATGGGGATCACACCGGTATAGGCGGCCGTTTGATCCTGGTGAGGTCCATATACATTCATATATCGAAGTGCGATGACCTGTAATCCATAGCGGTCATTATATGCAGTACACATGGCTTCACCTGCTATTTTGGTTGCGCCATAAAAATTTTTATTGTTGTAAGGATGAGATTCTGTCATTGGGATTTCAACCGCATCACCATAGACAGAGGCAGATGAGGACCAGATTAATTTTTTAATGTTGTTTTTTACACAAGCCTCAAGTACATTAAATGTGCCGGCAATGTTTACTTCGAAAGCTGTGCGGGGATAATCTTTACAATGCAACAACCACATCGCAGCCAGGCAGATCACATAATCTTTTCCATTCATCGCGGCATCGAGAATATCAATATCGCGGATGTCACCACCATGTGAAAAAATACTGCATCTAGGATCTTTCAAAGCATTGGAAAGATATTCCTTTTTACCTCTGGTGAAATTATCGTAAACCACGACTTCTGCCACAGGGTGTTTTAATAATTCCTCAACTACAAAACTTCCAATAAATCCTGCACCACCTATGACAAGTATTTTACTATTTTTAAGATCCATATTTGTGATTTCTGTTAGACTTTAATGAATAAACTGAGATCCCGGTTTCAATCAGGCTCAAAAGTAAAAACAATTGGGCTTTGATTTGGCGGATTTGCTTTCCAAATCAAGTTTATCCTTTGTGCATTTATCAAAAAATCATACTTTTGCGTCCCTTTCTTCACAAACCCAAACCCACACTCACACACATGCCGGATTGGCGTGGTAGCTCAGCTGGTTAGAGCGTGCGATTCATAATCGCAAGGTCGGGAGTTCAAGCCTCCCCCACGCTACATTTTTTATCAATCAAAAATCGCCATGAAAACTTATGGGCTGATTGGAAGACAGTTGACACACTCTTTTTCACCTCATTATTTTTATTCTTATTTTGCAAAAAATGGACTTAATGATTACCAATACAATCTCTATCCACTACAAGATATAGAGGAAATTAAG
>JBGAWX010000125.1:0-9711 GCA_044227375.1 Saprospiraceae bacterium
TTAAAGCTAAAATGACGCCCAATTTGTTTACATCATTCAATTGTATTGGAAATCCAATCGAGTAAGCCAAACGGGTATTTGGATTTGCATTGAATGTAGAGCTCGACCAATCATTATTGAATTTTTTAGAAAGTTCTCCTAACCTGATTTTATCAGCACTTGTTGGAAATGTGGAGGTCAATTTCAAAGAGCCTTCATCAAAATCGGGAATCTTGCGCAAATCACTTAAAAAGTTGTATTCTTCAGAAGCATATGTTTTAGATTGCTTGAATTCATTAAATGTCGTCAATGAATGATATTGTGCACCAACGGTGATATTCTGCACCAATTTATCAGGAACCGATTTGGTATTAATTTTAATAACCCCGCCTCCAAAATCTCCAATCATATCGGCAGAACCGGCTTTGATGATCATTAAATTATCAATCAAATTGGCAGGAACCACATCAAATGAAAATGCTTTACGGTCGGATTCTGTAGAAGACAACAACGCCCCATCGAGATAGCCGGCATTGTAACGATCATTCATACCCCGGATGATTGCAAACCGTCCTTCCTGGATTGAAGCTCCTGTGACCCGCTTGAGAATGTCTCCGACAGTACGGTCCGGAGTTTTACGAATTTCTGAAGCCGTGATTCCACTTGCGATTAATGGTGCTTTCTTCAACTCGATATTCATGGCGACATCACTGGATCGTTCTAAAGTTGCGGAAACTACAACCTCATTGAGTGAAAGAGCCTTTGCCTCTTCCATTGCAAAATCGATATGCACGACATCATTAGGTTTTGACTCAACTTTTATGATTGCCGGTTCATATCCAATGTATCGAATATTGAGCGTGTAATTTCCAGGTTCAACTGCTAACTTAAATTTGCCTTCAATATCCGTTACAGCTCCTTTTGAAGTACCTTCTAATAAAACAGTAGCTCCAATTAAAGCTTCACCATTTGATTTGTCAATAATTTTTCCTGTAATGATTCCATTATCTATTGTTTGATTTTGAATTAAGGTAAAGGAAGTGATTAAAGGAATAATGAACACCATTAAAAATTTACTTCTTGCGTTGTGTAAGGTCATTTGCGTATTTTTCATTGCGTTTATAATTTACGATGCAAAGTTATCGCTTGTCAAACCCGTTCAATTCACTTCAATTTTAAGTTAACGTTAAGTTTGTGTGATGTTCCGTTTTCTATTAAATTGATGCTTAACTAATTGAAAAATTATTTTTTAATCACAATCTCAATGTTTTTATAGAAATGGTCAAATCGATGAAAGCACCGTGGATATTGACTCTATAAGAATCGAATGATTTTGTAAACTGAACTTGGATTCTCATTTTGAATCCGGAGTCCGCAACCATTTTGCAACCGGTAACCCATTTTCTGAATGCGGCTTAATATTGAGGAAATATTAAGTTTACATAGAGTTTACATTGGAGACAATTCCCAAACCGGCTTTCACGAGATGCAAGGGAATCCCTTACATTAAATAAATACAAAAAAACAGCCGCTTGTCTGCACAAGCAGCTGATGTAAAAAAGTGTTGAAATAAATTTTAAACTGATCAATTCTAAAAGAAATAATCGAATTTCTTTTTTTTAAAAATAGTGCTTTGATCAAACTAGAATTCAGAATAAATACTTAAATTTTTATTCTTTATACATTAATTCACAGAATTATTTCAGTGTTTTATACTAGCTTACAAAGTTAAGCAGGTAGAAGATGAGATATAGTATGGATGTTATTATTTAAATATTATTTAAATGTAAAGTTCGGGTAAATTCAAAATTAAGAAAACGCAAACAGATAGCCACAAAATAAAAATAGTATTCGAACTGCGTTCAAAGACATGACATTTTTATTCAGATCTTACATGTATTTCGAAAAAAATGTCATGTCTTACTTAATTACCGATCTGTTCCGATCACTAAATTCCAAACACCATTTCGCAACACCAAAGACACTTACAATTCTTAAAAATTCACAATGATCATTCAATAGTCGGTGGTTAGCCGGCAGAGGTCAATGGTTAATATATCAACTGAATTGATTAGATTTGTAAAGAGGTATTAACATTAATCCCATTAAATATCCCTGGATGAAGCAACTCCTTTATCTTAGAGAATCCCATTACCCTTTAAAAACCAGACCGTTAATAGCAATATTAAGTGTTCTGTTTTTCCTCTGCAATGTCCGGAGCCAGGATCTCCTTCTCACCATTAATGATCCTGTTGGAGCCGTTTTCTGTCAATCTGCTGCCACAGAATTGAATGCAAAGAACATATCAGGAGGTCCATTAAGTAATATCCATGTTAAAGTCATTCTACCTGCAGGTATGGAATATATACCCGGAACAGTATCCGGTGCCATTGAAGTGAACATCAACACCCCTTCAACACCTGAATTCAACATTCCTTCAATACTCAATGGAGCAACAGCAATTGTTAAAATCGAAATCATTGGCAATTGTCACTTGCACGATCAATTCAATATGGGAGCCAAGTTTTTTAACAAGTGGATTGTTCAATCCGGAAATAATGTAGACTCTATAAGTTCTTCTCAAGCATATAAAATTGAAACCCCCTTATTAATTATCGGCAATGTGAGCAATATCAAAGCAGTGACCGGTGCGAAACTGCAAAGAACGATTACAATCACAAATACCCGGCTTGGCTCTTTAAAGAATTTCCAATATGAAGACCGGCATGACAGTCTGAACATCACTTCTTCAAATGGATCCATCTTATCCCTGTCACAAAATGTATTGCATCTCGAATTCGATGCTGATGATTTTTTGAACATCGGTGACCGGGACAGTTTGTTTGAAATGAACGAGTCCATCACTATTGTAGAAGATATAGAACATACAAGTTGTAAGCTGCAAACTATTCGTTCTTTTTTCTTTGCCCATTGGGGCTGCCTGATGGATACTTGCCAGATAGATACCGTGACCTCATCCATTGAATTTGTTCAAACGGATGAACGTGCCTTACTTACTTTTTCTTCTGACCAGGATTTTCCGATTTGCATTTGCAGTGATACCGGTACCACTCAATGTTTAAAGGTTACAAACGAAGGCAACCGCACAGCTGAAAACATTATCATTGATCTCTGGTCTGATACTTTGGATGTGAGCCCTTATGGAATTCTTCGCGGGAGCATCTCCGCGCCCGGAGCCACAATACTCGTAGATACTTTATTTCCAACTACCATTTCCCCTGATTCATGCAAAACTCATGAAGGATTCATACGCGTCAGAGTTCTTCTCCATGATTTAGCTCCGGGAGAAGAAGTAAAGATTACGTTTAGATATATGACCTGTCTTCCTTGTGCAGCGCAATCCGATTTATACTGGTATTACTTCTATTCCTACAATTCTAAATGTGTGGATAATAGTCTGGTTAAAAACATCCGACAAAGAACTGTTGAGATGAAAAATTCCCAGGATATCGTAACATCAAGAAATAATATTAAAGATGCAGCGGGACTGATTGAAGATAAAAACACATATGTTGTTCAAAATTACATTTTACTTCCCGTTAAAAGAACCAATCAGTACCTGATCTTACAATACAAGTTGCCTTGCCCTTTACGATTGATCGATTCGGATTTTATTTTAGATGGCAAAAAACCAATTTACAAATCAGTCGAAGAAGTCGATTCTTCAATTAATATTTTCCTCGTCTATGATCCTCCTACAAAGGATTCTCTTTACCAGGAATATTCATTTTATGTCGATTGTAATTATCTATGCATAGACCTCGCAAGAGCCCGTAGCACCCTATTCATATCGTCCTGCCCTAATCAACAATTACTTTTAACCAGATTGGTCGGTGCGATTTGCATAAAGGCCAAATTGAGTTGTCCGGAACGCGAATACGATTGCGGCCCTTGCAGCGCCAATGCAACAAAATATGTTTTACGATGCTCCGAACTTCCAGCAAATCGCGACAGTATTTTTTCTTATTTAGAAGGTGATGCCTTTGCTTACAGAAAAAATTACGGAGGGCCCGATCCAGACAACAATAGGTTTCTGGATCCTGGAACTTTGGATACCAATCAGACTCAACACAAAACTTTTATAACCGGTGATACTTTAGTAAATGATTTCAGAACCGCGGTTGTAATTAATGACGATCGGTTTTATTTCGATTCTGTAATGTTCATGGTGACTCCCAATCCATTGATGTTTTTGAATCCTATATATTCAATTATTGAAATTAAGGACAGCAGTTCCGGCAACATATACAGTTGTGTTTATCCTGTTTGGGAACCTTACCAGGTAAATGATCAACTACCGAATTGTGATTCAACAGTCATCGCCCGATTTGATTATGGTGATGGATTCATTGTACCTTTTAATCCTGAATTATTAAATAAATATGGTGCCCAATTGCCTCCCGGATTTAAATTCGAAAAAGGCGACAGCATTAATGCTAAAGTCATCGGCCGCATTTTGAATATTATAGGTGATAAAGTATTGAATATCAATTTAACCTATCGGGCCTTTTTTATAGATCGCAACAACATCAGACCGGATCCATTTTCCTGTATGGCAGTTGAAGATACCATTAAACAGGCGACATTACGTGTGCATTTTAATCAAAATAAAAACGTAGTTTATATTTGTAAGACTGGTTTTGATCTTTTTAATGCCACTATAAACGGTTCGAAAGAACTAGACAATTTGTTTACCAGGGAATTTCGTGATATGTTTTCCCTGGATACTGTAAGAATTTTTATTCAAAATCCTGATATCGTAGTTGATGGAGTCCGTCTTGATTTTTTTATGAAAACTCCAAACGGAACTCAATTAATTGCTAAACGGGATTATCCCATCCGGAAAAACGCAGGCAATACTTATTGGGAAATTGATCCATTACTTCTTAAAGAAAATCGTTTTGATGAAGCTTACACCATTCAGGTCACTCCATACGCTCATCTCCTCGATTGCGCTAAATTCAAAACCTCTTCAAGCACCGTCATCTCTTCTTTTCATATAAATGGAAACAACGGATGTCTCATGATTGGAGACAATACCGCAAATTTTGCTGTAGAAAAATTATTGTATTCCAAAGCATTCACGGTACAATTGTTTAATGGAAATGACAGCTTCAATATTCCTGATCGTGTGATTACTCCAACATTAAATGGAGCAACCTGGCCTTTTTTCATAACCAAATTATTACTGGATGGAAGTTTTGAATTAAGAATACTCTCTAAAAATAATAGTCTCTACAACATGAAACTTGTGTCTGACTCCGCAACTCAGATTAATAAACTGGATTCCAATTTTTTCGAAATCAAAAAACTGGATCAGTTCAAACATTACTTATTTAATTTCTCGGCAGATTTCAAGTCCTGTGAAACAGATACCGTAATGGTCCTGAGCCGATGGATATGCGATATAGACTCCTCCACCATAAGAGATGAATGCAATATTGATACTTTTGTATTGGTCATACTGGGCGACAAACCCGAACTCGAACTTTATGTCGATACAACCGGCCAATTTAAAGAAGTAGCCCTTTGCGACACCTTACCTGAAATAAATCTTGAAATTTACAATGCAGATAAAGGCCGTGCATTTGAAGTGTATTGTGATGTCTTCATTCCCCCGGGAACTGAAATCATCCCTGGAAGTATGTTCTATAGTTATCCAAAAGGAAGTCCGTTTGTACCCTTGCCCCCACCGGATTCTCTTGGAATGAATGGATACCGTTGGAATTTTGAAGATTTCATTCCATTGATTAAGCAAGACGGATTGCGGGAATATGGTGATACGAATTCATTGAACAGCATTCAATTGAAAATGAAACTCATTACACGGTGCAATGCAACGGTAAATAGTTATTCAAGATTCTTTATCAGCGGAAAAAACCATTGCGGCAAACCAACGAATTCTAAAGAACAGACCGGAAATTTAATTAAGATAAAAGGATTATCCGCACCAAGTACATTTCAACTAAAACTTGAAAACCCCGACCTGAAAGCTTGTACCGATGAAACCACTTTAAAAATTACTATTCTAAAAAATGCCCTTGGCGCACATTCAGATAGTTTGAAAGTGATACTCACGGGAGGTATTCACTACAAACCGAATTCATTAATCAGTATTAAAAATTTCGATCTCCAAGAACCAGTCATTGTGATGGAACAAGGAAACGAAGCCCTTTATTTTAAATTACAATCTAATATACTTAAAGGCGACAGCATTGTATTTACCCTCATCGTAAAAAATTTAAAAAACATCATTTGCACAGAACAGCATATCATGGCATTTACATATACACGGTCTAAAACAAAATGTTCCATCACCAACGAAAATTGCGATGTTTTTTTAGAATCTGGATCCGCGGAAATTAAGATCAATCTAGAAACAGGTTCATTCAACTTGGACTCATTCAATATTTCCAGAAATAAAGATTCATTGAATTATAATTTGAATTTCAATTATCAATTGAAAGACATTGGCTTATTCTTTGACTCCATTATTTGTATTGGCCTTTACGAAGATCTCAACTCAAATCAAAAATTAGAAGGAACAGATCCATTGTTAGATACATTTTGCATAGATCTTAAAAAAATAACTGCCGATGGAACTTATCATTTTGAAAATATCATAGATAAATCAAAATTAGTAAGCTGCAATTACTTGCTTGCAAGCTTGCCGTCTAACTGCATATGCAATTTGGATACCCTGGCAGTTAATCTAAATTTCACACAGGGGTATTCTTTTAAAGACAGTCTCTGTATTGGTTCAACCATAAATCTTGGAATCATATCGGACTCAACTAAAAAATATAAATGGATCGAAGGATCTGTTCCCTGCGATACATGCAGTTCGGTTTTTGTAACTATCCATTCTACAGGAGGAAGGGATACTTTGTTAAATTACACATTACATGAAATTGATAAAAACGGATGCACTACCAAATATAAGTATCAAATAAAAATAATGAAACCCGATGCAGGAGTTGACAAGTTAGTTAATTGCACACCTTTACCTGGTGGAACTGCAATTATGTCTGCAACAGGTAAAGGGACCTGGACAACCCTCACTGGAAATCCTGGAACTGCAATTATTAATACACCAACTTCAGCAAGAACCGCAATTACCTCATTTACTGCCGAAGGGATTTATAATTTTATTTGGACCGATGATACTGGATGCAAGGATACCGTAAGTGTCCTGGTAACTTCCAAGCCGGATGCAGGATCAGATAAAATCATTTGTAATGTTTTACCTGGAGGTAGCGTTACACTTTCTGCTTCCGGATCTGGAAGCTGGTCAACCAGTAATGCTAACCCCGGTACATCAACAATAACAAATCCTAATTCAGCAAATACAATGATCACTTCATTCAGTAATGAAGGGACATATCAATTTATTTGGATGAATGCCAGCGGTTGTTTTGACACTGTAAATGTTATTGTCAATCCGAATCCTCAGGGAAATGATACTCTAATTGAAACCTGTCCGGATGAATTCATAACCATCAATGCAGGAACTCGAATTAAATATTCTTGGATGGGAGATTCAATTACCAATCCATTAAATTATGAGCAAATTATTAAGAATGATAAAGACAAAACAATTTATCTTTCATTCAAAGACGTCAACGATTGTGCTTCAATTGATACTTTCCATTTTCACCCACTTATTGATACAACAAAAATCTTTCTTTTCCGGGACAGTATGTTTGTACCCTCGGGCGATACCAGCATTGTGAAAAATGGTGGTTCTATAATTTATTGCATCATTGGAGGAAAGGTAGTTCGTTGGGAACCAGACAAAGCATTGGATTGCAATGACTGCCCATGCGTAAAAATCACCCCGGATGAAAACACTAGTTATACAGTGACAGCAGTGGATAGTTTTAACTGTCCAAAAGTGTTTCAATTTACAGTACTTCTTACTCCGATCAACTGCGACACCTCAAATGTCTTTATTCCAAATGCCTTCTCACCCAATAATGATACAAAGAATGACATTCTATTCGTCAGGTGCCAGTACCTCGATGACAAGAAAGAAATCCCGGTCATAAACAAAATGCATCTGGGTATATACAACCGCTGGGGAGAAAAAGTATTCGAATCTTTCAGTATCAAAGACGGATGGGATGGAACATTCAAAGGTGAATTGCTTCCGCCGGATGTGTATGGTTATTTCCTCGAAGCGGAATGTATTGGCGGAAAGAAGTATTTTAAGAAAGGAAATATCAGTCTGCTAAAGTAACAATTTGAGCATTCTAAAATTACCCAATATTTTAACTGACTTTTAATTACAATTGACTAAAGTCAATTGTATACAAAGAATACTACATAACTTTTCCGCTCTTCAACCAACTGATCAATCCTGGAAAATAATGCTGCTGGTCATCCCACATGCACATGTGACTTCCATTTGGACAAAGTAAGTAGCTTCCATTCTTTACTTGTGTAGAAACCCACTTCATGTGCTCAGGATCCATGGTATCATGATTCGCCGCAATAACCAGTGTCGGCACTGTAATTTTAGGCAATTCATTTTTAATGTCCCATTTTTCCAAATTTCCCGAAATACCAAACTCGCTGGGTCCTTGCATCATGGTGTAGATCGTATTGTTGAGTTTGGCAAATGTTCTGTTGACGGCATCTGGCCATTGATCTGGTGGCAATCTGAGAATATGTTGACAATAAAAATTCGGAATCAACAATTCCATGTATTTCGGATTCGTAAAATCCTGTTTCGCTTCCATCATACGAATCTCTTTCAACACACTAGGATCCATTTGCTTTGATAATACATTTTCAGCATAAGCACCATATTCCGGAGCACTCATCATCATATTTGAAATGATAAGTCCTTTTAAGTGTTCCTGATATTTTAATGCATATTGTGCAGCGAGTATTCCCCCCCATGAATGACCTAATAAATAAAAATTATCCTTATCGAGATTCAAGGCTTTTCTGACTTGTTCCACCTCTTCTACAAATCTGGGCAAAACCCAAAGACTGCTGTCCTTTGGTTGATCTGAATACGCAGAACCCAATTGATCGTAGTAATAAAATTCAATACCCTCCTTAGGCAAGAAACTTTCAAAACTTTCGAAATACTCATGAGTACAACCGGGTCCGCCATGAAGCAAGAGCAATCTAATTTTCGGATTGTTCCCAATGCGTTTAGTCCAGACTTTATACTTTCCACTGTCAATACTAATCAATTGAACACCACCGGATTTGATTCCTTCTTCATTTAATGATAAATATTCTGAATGTTCATTCATCGAAACTGAAGTTTCACTTTGCCTGGGTTGACAGGATTGGATAAGCATCAACAACATTAAATAGATAATATTTTTCATAAGTTTAATGGTTTGATTGTATTATTAATTTTTGACTTAATCTTTTGATCTCTTCAATTTCAACGATGTCCGGGACTTCATCCAGATGTTTGAGAATGTACTTCAAACTATTTATCATTTGCCGGATGGTTATAAATCCAAATGCTTTTGCTTTTTTTGCAGTTGACGGAATGCATTCTAACAATTTGAATAATGGAAAGAACAAATAAGGCCACCAATGACCAGGTCCCAAAACATACCATGGCCTCACAAATACATGTGGTAAATTTAATGAATTAATATATTCTTCCGCTGACGATTTTGCTTTTTGAAATTCTTTCATGATTGCGCTAGGCTCCATAGCAACACTTAAAAAAATAAATTT
>JBGAWX010000126.1:0-9648 GCA_044227375.1 Saprospiraceae bacterium
ACTATGGCTGCACTCCAAAAAGATTTAAGTTGGCCGAATTGAAGCTTCGCATACTTGTAGAAAAAGTAACTCAGGTGAAATAATAAACCGGCAAAGACGCTAAACTCAAACAAGGTATAATTGTAAAATCTTGTATGAATCAATTTATCTGTAAGAATGCTGTGATAGAAGTCATTTTGATGCACGATCCATTGGCACATGCTTGAAGTAATCAGTACTCCGGTGAGGAGGATCAGATTTGCCCAGGGATAATTGTTCTGAATATAAAAATTTCGGGCGATGTGATGAAAGGGAAGGTAAAATAAAAACAGAACCAAAAAATAAAATATGATAAGAATGTTTCCAAAAAACGGAGCGAGAAACGGAGCTTCCATATTCAGATAACTTGTAACTTCTGAATTGGAATTCTCAAATCTTATCGGAAGAGTGTTGTTTTTTTTCTTTTTTGAATTTATTTCAAATGGATATTTGCAGCTGTTGATAATTTGTATTGGACTGTAACTGAATAATTGAAATGGAATCGAATCAATAGAATAATGTCTTTGCTTTAAAAAATAATATTCTCCAAAATAATTAATGATGGATTCTTTCATCGAGCTGTCCGGAATGCACCAGTGATCTCCATAAAATGGATTTTTCCCCTTCCAGAATCTAATTTCATTATGAATGCAAAGGATCTGATTACTCCTTATATTTTGGGAAAAGTATTGTGCAATTGAAGATTGAAATGAAGGATTTTTTCTATTTGAATTTATAATCTTTTCAAGTGACCTGGCATTCTCCTGTTCTGTTTTTAAAAAAGAAGAGATCTCCTGTTCGATACGGTCACGAATGAAATGAGCCTGATCATGCTGAAAGCCGGGATATGCCCATTCATAGACTTTGCCTAAACACAACAGGAGCAGTGCAGCAAGCCATACCAGATACCAGTTTTTATTTGTGGTAATTTTCACGCAGCAATTTCAATGTAAATTTAAAGGATTTATACATGATATTTTATCTTAATGTATTCATTTACAGAAAAGGATGAGTGTTTGGGTTTAATTTTGTGATGCCATGTCTTATCGCTCCGAAGCAATTCGGGGAGGAAAGTCCGGACAATGTCGGATATCGCACCACCTAACAGGTGGCTCAGGCATTAAGCCTGAAGAGAAAGTGTCACAGAAAATAACCGTCCGCCAACTGGCGGATAAGGGTGAAAATGTGTGGTAAGAGCACACGCAACCAATGAGTAATTTTTGGTTGGGATAAACCTTGCGAATTGAAATGCCATGTATATCCACTATTCTTAGGAATCCTTGGATCCGGAAGGTGTATCCGTCAAAAACGGATCAGGTGGAGGGGTAGGCAGCTTAGATAAATGATAAGAAGTTTTTGAGAAATCAAAAACTACAGAATCCGGCTTACAGTGGCTTTTTCAAAAGAGCATTTCCACAAGAAATGCTCTTTTGTTTTTAGTATATATTAAATGAAGTTATTCCTCCGTATTTACCGGTGCTTTTGAAGAACCATCAAAATCGTAACTAATTGAAAAACGAATGGTATTGGACAGAGGACTTCTGTTGTTTGTAGTCGGGACCAAATAGGAGAGGTTGAGTCCAAAAACATTATACTTGAATCCACATCCTAGTGTCAGATATTTTCGGTTTCCTTTTAAGGCATGTTCATGGAAATATCCGGCCCTTACAGCAAATTGCTTATCATACCAATATTCAAGTCCCACTGAATACATGAGCTCTTGCAGTTCTTCAGTAAATCCGCCTGGAGCATCACTGAACGAACCAAATATTCCTTCGAAAAGGCCTTTTTCTCTATAATCAGCTATTTTATTTCCATCCTTATCGAATTCTGGATCACCATCTTTCCTTGGTGATGGAATCAATAGTTTATCAATTTCTACAGTAGCCGTAAGAGAATTGAAATCATCGAAATTCATCTCGTATGCAGCTCCAATAGCCATATTAGAAGGGATAAAATCCTTGACCAATCCTTTAATGTAGGTGACTTTCGAACCGAGATTTGTAAATGCTAATCCGACATTCAAATAATTCCTGCGACCGCTGGTACCGAGTTGATTCCGATACAATAAGCCAATGTCAGCAGCGAAAGTAGTTGCCGTGGTAATGTCATGTGCTCCAACAGTTTTTCCTGTGGCCAGATTGGAGTAGGCAAACTTGGCGGAAAGACTGGCCGCAAAATGATCGGATAATTTTCTGCTATAAGCTGCAGCGATTTCCATTTCATTGGGTTGACCGGTACCTATATCATTACCATTTTCATCTCTGAAGTCTATTTTACCAAGCGAAAAATACCGGATGGCGAAACCCGCAGTTTGAAGTTTATCGATTTTATAATAACCGGATAAATAAAGCAGATAGATGTCATCAATACCAAGATTTCTCAACCAGGGGGAGTAAGTAGCCGAAATGCCCAGGTTGTTTTCTGAAAAGGCAAGTCGGGCTGCATTATGATGCATCGCATTGGGATCGGCACTTAAGGCAACTCCGGCATCTCCAAGTCCACCGGATCGGGTATCCGGGTTTATTCGAAGAAAAGGCATTGCCGTCAATAAGGTATTTTGTAAACATTCACCTCCGGCATCGACGATACAGCCTTTAATAGGATCCCAGGTCTGAGCTTGCAGGATTAATGTGATGAATATCAGAGGAATGACAATTAGACTTCGCATGATGTGGAAATAAGGTTTATAAACCGCAAAATTAACAATAATTTAGATATGATTATTTTATTTAATATGTTTTATGGGGTGTTTTTACCTTCTAAAACAATACTCTATATATCGCAAAAATTAGCTTTTTAGTATAAAATGATTCTGACCGCAAAGATAATTAAGAAAAGGCTATAGGCTCCTACCTGCTGTGGGGCAAGTTCCTTATCAAGTTAATTTACTGAGCAGTCTATCAATTTTACAAACTTTCTATAGAATCTCGTTACTTTATAATTCATCATTCGCTAATCAGCGTTCATGATTCAATCAATAATACTGATACTGAGCAAATTAGCAGAATTTCGAATAATGATTAACGCCCGCCTGTCTTGTCGGGCAGGAATGCTGATTTACGAAGTTTATAAAATATGGATTAATTATCTAGAGAAGATAGAATGACAAATACTTCCCAATTTTTAACATGACCTGCAAGTCTTGAATAATAGGCTGAAGTAAGAAAAAACAAAAATTAGCGAAAGGCAGTAGATTTTAATGTAAATGGTTTATTGAGAATAAATAAATTGTAAATCGAATTCTTAATTTTTAACATCTAACATCCAGCCTATTTCAATATTAAAAGCTTTTGAAAGTCTGATGTTTTATGAACAGTTTCCGATCCTAATTTAGCATTCACACTTACGCGGTATAAATATACTCCATTTGCCAGCTCGCTTCCAAAGTCATCTTTACCATCCCATGCAATTCCTGCAATTCGGTAACCGGTAGCTTGAATAGTTTTTTCAATGGTCTTTACCACTTTGCCTGAAATGGACTGTAATTGAATGACGACATCCATTTCTACAGCACCCAGATTGGTTTCAAATTGAAATTCTGTGTGTGTAGAAAAAGGATTTGGATAATTAAAAATTTTATCAAGACCTAATTGATCGGGATCAATTACAAAAAACTCTGTACTTCCCTGGCCTGAGTTGTTTGATATATCCCATGCGGTGATGGTAATCGTATGTTTTCCGGGGCTTAAATTTTTCAACGGATAATATAATTCTCCTTCTTTCGGATTGTTTAGTTTGGATTTGAAAACCTGGTTTAAAATGATGGGGGACTGAGTATTCTGGTCGATTATAGCAGTTAAATCATGACCGATACTATTGCCACTGATATTGATTCCGAAATCATCACTTATTTGTGAATAAATTTTAGGACTCGGATCACAAATTCCTCCTGAAACAAATTGATCGTCATTTAAAAATACTTTGACCACAGGTGGATTGTCATCTTTTATGCTGTCGTTGGAAACACCACCAATAATAAAACCACTTTCATATCCTGCAGCATCTCTTGTTTTTTCATCGGTTGCATATAAACTCATCTTTCCTTTGCCGAAGTCGTAATTAATATCTTTTGGAATGATAAATGAAAATTCCCAATCTCCATTTTGAATATCTACCAATCCTTTATAAATGATATTTCGTTGCAAGGAATACTCTTTCACATAAGAATATGGATCATTCCCTTTAGTTCTCAGTTCAATTTCTTTATCATAAACTGTTGCATATAATTTGCCATTGAAATTCGTTTGTTTATTCCCTTGTTGATCGATTACATAGCCTTTTACTTTTACGGTTTCAAGGGCTCGGAATGTATCCGGTATGGCATTCAATGGTTTCTCATTAATGGATGCCACGGCATTCTTCAATAATGGAATTGCAAGCTTTTGTGAAGGATCTCCGAATAATAAAAATTTCCTGGAATTGGTGCGATTTCCGCTATTCGAATTTTCATTCTTTGCTCTTCTCATAATTTCTCCCATGGACAAAGGGGTTCCATTTTCAAATTCGAAAAGATACTTGTATACCGAATTGGTCAGATCAAAATTATCGCTTGAATACACATCCCGTACTGTTGAAAACAATGCAAGAAAACCACCTCGTGGATTGAGTAACCCTTCTTCGCCTGCTGTAGTTTTTGTTGGATCGTCGAATCCGTTAAACGTACAGGATGCAACAATCACAAGAGGTTGCTTGTAATAGTTTTCCAATACTTTAATGTCTGTATTTTGGAGCACTCTTTCTTGAGCAAGTCCACTGTAGCC
This sequence comes from Saprospiraceae bacterium, assembly GCA_044227375.1. Lineage (GTDB taxonomy): Bacteria > Bacteroidota > Bacteroidia > Chitinophagales > Saprospiraceae > Vicinibacter. The sequence goes on from JBGAWX010000126.1 coordinate 4,782, forward strand.
TCCATGTCCAAGATAATTGATCACCAAAGCACCTTGATAGAATGCATTTGCATAGGCTTTATTCACTTCAGGATAGCGTTCGCCACCGGGTGTGGTGACCTGTTCGTAAGCATCCAGATAAATTTTATCCTGATTGAATAGCGGATATTTTGCCTTAATGGTCTCAGCGATTTGGTCTGCCTGACTAAAGTGGACGTTGCCATCTTCATCATCAGCGGAAAAGACAATACTCAATTTCCAGTCTTCTAAAGTTTTTGGTTGGGAATCGTATCTAATGATCTTATCCACCAATATTTTGGCTTCCTCTATATTGCGTGCACACAATCTTCCTATATTGATATCAAGCAATCCTTTTAAATCATTTCCTTCTCCTGGATCCAGCAAACCAAAATAATCGTCAGATGGAAAGGCTTCGATCGGATCTAGGCTTTCGTCGGTTTCATAAGTAACCATGATGTTCTGATCTTCATTCTTTTTATTGATGTATCTGAGATCATAACTTCCATCGCCGAACAAAAGCAAATATTTAAAATTCGGATTTCTCAAATACAGCATTCTCATCATATTCCGAATTGCAGTCGGGTCCTGTGATCCGGAAGAAAACTCGTTATAAACCTGATCCAGTTCGGTTGCAGCAACGTTCAAATTGGAAAAACTGCTGCGATGTTGTTGCAATCGTTCTGCTTCCGATTTAAATTCTTTTGGATACACGATCACCATATCCACATCTTTGAGGCTGTGTAAATTTTGATTGATTACAGTGCTAATGTATTCCGGAGAACTGTAAGCTATGTTTTCATCTACAACTAAAAATTGCCTGTAAGTATTTAAGGTGTTTACACTAAAAGTAATTTCGTTGTTCAACCTTTGATTTGAGATCAACTTAATGTCTGTAGGATCAGTAATTTCCCAAATCAATTTGTTTGTGTTGGCATTTGTTATTTTATATTCGGTGGTCTTGTAATTGGCAGATGTTGGATCCATTATAAACAAAGGTTTCCCATTCCAAATCAATTTCTTCCAAACTGATACTTGGAAATAATCCATCCATCCTTCAGAGACCGTTCCACTGCCTGGGGGCTGATACCACAATTTGGCTTTTACCAGATCGCTAACGGGTTTAAACTCATCGGTTTTGGTCACATGACTCGCGTAAGTGTTAGGATTGGATGAGTTGAAAATCACATATGGGATATTGACATCGGATTGCTTATCTTCAACATATGCGGTTAACTTTTGTGTAACCGGAGATCGGCCTGCGAAAGCAAATGAGAATTTTCCATTTTTTGTGAGGTCGATGTTGTCAAAAATAAATTCATTCCCGAAATCATATTCACGCGTATTGCTCAATTCAATGCCGTACCACACTTTTCCCGATCCTTCATTACCTGGATCAATTTCGAGTAAGTTTACAAGATCTTTTTCTGAATGTTTAAAATCATAACTCAAGTTGGATTGATAGTCCGGATTGGGAATTGAAGAGATAGTTCCAATTCTCTTGCCAGGATTGTTGTCAATCTTGATAAAATAATAAGACTGGTCAGAATAAATATTTTTGGTATAAGAATAATTTTGGGATGAGGAATTGTATTTGAATGCATCCGGTCCATTGGCATAAAACAAAATAAAATCACCATCATCAAATTTTCCATCATCTTCACCTTTTATATAAATTGCGTTTTCTACAAGATCATCTGCAAAAGAATCATCTGTAGATTCCGGCAACATGGTTCCGCCATTACCATAAACATGAATATTTCGGGGATCGAGTGTAGTTAAATTTACGTTCAGGTTTTTTTCGAGAAACGATTTATCGATTTTGTAGACACCTTTCTGTTTAATAGAAATCTTGTGCCATGCACCTGTTGATAACACGGATTGAAATGCAAAATCAGGCAAAGGGGCAGGAGGAGGTGCCGGAAAAAATTGAACTTCAATTTCGAAGTCATTCAAAACTTCATAGCTTCCTTGCGAAGTGGTGGATTTAATGGGAATTAATTCAACTATTGCTTTGTAATAGTTTCTGGTTTTTAACACTTCGGTATGTAGCTGGAAGTTTGATTGAATTTCTTTTGAAAACCGTGGGACTTGTTCTGTTGAAATAATCGATGTTGATTTAGTAATTAAATTTGCTTTGAGTGTCCCGGGTGCATTGACATCAAATTCTTTTTTAAATAAAGGAAGACCAGCTTGATTTGAACTTTTGAAAGAGTTTTCAAAATCCAATGCATTTTCTTGGTTAGGGTTTTGGGTTTTGCTTGTATTAATCCTCCAATTTAAGTGCTCATTAATGTTCATTGGATGTTGTGCCAAAAGAAAATGAACAAAAAGCGATAAAAAGAAAATAAATTTGAGCTTCATAAATGGAGTGTTAAAGATTAGCTTAAATCAAATATACACAGAAAAACGTTATTAGGTTTTGATTATTGCCGATGAAAATAATTTTACAGTTGCCCTTAAAATTGACTTTTAGTCTCCTGAGTGTTTGGATCATGAGTTGTGAAGTCAATGGCCAGGATCCGTTATTTAGCCAATATTATGCTCAGCCGATGCATATCAATCCCGGATTTGCAGGAATCAGTTATGCACCAAGAATTGAAATGGTGTACAGAAACCAATGGCCATCAATCGATCAATCGTTTGCTGGTTATGTTACCTCAGCGATTAGTTACGATCAGTTTTTTAAAAAATACAACAGCGGTGTTGGCATTCAATTATTGGCGGATAATTCTGGAAGTGGCTTGTTAAAATCCTGGAAAATCGCCGGTACCTATGGGTATCAGGCCAGGATATCCGGAGATAACTTTTTACGGGGCGGGATCGAATTGGGCTATGTGAAAACTTCGTATGATTGGGATAAATTCATTTTTGGAGACCAATTGAACGAAGAATTCGGACCCATTTCACCGGGGGGCACACCATATCCTACCGGAGAAATAAGGCCTGACCAAACTCAAGTGTCCTATCTGGACATAGGAACGGGATTGCTTTATTACAATCCTTATTTTAACATCGGCCTTTCGGCAAAACACATCAATACCCCACGAAATGACATTTTAAAAATAAATGGGTCGTCGTATTCCGGCATCCCGATCCGATGGGTGTTTCATGGAAACATTCAATGGGATTTATCAAGGTCTTCAAGGGTCAAATCAATCCTTTCACCTGCTTTTATGATTGCCATTCAGAGTAAGTTTTTACAATTAAATATCGGTACGCAATATCAACTTAGCACAGTTTTTGCTGGAATTTGGTACCGGTATACCCGTAAAAATCCAGATGCATTGATAGGATTGATTGGGATTAAAAAAGGAGCCTGGAAATTTGGTTACAGTTTTGATTTTACCATTTCTGATTTGGGGATCAATCAGGGAGGGACACATGAAGTCAGTCTGGGCATCTACCTTGATGAAATCATCAAAGAAAAGCCCAATATTCAGGATTGCTTTGAAGCGTTCAGGTAGAAAAAAACTTTTCCCACACAATAAATTATTGTATAACTTTGTTCCCCTAAATTATAAAGTAGTAGGATGAAAGACAATTCGTTAAAAGTAGTTTTTCTATTGGGCTCGCTATTGATTGTAGGAGCCTGTAGCAAAGGTCCCAGCAAGGACACCTCGTCTGCCACCGGATGGAAATACAATGATCAAAAATGGGGTGGATTCGAAAAAGTCGATTACGAAGGCCAGGTCACCGGTCCAAATCTCGTACTGATTGAGGGAGGTACCTTTACCATGGGACTTACTGAAGAAGATGTGACTTACGAATGGAATAATATTCCAAGAAGAGTTACGGTTTCTTCATTTTATATGGATGAAACTGAGGTAAGAAACATCGATTATCGGGAGTATATCTATTGGATAAACAGAGTATACAAATCTTACCCTGAGGTATATAAAAAGGCTTTACCGGACACTTTGGTGTGGCGGGAAGAGCTTGCTTATAATGAGCCTTTCGTCGAGACTTATTTCAGATATCCTTCTTACGATGATTATCCAGTAGTTGGAGTAAGTTGGCTTCAGGCAAAAGATTTTTGTAAGTGGAGAACCGACCGGGTTAATGAGTATGTACTTATTGACCGTGGAATATTGAATCCGAATCCAGATCAGGTTGACGGAGATAATTTTAATACCGGAGCTTACCTCGCAGGTCAATATCAGGGTAATGTCAGGAAAAACTTGAAGGATATCCAGACTGGAGGCGAAAGACCTCCCCGTTTTGAAGATGGAATTCTTCTACCAGAGTACAGACTTCCTACGGAAGCAGAATGGGAATATGCAGCACTTGCATTGAAAGGAAAGCAATCCGATAATAAAGACGAATTAATTACTGATAGAAGGAATTTTCCCTGGGATGGCAATGGGGCTCGTTATAAGAGAAGAGATAAGTACATGGGGAATATCATGGCCAACTTTAAAAGAAGTGGTGGGGACTACATGGGTATGGCTGGAAAGCTTAATGACCACGCAAACATTCCGGCCCCGGTAAGAACTTATTATCCAAATGATTTTGGATTATACAATATGGCAGGCAACGTATCTGAATGGGTGGAAGACTTATTCAGGCCATTAACATCAACTACTTTAAGAGATGTGGAGCAACATGACTTAAATCCATTCAGAGGTAATGAATTTAAGGAACTCGTTCTGGATGAAGCCGGAGATCTTGCTGAAAAGGACAGTCTGGGAAGGCTTAGATTTCAGATGGTTTCTGATTCAACTGCGGACTTAAGAGAAAATTACAATAAAGGCGATGTTATTTTTTATGATGGCGATGAGGGAAACGGTTTCTATCTGATCGTCGCGGGCAGCGTCAGCGTTTACAAAATTTCTCCCGATGGTAAAGAACAGATTTTCCATATTGTAAA
>JBGAWX010000127.1:0-9500 GCA_044227375.1 Saprospiraceae bacterium
TGTTGAAATCAGCAAGTGTAAGTTTTACCATCAAAGACTTGAGAAACGGAGAAGTCATTAAGTCGTTTGATCAGGACCGGGCTTTGATTCCTGCATCTTCTCAAAAAATAATTACATCTGCAATCATTTTAAACGAACTCACCGCGGATTTTAAATTCACGACTCCGTTTTATTTGAAAGGGGAGTATGGATCAAATGGTATATATCTTGGAGATCTGGAAATTACAGGAAGTGGAGATCCGAGTTTCGCTTCAGAATATTTTTCTGAGATTCCAAAGTTGCAAGACGTTGCGGATACTCTTTTTTCTATTTTGAAGTCCAGAGGGATCACTTCAATTAAAGGTAGAATTAATGTCGATGAAAAATTTATCACGGATGTTCCTGAAAATAAAGAATGGTTGTGGTATGATCTGGGCAATTATTACGGAGCTGGTTGCTTTGGGTTCAACTTTGCAGAAAACCAGGCGCGAATTACATTGTCTGCATCAAAAGACATGGACGGAATATGTAAAATATTCAGGGTGCAGCCGGTTCAATTGATGTCCCTGTACACGTCAAAAGTTGTTGGAAGAAATCAAGTCATCGACTCTGATGTGTACGTGCTCGGAAGTTCACAAAGTTGTAAACAGGAAGTACTGGGAGAATGGAAATGCTGTACTGAAGATACCATAATGATACGATCAGCATTGGCCAAGCCTTCCGAAGTATTTTCGGCATTACTTAAAGATGCATTGGTTAAGAAAGGAATTGTGGTTGAAGACCAGGAATTCAGTTTCAACAATACGAAGGAATTGATTTATACTTATTCATCACCTTCATTAAAAGATTTGGTAAGACGAGCTTTGGAAAAAAGTGTCAATTTGTATTGTGAAAGTTTTCTGCATCAACTGGGATTTAAATGGAATGGTACGACAGACCGGCAATTGGCATTATTAAAATTGAATGAATTATTGAAGAACGCTTTACCTGATGAGAAAAGCATCGTGATTGAAGATGGAAGTGGTTTGTCTCCAAAGAATATGATCAGTTCGATGGCATTTGTAAAGTTTCTGGAATGGATTGATAAAAAGAACTCGTTGCATTATTTTTGGCAATTGCTCCCAGATAGTTTTAAGCAAGGTTCGCTTTCAAAATATATAAGTAATAATAAAAATGCTGAGATTGGCTTGAGACTGAAAAGCGGCTCGATGGAGCGTATTAAAAGTTATAGCGGGTATTTGGTGTATGAAAACAAACCTGTGTATGCATTAAGTCTGATCGTGAATCACTATCATTGTGATGGAGAACAAGTAAATGCACTTATAGCGGATTTTTTTAGTAATATGATGAAGCTTAAATAATCAAGATGCCAAAGACATTCTTTTTCATATTGATTTTTCTTTTGATGCTTGAATGCAAAGACAAATCGGTCATTCCTCTTGATGTGGCAAATAAAGCACAGGAAGATTCAATTCGTGCAGAAAATGAAGCATTGGAGGAGGGTAGGGACAGAACAATCTGGCAAAAACCTTATGAAGTCATTCATCTTTTGGGTTCACTTGAAGACAAGACTATTGCAGACATCGGGGCAGGAAGCGGATACTTTGCATTTCGTTTTGTTCATGAAGCCGGTAAAGTCATTGCAATAGATATCGAGCCGGAATTAATACAGATGATGGATCAGGAAAAGCGTTACTACAAACCCGAATTGCAAAATAAATTTGAAGCAAGACTTGCCACTCCGGATGATCCTAAATTAAATCCGGGCGAAGCGGATTTTGTATTTATTTCTAATACGTATACATTAATAAAAAACAGGGTGAATTATTTGAAAAATCTTAAAAACAAATTTAAGTCCGATGGCAAAATCATGATTGTTGACTTCAAGAAAAAACTAACGCCCATTGGACCCAAGCAAAAAAACAGATTAGCCCAATCCGAAGTCGAACAGGAATTGATTGATGCAGGATATGAATTGTTGTTTTCCGATGACCGGATGTTGGAGTATCAATATATTATTGTAGCGCAGCCGATCGTGGATGGACGCAGATGAATCGCGGATGACATGGATGACACGGATGGTTCGCGGATGATTTAATACCATTATTTTTTATCATCCTTTTTGTATACAATAACGGTATCTCGCATTATACTTTGCCTTAGATTTTTTTCATATCCATGTTCATGATGGATGTAGAGTAGTTGTTCCCCTTCATTTTTATTCATAATTTCCGGTTTGATTTGGCCCTACTTACATGACAACAGGAAGAAAATAATAAAGTAGCTTAGAATAAATTTCATCTATAAATTGTAATGGTAAGAGCTATATTAGCTTAAGTTAAAGGTATTCCATGAATAGTTTCGATTAATTAATTGCAGTTGAACCAATATTAAATATTTAATGTGTCGTCATCAAAATACCATCAACTCATCTCTCCCCGGTCCAGTCGAAAGAATGCTAACCGGTACACCAGTATGATCTTTAAGATATTTCAAAAAAGTCTGCACTTCTAATGGTAATGATTCTTTGCCGGAGATGTTGGAAATGTCTTTTTGCCAACCTTTTAATGGGATAGAAGTAACGCCTTTAATTGCGTCAAGTAAGAAAGGCAATTCCTGGGTATGTCGGTTTTCTTCCATGATGTATGAATCCACCAGTTTGATTTCTTCAAATTGATTCAGCACATCAATTTTAGTAATGCACAAATCAGTGACGCCATTGATCATCAGGCTGTATTTGAGTTGCACTAAATCGAGCCATCCGCAACGTCTTGGTCTTCCTGTCGTCGAACCAAATTCTTTTCCCTCTTGTCTTAATCGTTCTCCAACATCATCATTCAATTCAGATGGAAAAGGACCAGATCCGACACGAGTACAGTATGCTTTTGCAATTCCGATGACTTTTCTGATTTTATTTGGAGCAACGCCGAGGCCTGTGCAAATCCCTGCAGCAATGGTATTTGATGAAGTAACATAAGGATACGTTCCAAAATCGACATCCAGCATAGTTCCTTGTGCGCCTTCAGCAAGAACGGAACTGTTTTTTTCAAGCAATTCATTCAACCAGTATTCTCCATTGATGGTCTTAAGTTGATTTATTTTGTCGGTTGCATCAAACCATTTTGATTCTTCTGCTGCAATGTCAAATTCAGTTTCGGGAAACTGTTTTAAAAATTGCAGATGCTTTTCTTTCAGTGCAAAATAATCATAGCGAAAATTGGTTTGCCTGATATCACCTATTCGCAATCCATTTCTACCCGTTTTATCCATATAGCAAGGACCAATGCCTCGCAATGTGGAGCCTATTTTTTGTTTGCCTTTTGCGTGTTCTGAAGCGAGATCAATCCAACGGTGAGTTGGTAAAATAAGATGTGCTTTTTGAGAAATGAATAAACGATCTATCAAATCCGGAATGTCAGTATGAACCGTGTCGAGTTCTTTTGAAAGCGTGATGGGATCGATGACCACTCCATTGCCAATGAGGTTTAAGGTATTTTTTCTGTAAATTCCCGAGGGAAGGGTGTGCAACACAATTTTCTTTCCATCAATCCAAAGCGTATGACCTGCATTGGGTCCTCCCTGGAAGCGGCATACAGCATGATATTGATCTGCAAGATAATCGACAATTTTTCCTTTGCCTTCATCTCCCCATTGCAATCCAAGTATCGCGTCTACTGGCATAAATTATTTTTCTGGTTAAATGAAGAATTAAGAATGAAAAATTAAAAATGAATCAAGAGAGAGGATTGATTGTAAAAATTTATAATTATTAATTCTTCATTATTAATTTCCTCTAGTGGTCTATTCTTCGCACACTCGATATTCCATCAATTTGTGAGAGCGCCCGGATGATGTGATTCAAATGGGTTTTACTGTTTACAATCAATCCGATTTTTCCTTCGAAAGTACCCTGATGTCCCTTGATGCTGAACGATGTGATGTTTACTCCGAGTTTTGTAGAGATGTGATGTGAAAGACGTTCGATGACTCCGGGGCCGTCATCAATACCAATGATTAGCAATTCAGCATTAAAGGCTTCTTCAATCATGTCGGACCATTCTGCTTTCAATATCCGGTATCCATGATTTACCATGAGGTGTTCCGCATTCGGACAATTGGAGCGATGGATTCTCAGTCCACTGTTTGTCGCTACATACGCGAAGATTTCATCTCCATGCAGCGGATTGCAACAATGGGCAAGGGTATAATTGTATTGTTTTGCAGGTTCACCATTGACCAATATGCCGACCCGTTGTTCAACAGGTATTGGAACGGTTTTTCCAGGGATTTCTTTATCCTCAATGGATTCAGATTTTTTCTCAATCAGCTTTCCTTTTTCGATATTGAATAACCGCAAACTTTCGCTGACCTCAATTTTTTCTTCAGCAATAGCAAGAAATAAATCAAAACGGGTTTTGAAATTCAGAGTTTTTACAAGGATGTCCAGGTTGTCTTCAAATTCCAGTTTGTTGTTTTTCAATTTACGCTCGAGAATTTCGCGACCTTGTTCTGCAAGTTTTCTTTGTTCTTCTTTTAATGCGGTGCGAATTCTGGATCTGGCTTTTCCTGTAACAACAAGTTTAAGCCAGTCTTCGGTGGGCTTTTGGTTTTTACTAATTATGATTTGAATCTGGTCACCGCTCTCCAGCGCATGACCCATAGGCACCAATTTATTATTGATCTTGAATGCTGTGGCATGATACCCGACATCGGTATGAATGCTGAATGCGAAATCAAGCACGGTGGCGCCCTTTGGCAATACTTTCATATCGCCTTTCGGAGTGTAGACATAAACTTCTTCGCCATAGAGATTCGCTTTGAAATCATTGAGGAATTCTATCGCATCATTGTGCGGAGTTTCCAATACATCGCGGATGCTGTCAAACCAATGATCATATACGCTTTGTAAATTATTGATCTCTTTGTATTTCCAGTGTGCAGCAAATCCTTTCTCTGCGATTTCATCCATTCGCTTGGAACGGATCTGTACTTCAACGTATCTTCCTCCGGGGCCGATAACTGTGGTGTGCAAGGATTCATAACCATTGGATTTTGGAGTAGTGATCCAGTCTTTAAGGCGTTCCGGAATTGGTCGATGGACGTCGGTAACAATACTGTAAAACAACCAGCATGCAGATTTTTCTTTTTCCAGAGGTACATCCAGAATGATTCGCACAGCAAACAAATCATAGATTTCTTCAAAGGCTACTTTTTTGGTTTTAATCTTATTTGAAATGGAAGAAATCGTTTTAGGCCTGCCATAAATTTTATAAGGGATGTTGAGTTTATCCAGTTCTAATTTTAAAGGCTTGATAAAATCATTGATAAATTTATTTCTGTCTTTCTGTGTGTTTTTTAATTTTTCTTCGAGTTCATGATATAAATCGGGTTCCGTAATTTTCAAACACAAATCAGTAAACTCTGATTTTAAATTGTACAATCCGAGACGATGTGCCAAAGGGGCATAGATGTAACTTGTTTCGGCAGCAATTTTTAATTGCTTATGCCTGGGCATGATCTCTATGGTACGAAGATTGTGTAACCGGTCGGCCATTTTAATAAGCACCACCCGAACATCTTCGACCAGAGTGGAAAGTACTTTTTTGAAATTTTCAGCCTGGGGACTTTCGACATTGTACAATCCATCCAGTTTGGTCAATCCATCTACGATTTTGCCAATCTTGGGTCCGAATTCTCTATTGATGTCTTCCAGTTCGACAGGGGTGTCTTCAACGGTATCATGGAGTATTGCTGCAATTACTGCGGTAGGTCCAAGTCCCATTTCTTCATAACAGATTCTTGCCACCTCCAAAGGATGTGTGATGTAGGGTTCACCGGATTTACGCCTTTGTTTGGCATGTGCTTTGGCAGCAAACTCGAAGGCTTGCCTGATTTGCGCTTTATCTTCTGCTTGCAGCTGATTATCTCCAATGGCTCTGAATAAGCGTCTGTATGCAGCTCTTATCAACTGATTGTCCTTCTCTTCCGAAGCCTGGACATTCATAAGCATGGGATCCGAAATATTCATAAGTGAATGACAAAACTAAGAAGATTTTGTTGTTTTAGATCCTCAAGAGTAGCATTTATTTCATTAGATCACTAATTATTAATACCAAACATATTAAATATATTTAATATATATCTTAAGCCAGGTGCAGAGGCTGCAATGTGGGTTGAATGTTTAACTTTGCGGCGCTTTTGCGGGCGTGGTGAAACTGGCAGACACGCCAGACTTAGGATCTGGTGCCGAAAGGTGTGTGGGTTCGACTCCCTCCGCCCGCACAGAGGAAGGCTTTAGGGATCTAGGCTGTAGGCTATAGGCAGGAAATGTATTTTTGAAACTTCAAATTTAATTCCTAAAACCTACAGCCTACAGCCTATAGCCTACAGTCTTTTTCAACAACTTTATTTAAATCCTTCTTGTTATTTTCCAATAAATTACCACCTACTCATACATGAATGTACGGATTGAACCCATAGCAGAGCAACATGGCTTATTGTGTATTTCGATACAACCTGAAGACTATTTGCCAAAAGTCAATACAGAATTAAAAAAGATCAAAAAGTCTGCCCACATTAAAGGGTTCAGACAAGGAGCCGTTCCGGATGCCATGGTTCAAAAATTGTATGGCGAGGATCTCAAAGCAGATGTTTTAAACAAACTAATTAATCAGACAATTACGGATTATCAAAAATCGAATGACCTTCAGTTTCTTGGAGATTTGTTAGAAACGCCTTCGGAAAATCAAAGCGCTGATAATGGAACATTGGAATTCAAGTTTGAAGTAGGCATTGCTCCGAAACCAGAAATTGCAACGATAATTAAGGAACTGGATCTAATAAAATACAAAGTGACCATTCCTGAGGACCGAATTGATGAGGAAGTAAATCATTTGAGAAACCGCATGGGAGAATCTTTAGAAACTGAGGATGCTATTATAAAAGAGGATTTTGTAGAGATTGAAGCCAATGAGTTGCATGAAGGGCAATTGAAGGATGGAGGATGGAAAACTCAATTTCCGGTATCTCTTGGGGAGTTTACTCATGAAAATTTTTTGAATAAAATTTTAGGATTAAAAAAAACAGACAGTTTTCATTTTAATATTCATGAAGTGGAGAAAAACTTGTCTGAAAAGGATGTTGCTAAATACCTGCTGAAGATTCCTGAAGATCAACCAACAGAAAATTTACCAGGCGAAACTTACCAGGGAACTATTTCAAAGGTATTGAGGAAACAGCCAGCAGAATTAACGGATGACTTGTTTAAAAAAGCATTTGGCCCGGATACCACAGTCACCAATGAATCAGAATTAAGACAAAACCTGAGACAAAATCTGGAAAATTATTTTGATAAGGAATGTGATAAATTGCTTGACATTGAATTGGTCAAAAAAATGGTCAAGCATTCAGGAATGAAATTCCCGGATCAGTTTCTTGTAAAATGGCTTAAAGGAACTTATGAAGAATGGAATGCCAAAGAAGGACACGATTTGGAGCATGAACTTCTTCATTTTAAAGAAGGAATGTGCTGGAAGATTTTAAGAGAAAAAATTTTTGAAGAACAAAACCTGAATGTAAAATACGAGGATCTCGCATCTTTGGTTATTGCAGAAATCAAGAATCAGTATCCGGCCATTCAATTGCCTGATGAATCTTGGAATGAATTGGTTAAACGTTCTTTGGCAAACAAAGAAAAATCAATGCATTACTATATTGAAGCACAAAATCAAAAAGTACTCGATTGGCTGAAACCTCAAATTAATTTAATTGAAGAAACGGTTTCATTGGAAAAATTCAGGGAGAAAGTGAAACAAATCAATGAGCATCATCATTAATAATCCATTAAATCAGTTACAATGTTTACAAAAGATGAATTTAAAAAATACGCAGTAAAGCATATGGGCATGTCTTCCATGCATCTGGAAAAATACATGGAGCACAGTGCGCCAAACATTACCGGATTTACACCTACAGTTATCGAAGAACGCCAATTAAATGTAGTCGGAATGGATGTATTCAGCAGGTTGATGATGGACAGGATTATTTTTATGGGGGTGCCTGTAAATGATTATGTCGCAAATGTCATCCAGGCACAATTGCTATTTCTGGATTCTGCAGATCCAAAGCGCGATATACAAATGTATATCAACAGCCCGGGCGGTTCTGTAATCGATGGACTGGGAATATATGATACCATGCAGTACGTCAATCCTGATGTTGCTACGATTTGTACAGGACTCGCTGCTTCTATGGGTGCTGTGTTGTTGTGCGCGGGCAAAAAAGGCAAGCGTACCTGTCTAAAGCACAGCAGGGTGATGATTCATCAACCATCCGGCGGAATGCAAGGGCAATTCAGTGATATGGAAATTTCATACAGATTGATTAAGACTATGAAAAAGGAATTGTATGAGATCATGGCATTGCATACAGAGAAGGATGTTGATAAAATAGAAATAGATTGCGATCGCGACAATTGGATGACTGCCGATGAAGCTAAGGAATATGGTATAGTGGATGAGGTGCTTTCCAAAAACAGAAAGTAGTATTTGGTCGGTGGCGATGAACTCATACGGATGAATTTCAGAATGATAATTTACCCAGTATATGTTCAATTGTGAAACCATCCTTGAAATAGGCCGACTATCCTGATTCAAAACAACAATTTTGATTTTATAAACACTAAAAAATTCAGACCATGGCTAAGAAAAAATCTGAATCACCTTCTGAAGAATACTGTGTCTTTTGTGGAAAAAAGCAAGACGAGGTCAGTATTCTCGTGCAGGGAGAAAATGCATCAATTTGCGAATCTTGTATACTTCATGCATTTCAGATCATCGAAGATGAAGTAGGGCAGACCAAGTTGAAGCGAAAGTCAAGCAAGCAATTTAAATTACCGGATAATTTTTCTCCCAAGCATATTAAGAATTACCTGGATCTCTATGTGATTGGCCAGGATGAAGCGAAGAAAACTCTTTCTGTTGCAGTGTACAATCATTATAAGAGATTGACTGAAGGTGGAGACAATGAAGTCGAAATCGAAAAATCGAATGTATTATTTATTGGTCCTACAGGAACCGGAAAGACATTGATGGCAAAAACGCTTGCCAAATTGCTGGAAGTGCCATTTGCCATAGTGGATGCGACTTCATTTACTGAAGCGGGTTATGTAGGCGAAGATGTAGAAGGAATGCTGAGCAGGTTGTTGCAGGCCTGTGATTACAATATTGAGCAGGCAGAACGCGGAATTATTTATATCGACGAGATCGACAAAATTTCTAGGAGAAGTGAAAATCCATCGATTACCAGGGACGTATCCGGTGAAGGTGTCCAGCAAGCCATGCTGAAAATAATTGAGGGTGCAGATGTAAACGTTCCTCCGGCAGGAGGTCGAAAACATCCGGAGCAACAATTTTTAAAAGTAAACACTCAGAATATTTTATTTATCTGTGGCGGAGCCTTTGACAGTTTGGATAAGATTATTGCCAAGCGAATGAACAGCCAGGTGATTGGTTATTCGCGAC
>JBGAWX010000128.1:0-9496 GCA_044227375.1 Saprospiraceae bacterium
ATTTGATAACTGGTATTATTTAATAAAACAATCAATAGAAAATAAATTACTAGCTACTACTTCTTCTTCAAAAACCTCTCATCCGTTAAACTCAACATAAAGTTCTCAAGATCTTTTTTTTCTGTTCGTTCTTCCCATTTCCAATAATCATTTATGAGTTGGCGGTATAGGGGAGAAGTGTTCAAAACGTTTTCATTCCCGATAAGTATGATTTGTTCTTTGGCCCTGGTCAGCGCTACATTCAACTTTCGATCGATGCCGTTTTGATTCATCGAACTGATTTGGGCAAGTTGATTTTCTTCGGAGATGACCGTTGAAAGAATAATGATTTCACGAGTACTGCCCTGGTAACGTTCCGCAGTGTCCACAGTTACAGGAATTGAATCCAGTGCATCAAGATGAAGTTGTTTTTTAATCATGGCAATTTGAGCTCTGAAAGGCGAGATGACTCCGAGACTGAATTCGTTCCAGCTTTTATTATTGCTTTTATATAAGGTGTAAAGATTTTTAACGATAGTACTGACCCATTTTGCTTCCAAAGGATTTGTCTTTGTAGTTATTATAGATTCGGGATTTTCACAGTGAATAAAAATAGTGCGATGAGTTGCTAAGAATGTTTCAATGGCATTGGATCTTGATTTGAAATTTTCTGCATAATTTTGGGATTGTCTTTTGATTTCGCGTTCCGGTAAAATTTGCAATTTGGCATCATAAAATACTTTTGAGGGAAATTTCATGAGCGATTCATGCATCCTTCCCTGATACTTGAGCATATCAAAAGCGTGAGACCATTCCTGGGCTTGACATTGATTTAGTAAGCGTTCAAAGAGGGATATGTTCAGACTTTGAAACCCAAGATTCTGTAAGGACGCGGACTGAATTTTGCACTCTTCTTCTGTTTGAGAAGTTACAGCAGGCAATTGCATATGATCTCCTATCAAAATGAAACGATTAAATCTGGGGAGCAATCCGGTCAATTGGGATTCCAATATCTGGCTGGCTTCATCAATAATGACTGTTTGAAATTTCTTAAGATAGAAAAGTTCTTTTTTGCCCTGGATGGAAGAAATGGTGGCAGTAAATATTCTGGTTCTTTTTAAAAGGTGTTGAAGTTGTTTGCGGTTTTGTAATGGATTGATTTTTTCTTCCAGCAAACTTTTTCTGAATTTTGGCGCAACCGAAAATCTTGAACCAATTCTGATGTAATCCAATTTTTTTTCTTGAATTTCTATTTGTTCAATAGCCTCACAGATTTCATCTACAGCACGGTTTGTATAAGCGAGCAATAATATACTTTCGTCTGTATCGGCATATAACAATTTGGTCAATTCTTTAATGACCATGCTTGTTTTGCCTGAGCCGGGAGGTCCCCAAAGCAAAAAGTAATCACGAGATTGAAGTATTCTGCGTATCGTGGGTCGAATAATCTCCGGTGTATTCTGCAATTCCTTAAAAACAATATCCTCCTTTAACCGGGGTGGAATAATCCCCATGATGCGCTGCCTGACTTCTGTATCGGCTTGTGAGAAATCCAACAATCCCTGAAATTGATAGATGAATGAACGATCGAGTGAATCGTGTTCGAGTTTCCATTTTTTAAGTTTAGAAGATTCGGGATCCGGAAATTGACGAGTCCTCAAACGAATGTGGAATTCATTCGGAAAATGTTCGATTAATGTACATTTATAAATTTGCTCCTTCAGTGCGGAATGCCCTGAATACAATACCAGCGTATCGCCATTTCTGAAATTGGAAATGAAATCATCATCTGAATCCTTATGTAAAATGAGAATCGGATATTCACCTTTCTCCTGTATGATTTCACTGATGCGCAGATTTTGGAGAATCATGAAATTGTTGATTTTCTCATGTTCACTCAACAACCATAGTGATGCAAGGCCTTCTGTGTATTGCATGTTCGACCTGCCCATTTTTGAAATGAATTGTTCCCTTGCAATAAATCCGCAGAGTTCTTTGAAATATTCTTTTTCAACAGGAGTCAATTGGGAATAAATCGTCAATATGATTCCGGCATCCCGTTTGGTAAAAGCTTCTGTCTGATTGTAATGTTTTTCTGTAACTAGATCCAGTATGAATGGATCCTGTGCATTGCGGAAAGCAAGATTTAGATGAACGAGTATTATGGAATTCCTTAAGTGAATTAAATCCTGTTTGATGCTTTCAATTACCGGTGCATTTCGCAATGCATTTTCAGATTGAGAAGAATATAAAATATTGCTTTGAACATCCTGATAACTGCCATACACGGATTGAATGATCAGGTAGTACAGCATGATTTGTGCATGATGATCCGTATTGATCCCAAAATGGTTTGGAAGAAAAGGTTTTCCACTTTTTAATTCGATGATTAATTTGTGATTGGTGGTTTTGTTTGCATAGAACACATCCAGCCTGCCCTGTATGCCATATTCAACGGAATAAAAACTGGGTTCCATCAAACAGTTTTCCAAATGCTCAATGAGCATATTGAATTTTCCACGCACGATCTCTCTTATGTTTTGATAATGAAGTTTAATGGTTTCATGAAATTTCATGACATCGGTATCACTGAGTAGTGAAAATGCAATCGGGTTGTGTTGAAAAATATTGCGTGAAATTTCTTCAAAACTCGTATCGGGATTTAGAATCAGTTCGTCCAAAAATTGATTAATGGAAGTTCCGACAAGTGTAGAAAGCTCCGTTGGACGGTAAGTGAACAAATGAATCAGATGTTTAAGCGGATTGATGCCATTGTGATTATAACAAGATGCAATTGAAGTAACATCTACCAGGAAATCCGGAAGAATAATAAACGCTTCTGCTTTCCAAAGTGAATCTGATTTTGAAAGTTGATGGACGTACAGATCAAATGGGGGCTTTAAATATTTAAAGGCTTGTTTGATCAGTTTTCGGTTTTTATCCTGTTCTTCCGGCAAACTCAGTTTTTGCAATTCCAAAATGCCTTTATCAAAAACAAAATCCAGAATGTAATTGACCTCGTCAAATTTCAAAATACTGATTCGATACGATGACCTGGTTTCAACAGAATTCGTAAAATTTGATTCCGGAGAAAACGGAAGTTCAAACTTGAATTTTTGAAGATCTTCGGGTACAGCACTATCAGAAATCACCGCAACCAATTGCACCAAAGCAGATACAGCTGAATGATAATATTCGGAAGTGTTCCTGTTGAGGTCATCTGATTTTATCAAATTGATTTTCCGGAACAGGTCTTCCGGGATTTTGCCAGTAGAAAAAAGAAACTGCAACCGACTTGGCGTGGAATGAAACAACTGACTTCCGTCATTAGCTTGTATGAGGATTTCATTATCTATGGATTCCAGGATCAGTGGAATAGATTGATCTGTGTTTAAATTACTGGAAATCAATAAGTAAACAGAATTAAAGGGATTTGAAGCAGGACTCATTAGTGTGTTATTATAGGTGTTGATTCAAAAATAAGGAAAAAATAGAATGGACAACCATAAATCCTGGAAATACCTGCATCGCTAGATTCATAATAAACTCGAAAATAATCACAGTATGGATTAACAGACGTTTTTTCAGACGTTTAGACACCTCAAATTAAACCGGGGCCAGAAATCCTAACACATTAAATATTTCATTAATATATTTGATCCTGAAATCCGTTTCGGGCTGTAATCCGGTTTTAGAAATTTAAAATTGAATTGTTGCGTTTTTTGTAATTTAAATTTTAAGAATTTGTTAAATCAAGCCTGTTTGGGAAACAATATTTTGTAACAATCGTTAATCAAATTATGAAATCAGAGCAAAAATCCATCATGCTGGGCAATCAAAATCAAATGGTTGTATTTAAAATGGGCTTGTTGCAGGTCCTGCTTGGCTTGCTGGTCCTATTCTTCTTAACCAGGTGTAACAGCAGAGAAGAGAACAAAGGCAATTCAGTGCAAAATGCTGCTGGTCAAACGGATACAAGCAAAACGCAAACGCCGCTGATAGACAGTACTTATATTCCGATTGCCGGGTATTATCCTGAAGAGATCAAGGAAAAGCTAAGGAATCTAGAAAAATTGAACTTTGAACAAATCACAATAGCCGGGCAACTTTTGGATTATCTGAAGCAAGGGGACAATGATTATGGAGTCGTATTTAAGTTTATTGATTTGAGATTTGATAAACGGGATGCTGTAATTAATGAAAAGGTGGCTCATGAGATCCCTGAGTTGGCAACCATTCTGAAGGAATTTCCGAATATGAAAATTAAACTATTGGCTTACACGGATAATGTCGGTGATGAAAAGGCCAATGAAAAATTGACCGAGAATCGTGCCATGGAAGTCAGAAAAAGACTCGTTGCGGAGGGCATTGATGAAAGCAGAATTCAGATTAAGGGCTATGGAGAAAAATTCCCTGTCGGTGATAACAAAACTTATGATGGCCGATTAATAAATAATAGAATCGAAATGGAGATTCTCAGTAAATAGAAATAATGTAGAACACATATATATTTTACCTACTACTAAAACCGGTGAATAAATGTATTCCCCGGTTTTTTTATGCTTATTTGTAAAATTCATATATGCAGGGTCAAACTGCGACTGCACAATAAGCTCCTGATATTTTTGAAAGTTCATATTAAACAATGTGGATGGTCAACTTTCAGGACAGTTTACAGTGATCTCAACTTGCTCTTTTTATATCCATAGAAAAAATAAACCAACAAACCAATAAATAACCAACTGCCGAACCATGCCCAGTTGGATGCAGTCATTCCGGTTAACAAATACGCGCAACTCGATACGCCTAATAATGGGATGAGTGATAAATCCTTGAAAAAAGCTAACAACGCCAGTAAAACCAATAGGGCCCAGTAGATGAGGCTGGAAATTTTTATCGTATGATCAACCCCATTGAAGTCCGATAAATTTTTGAAATAACCCGGAAATAAAAAGCTGATAGTAAAAAAGGTAATCAACACCATGAATGGGAAAATGAATTTGCCATTTATGTAAGTCAATTGAAATCGCCCGATTATTTTTTCTTTTCTTGGAATCAGCAAGATTCCACCGCACACCAGAACAAATGCAAAGATGGTGGCAATGCTCGTAAAGTCAAGTACAAAGGTTTTATCAGTAAATAAAATCGGAATGCCAACTACCAAACCGGTTACGATTGTTGCAAACGACGGAGTCAGGTATTTAGGATGGATTTTTTTAAATGCTTCTGGTAACAGTCCGTCTCTGCTCATGCTCAGCCAAATCCTCGGTTGTCCCATTTGAAATACCAACAACACACTGGTCATTGCAACCACTGCAATAAATGAAACCAGAAGTTGCATCCATGCATTGTTTTTCATTTCGAAGATATATGCCAACGGATCGCCGATTCCTTCAAATTGTTTATAGTTTAGGGTTCCAGTTAAAACCAGGGCCAATAAAATATAGATGATAGTGCATATTACCAGTGAATAGATCATACCACGCGGTAAATCGCGCTGAGGATTTTTACTTTCTTCTGCAAATACGCTGATTGCATCAAAACCAATATAAGCGAAAAAAACTCCGCTCACTGCCGACATGACTCCTGAAAATCCATTGGGCATGAAAGCAGATACCCCGGCATCATTGAGTGGAAACCAGTTCGCCGAGTTGATATAGAAGGCTCCAACCACAATGACCAGGAAGACTACAAACAATTTTAATGCAACCATGATGTTGCTGAAATTTCTTGATTCGCGAACACCTATATATACGAGTATGGTGATGAGGATATTGATGATAATTGCCGGCAAATCAAAAATGATTCTCAACTCTCCAACAAGTGGCGCAGAATTCCAGGCATTAATCAATTCCTGATTTGATGAATTATTCAAGACTGCTTTTTTTGCTTCGAGATAACTGCAACACAAGTAATCCGGAATGTGTATGTGAATCCGATGCAGCAGGGAGGTAAAATAGTCACTCCATGAAAATGCAACATAGATATTGCCTATGGAATATTCCATCAGCAGAGCCCATCCGATGATCCAGGCTGCAAGCTCTCCAAAAGAAACATAAGCATAAGTGTAAGCCGAACCGGACAATGGAATCCTGCTTGCAAATTCTGCATAACACAAAGCGGTAAAGCCACAGGCAATCCCCGTGATGATAAACAGAATGACCACTCCGGGTCCGCCTTTAAAACAAGCTTCACCTAAACTGCTAAAACTCCCTGCTCCAATAATGGCAGCAATACCTAAGGCTGTCAAATCTCTTACATTGAGCACCTTATGAAGCCTTCCATGTAAAGTCGCCTCATCAACTGAACTCAATGGCTTTTTCCGAAACAGGGATTTATACATATAACAAAAGAATTTAATATGAATAATTCAAGATGAGGTAAACTTAAACATTTTCGGAGAAAGTTGCTCCTCCGTCCTCAACCTACTGTAGTTTGGAAGTATATAAGGTTGAGAAAGCAGATGCTCTAAGAAGTTACGATTGAATTGACCAATGTCCACTAACCATTAACCATTCTCCATTGTCCATTGTCAATTGTCCATTGTCAATTATCTTTACTGCTTAATTTTAAAAAAGAAACCGGAATGGTAAATAAATATTTTGACCTGATTGATCAAAGCTATTATTTTCCTCAGGAAGGATTCGATCTGGAGAAAGACGAATTGATCTTCAATGGAATTCCGGTGATGATGTTAATTGAAAAATACGGCACTCCATTTAAGCTGACCTATCTTCCAAAAATAGGAGATCAGATCAAGAAAGCCAAGAACCTGTTCAACAAATCCATCAAATCATTAGATTACAATGGAAAGTATTATTACTGTTATTGTACCAAATGTTGCCACTTTTCTTATGTGTTGAAAGAAGTCCTGCAACATGATGTTCACCTGGAAACTTCTTCTGCATTCGATATTGATCTCATCAACAATTTGTACAAGAATGGGCAAATTGGGAAAGACCAGGTGATCGTAAACAATGGATTCAAACCCAGGCAGTATCTTCAAAACATTGCCAACCTCATCAATTCGGGATTTAAAAACGTCATTCCCGTGATTGATAACATCTTTGAATTGGATCGACTCGAAGAACTTGTCCATAAGAAATGTAAAATAGGTCTTCGCGTCGCGACGGAAGAAGAACCAACCTTTGAATTTTATACCAGCCGGCTTGGCATTCGTTCTACTCAAATTGTACAATTTGCAAAAGAGAAATTAAAGAAAAACAAAAAATTCGAACTCTACATGGTTCATTTTTTTGTAGATACAGGAATAAAAGACACCGCGTATTACTGGGGAGAATTAAAAAAAGGGATTAACACCTACATCGAACTCAAGAAAAATTTTCCATCCATCAAGGCCATTAACATTGGTGGGGGATTGCCAATCAGGAATTCTCTAGGGTTTGAATACGATTACAAATACATGATTCAGCAAATCGTAAAAATGATCAAGGATTCCTGTGAAGAAGCTGAAGTGGATGAACCGGATATTTTTACAGAATTCGGAAAATACACGGTCGGAGAAAGCGGTGCCACTGTGTTTTCAGTACTGGAACAAAAGCAGCAGAATGATTCGGAGATCTGGTATATGATCGACAATTCCTTGATGAATACTTTACCGGACAGTTGGGGAATTGCGGAACGATTTATTTTGCTTCCGATCAACAAATGGCATCATGATTATTGCAGGATCAATATTGGAGGATTGAGTTGTGACAATTCAGACTACTACAATACAGAAGCACAAAACCAGCAATTATTTCTTCCGAAATACAGCAGAGATGATAAAGAAAATTTGTACCTCGGTTTTTTTCATACCGGTGCATATCAGGATGCATTGTCCGGTTATGGTGGAATAAAACATTGCTTGCTTCCATCACCAAAACACATCATAGTAGATCGGGATGAAAATGGAAATCTCGTCGATTGGGTCTATAGTGAAGAGCAAACTTCAAAGGACATGCTCAAAATACTGGGGTATAGTTGATTGTTTGATTTTTGGGAATTCTTAGTCCTTTGTTTGGGTAGAAATTTTATTTTCAAGACATAACACAAAACATTAAACACTTAACATAAAACAGAATAACATTGAATGGCAATAAGGAAAGTAGAATTAAACTTGTTGAACGGTTGATACAATTCTTTAAAGAAGAACAAAGACCTGTTCATTTTTTATTTTGTGTTTTATGTGTAATGTTATTAAAAATATTGTGCTAACGAGTTTTAACATTGAGTAAAGTATTTAATATTTTCGATGAAATCTGAAACCAAAACATACGCAGGCATACCGGGACGATATGCTTCTTTGGACATGGCTAAAGTCATGCTGACGTCCATTCCATTTGACGGGACAAGCACCTGGGGAAAAGGCGCAGACAAAGGATTTAAAGCGTTCCTTGATGCTTCTGCAAATATGGAGTTGTATGATATTGAAACTAATAGCGAACCCTACAAACAAGGCGTGTTTTTGGAGAAACCGCTGAAAGTAAAAAAATCTACACCGGAAGAAATGGTGGAGCTGGTATTTGCTAAAACGCAAGAACAACTGAAGACCGGAAAACTGCTCACTTACTTCGGTGGAGAGCATAGTGTGAGTATTGGAGTTTTGCGTGCATATTCACGTAAGTATAGAAATCTGACCGTAGTGCAACTCGATGCCCATACCGATTTGCGTCAGGAATATATGGGAACAAAATACAATCATGCTTGCGCTATGGCTGAGATTCAACGGACAGCCAATTTGATTCAGGTCGGAATTCGCAGTATGGATATCAGCGAGAAGAAATTTCTGCAAAAAGAAAAAGTGTATTTCGCTCATCAGATCATGGACAATGATTATTGGATGGAAGAATCCATAAAAAAGATGACTGAGAAAGTATATATCACTTTGGATCTCGACGTCTTTGATTCATCCATCATGTCAAGCACCGGCACACCGGAACCGGGAGGAATGCATTGGTATCAGGTCTTACAATTTCTGAGAATGATTTTTTTAAGAAAACAAGTCGTAGGATTTGACATCGTAGAACTTGCACCCAATCCACACAATCAGGCACCGGACTTTCTTGCTGCTAAATTATATTATAAAATGCTGGCGTATTATTTTGAGAGAAGCGGGAGGAAATAAAAAATGAAAAAATGAAAAAATGAAAAAATGAAAGAATGAAAGAATTATTTTTTTTAACTGCAAACTGCAAACCGCCAACTACCAACTTTCTTTCCATCAACTAACAACAATCAACTAACAACTTCTTTATCATGGGTCCAATATCAAATTTCATCAATCATCATTACCGTCATTTTAATTCTGCGGCATTAGTGGATGCTGCAAAAGGTTATGTTACCCATCTTACTGAAGGTGGCAAAATGATGGTCACCTTGGCAGGTGCAATGAGCACTGCAGAACTTGGGGTTTCCCTTGCAGAAATGATCAGACAGGGAAAAGTTGATATCATATCTTGTACGGGAGCTAACCTAGAAGAAGATTTGATGAATCTCGTTGCGCATTCACATTATA
>JBGAWX010000129.1:0-2962 GCA_044227375.1 Saprospiraceae bacterium
GAAATGGATAAAATTTTACAAAATTGATTCGCAATCTTTATTGTTCGGCGCGATGCTTCTGTATTTCTTTCTTTTCAATAAAAAGGTTCGGCGGCTCTGCCGCTTTTGATATTCTTTATTGCAGATCTTGTGCCCAGAATCATTTTAATTCCCAATACATATTTGCGGCAAAGCCGCCATAAACTTTGAAGAATATAGTTTAAATCATTATCCAGATGCAGAACATTTGGTTGTCAATTCTAATAGAGCAATTATTCTAAGAATTTGTATTACAGAATTCTTATGCGGCAGAGCCGCCATAAACTTTGAAGGACCATGATCACCATGAATTTCTGGTGCAGAGCACCGGAATCTTTGTTTCCAGAACAATTATAGTTTAATCAATTTCCGGGTAATTGTTTTATGATTCTGTGTGATCTGCACAAAATAGGTTCCAGCTGAAATATTTTGCAGATTCCAATGATAAGATTGCTTTCCATTTGAAAACTGCAAATGATCTGAATAAATAATTTTTCCATCCAGATTCCTCATACACAGTTCCACATTTCCAGACTCTTGAGATTCAAAATCGATGTGGACTTCATCAGAAGCCGGATTTGGAGAAATACTTAATAAACTTGCTGAAATCGTTTCTTCATTCGCAACCGGTTGTGCGATGACAAAATCGTATTGAAATCCCGCACCAAAATCTGAATTGAATATTTTAATTGGGATGACGACATTGTTTACCTTTCTCATCATTCGGGCTGTTCCATTGCCATTCGTCGCATAAAACCAAAAATACAAACCGTCATGGGATGCATCATTCACATATAAAGTATAGCAGCCGGGAGGCAACATCAACTCATCACGATACTGGGTGTTGGCAAGCATGCTGTTTCTCTCAATAACAGGAACCCCATTGCTATTGACAATTTTATAATCATTGTCTTGTGGAATGTTATTGGTTTTAAATTCAAAAATTAAACTGACTGAATAACTATCTACTTTCTTAAACTTCGTTTCTTTACGATCATTCGCAGAGTACTCATCTACGGAATTATTGGGATTGCTCAGCTCGACCTCGAAGACATACATACTGTCGGGTCCAGGAATCCAGAAATCAGCACTTTTCACAGGCAATTCTACAGTTGCTGTTTTTGTTGACAGTAAATTACCGTTCCATGTGTATTCTTCTTTGATACCATTTTTAATTCCGTATTTAATTTTTAAACTGGTTAGTGTCTGACTTCCGGAGTTTCTGATCAGGATTGTTGGTTTGTTGCAGGATGGATTTAAGCGATCAAATTCAACACGGCCTGTACTCGGTCTTATAATTTCTTCCAATGCAGCGTCCAAGGTATGATTCATTGGACCATATGAAACAATTTGACTGGATACTAAATAATTGGCCTGATCCAATTGCGGTTGGGACACCGTATAGTCTATGGTTACTTCATTAGCCGTCAATGCGGCACTACCAAACTCATAGGTACGCAATTCCGTTGGAGCCCCGGGACACCAGCCTGCACGATCAAAAATCCAGGTACCGCCTTGCGGATAAATGGGATTTGATGCACATTCTTTCCATACATCAAAAATATATGTTGCCATATTCGTTCCGCTTCGTAAATTCACGATGTGATTGCGTTTGACAAACTCACCATTTTGTTCATGTCCGGTGATTGAAAATCTCAACTTGTAATTGGCAGCATCCGGTAATTTTAACTTCCTCGCTTCGAATCTTGAATCCGTTAAGATTTCAGAATAATACCCGCGCTGAAAAGGCCAGATATTGGATACATCAACTACATTGCGTTCAGGTATGCCTTTTATAAATACAAATTTCAAATCAATTTCTTCCTGGTTCTCACCACCGAGTTCCATCGACAGTAATTTCTTCCCCTTTAAAATTGGCGTAAAATCGGTTACATCAAACACAAATGTTTTTCCATCAACACCGAGATCAAGATTGTTGCCATAAGGAGTCACCAATGACAACAACTCGTATTTGGCGGGAGTTTTCCTGAAATATTTCAAATTTGTTACTTCGAGATAATCTTCCGGTTCTATGAGTACATCCTCAGCGATGTTGCCATTTTCAAAATAGATTTTGTCGAATCCGGCTGCATAAACATAGAATACTGAATCTACAAGCAAATTATTATTGACCACTTTGTATTGTGTTACTTTTCTGGGTCCTGCCGGTATTGAATCATTTACGTTAATATCTTCAACAGATGATCCGGAATACACACCTTGCACAAAACTGACATTCGGGCGATCATTACTTGAACTGAAATTAAATAACAACTTGTCACCGCGTTCCTGGTGACGTTTCAATCCAACAGGTAAAGTCATGCTTTCTGGATTTGATGCATGATCAACGATGATGTTCCCATCACCATCCTGCATATCATAATAATACATCAAATTGTTATATTGAGGATGTGATCCGTTGATACTTTTATTTTTCCATGTATTGATGGTTGCCGAATCCAGCACGGTGTTCCAAATGCTGAGTTCCCGCATGCGTCCGTAAAATGGACCATTATATGTAAATGGTGCACCGATATACAAATCAGAGATCTGTATCGGATTCAACTTGGCGAAACCACTTTGCCAGAGTTTACCATTGCGGTATATTTTCATTTCGCCGGTAGTTGCATTTTTTGTGAATGTCCAATGCACCCATTGTGCTTCGTAATCCAAAACAGTTGCTTGTTTTTCTATACGGTCATATCCACCGTTTTGAAATCCGCAGTCAAAATATATTCCACCATTACTCCATGGCAAATGGATGTTCAGAGCACGCTGACCATTTTTATCGAGCCCTTCAATAATGCTACCATCTGAAGGTTGTCTATGAGCGGTACCATAGGACCAAAAACTCACGGTTATCTCATTCGTAATCATCGATAATTTTCCGCCAGACAGTTTCGCTATGATGCCGTCCCAGACCATTGATTTTTCCTGAGCACCA
>JBGAWX010000129.1:2972-9299 GCA_044227375.1 Saprospiraceae bacterium
TTGAAATCGAATTCGCATTGGTACCAGCATCATGAAATAAAAATTTTGCCGGATTGACCGGATTAAAATCAGAATGGCTGATATCTACGATAATTGATGAACTTCCATTCCACTGAAATGGAGTATAAAATTGAAAATGCTGGACGCCGGCACTTTTAAATTCCGTGTCTTTGTAATACACTTCTGTGAATCCTTCCGTTTCAGGTGATTCTGGAGAAAGCGCATTGTATGAAACGGCTTTTAAACGTATGCGAAAATGCGGCAACACATTCCCGGTAGCTGCGACATTCAAATCCAAACCAGTTATTGCACCCATAGTGGTACCTGCAGTCATTAACTCCTGTGCAGTATATAAATATTGTCCTCGAAACGTACCATCAGGACTTTCGAAACTCAGGGATTTATTTCCATTTCCAATTTTTCTTTTCTGTTCAGATACAACACTATTGTACTTTGCATTTTTCTGAACATATCGATAATAAGTATTGACCGGAAGAGTAGAAAAATAAAATTGCAAACCATTGAAACCAGAGATGACATAATTGCCAATGGTAGCCTGGTTGCTATCCACTCTGGCACTGTCGGTAATGAACGTATTGCAACTGTAATCCCATTCCCCGCAACCCACTCCACTTACACCAACACGTGCACCATGACAGCGCATGTTGTAATACATCAAAATTTTTCTGTAGCTCTGATTGGGATCTTCAGGAAACTGGAAGACTCCTCGTCTGCTGTTATTGTCCCAGGTAAATGTTTGAACGGTGATTGAATCTTGTGATATAATTTCACAGATGAATAAAATTGAAATTGCAAGAGAGAGAAGTCCTTTCATGACTGTATATCATTTAAATAGAGAATTATGAACCAAAAGAGTGAGCAATAATATTCAACACTTCGGGCTGTAAAGATAAGGATTAATATTAATAATGAATGATTTTAAACCTTGACAAGGGGAAACAAAAATACTTAATCATTCTCATCAAAATCAGAATTCAGTATCTTTTTTGTAAAGTCATTTAGAACAGTTGGTATAAATATAATTTTTTATCTCATCCCAACTCTTGTTATATGGAGGAAAGCCGACTATTTCGGGATCATGCTCAGCATCCTCAAAGTATAAAATGCTTCGCCAAAGAAAAAAAAGTTGATTTCTATCGTATTTATTTACGAACCAATCCAGTAAGTTGTTCCACTTATACAGATGAAGTAAAACGTACACATCAAAAAAATCTTTCTTTTTACCTCTCCCACAGATCGTATGTAATTTCATTGCTGCGATGTCTTCGATGCTATAATAATGAACCCCATCCATCACATGAATAGGTCTTAAATGTGAAGAAGGTTCATGTACAAAGTCACATTTTATTTCATTAATAAATCCGAATAACATTCTGGTGTTATTTCCTGTATACTGAAATCGAAAGTGTTTATTTGTATTTAAAATAATTTCCAATTCTTTGACATCAAATTCCTCGTTAGAAAAAAAATCCAAATCAATGGATTTGCGATGTCCTATTTGAAGTGCTAGAGCCGTACCTCCAGCCAACGCAAAATTATTTTTTATGAATGGAATTTTGAAAAGTTCCTGCAATAAACCATAAGTCGATGTGTCAACAGTAGAAAGATGAAGCATTTATCTCATTTAATGGTATTTCAAAATAATGGCTGCAAAAATTACGCAATTTATCATCAAAGACCTTGCTCTTTTTTATTGCTTCTGAAATTTCTTTTTTTGAATAAAGTTGGAGTAGCATATAAAAATCTTGTAATAAGCCGCGACTCAGTACTCTTTCTATAATAAAATATTTATGCTTTTCTATGTCAACTGATTCAATAGGATAATCCCAAAATAAGTATTGTGAAAATGGAAATACTCTTTTATCAATTTTCTTATTAAAAATTTCCTCCGGGAGATATTTAAAATAGCTATTCATATCACATAACTTCCTAACAAAATTAATCAAAATCATGAAACCATTGCAAAATTCAATGATAAGTTTATCTGTAAAATAGTCAACCGTTAAAGAAAATTGGGAATTATTATTTACGATTTTCTAAAATGAATTTGACTTTATTCATGGCCTTTTGAGTTTGAATCTGCAATAAAAATTTAAAGATCCGGCTAAATAAAGATAAAAAACCTGAATTTTTCAATACAAGTGAATTGATTTGTGTCCATTTGGTAATACCATCATTCTCCTCATAGCTCCATGCTCCACCGGCGGCTATTATGAAAGATGAATCAATATCCATTGCTTTTAAACTGGTCTTGTTTGGTTTATCGTCGAGTTTGTATACAAAAGTCATTGTTGTTTTTCCTTTCATTTTTAATTTGACAATTCTATTTGGAGAGAAATGTAAAACCTCCGCTGACAAAACTGATTTATCCCAAACTGATCGATTAGCATAATTTTGAGTATAATCCCAAACGATTGATTTAGGTTTATTAATGAGGATAGCGTTCTTTATGGTAATGGAATTTTTCAAAACAGAATATTGAAAACTAGATTAGGAGATACAATACCAATTATTGCTCAAAATTAGATTGATTATTTATTTTGTAATTGTCAATTTTCAAATTTACAGTATCCATGACAATACATTCAAGCCCTGCCTAAAAGCGGCAGGAAGGCTTCCAGACTTGAAATTGGGTTTATTATTTATAGGGGGCTTCACCCCTGGCTATTATTGTTCAAGCCCCGCCTGCAGCAGGCCTTCGGGCTTTGAATACAAGGGAATCCAATTCATTCCGAATCATTTATTATATGTTGACAAATCACCTTAAAAATTCTTTCATTCCTTCAGTCTTTCATTCTCTCATTAAACAAAAAAAGTCCCGCATTGCTGCAGGACTTAAAACTTTCTTGAATGATATATGAAAAATCTAATCTGTCGTATTACTCTACTTCATAGACTTTTCAGGACATTGTTATCATCTTTCTAATGTAAAGAAGGCATGTGAGCCTGTCGAATTTACATCATGCCAGCCAGTCCTCCGCCGTGGTGATGGCCACCGCCGCCGCCTTTCTCTTCTTTAGGTTTTTCATTGATTACACATTCAGTCATCAAGATCATGCCTGCGATGGAAGCCGCTTTTTCAAGGGCGATCCGGGTTACTTTAGTAGGATCGATAACACCTGCTTTTTTCAGATCTTCATATTCACCTGTACGTGCATTGAAACCATATGAACCTTTCTTTGCAGAGACATTCATGAATACTACAGAACCTTCCACACCGGCATTTTCAGCAATTACACGAATTGGAGACTCCAATGATTTTTTCACGATCTCGATTCCGATCATTTCATCTTCATTGATGGTTTTGGTTTTAGCCAATGAAGCAATAGCTCTTACCAACGCCACACCACCACCGGTTACAATTCCTTCTTCAACAGCTGCACGGGTTGCATGTAAAGCATCATCAACTCTGTCTTTCTTTTCTTTCATTTCAACTTCTGTAGCAGCACCGATATTCAATACTGCAACACCACCTGCTAGTTTAGCAAGACGCTCCTGAAGTTTTTCTTTATCATAATCTGAGGTCGTGCTTTCGATTTGTTGTTTGATCTGATTGATTCTGGCTTCGATCATTTTTTTAGCACCCTTACCTTTTACGATAGTTGTGTTGTCTTTATCCACAGTAATTTTTTCACAGGTACCTAAATGATCCAACTCTGTATTCTCCAGTTTGTATCCTTTCTCA
This sequence comes from Saprospiraceae bacterium, assembly GCA_044227375.1. Lineage (GTDB taxonomy): Bacteria > Bacteroidota > Bacteroidia > Chitinophagales > Saprospiraceae > Vicinibacter. The sequence continues at coordinate 6,679 of JBGAWX010000129.1, forward strand.
TCAGAAATTACAGTACCGTTGGTAAGTATCGCGATATCTTCAAGCATCGCTTTACGACGATCTCCAAATCCAGGAGCTTTCACTGCAACAACTTTCAATCCACCGCGCAATCTGTTTACTACCAATACTCCCAAAGCCTGTGAGTCCACATCTTCAGCAATAATTAAAAGCGGCTTACCCGTTTGAACTACTTTTTCAAGTATCGGCAACATCTCTTGCATGTTGGATATTTTTTTGTCGTAGATCAGGATGAGCGGATTCTCATATTCTGCGGTCATGTTTTCTGCATTGGTTACAAAATATGGACTTAAATATCCGCGATCGAATTGCATTCCTTCCACTACATCCACTGTAGTTTCCGTTCCTTTTGCTTCTTCAACCGTGATGACTCCATTGATCCCAACTTTTTTCATGGCGTTTGCAATCAACTCACCAATGAGTTCGTCATTGTTTGCTGAAATAGAACCCACTTGTTTTATTTTACCAAAGTCATTTCCGATTTCTTCAGATTGTTTTTTCAAATCTGCAATGACTGTAGCAACGCCTTTGTCAATACCCCTTTTTAAATCCATTGGATTTGCACCAGCGGCAACATATTTCATACCGGCAGTTACCATAGATTGAGCAAGCACTGTTGCAGTGGTTGTACCATCGCCTGCAAGGTCATTGGTTTTGGAAGCTGCTTCTTTTAGGAGTTGTGCTCCGAGATTCGCAATTGGATCTTCCAATTCGATTTCTTTTGCAACGGTTACTCCGTCTTTGGTCACCTGAGGTGCACCAAAACTTTTTTGTATAACGACATTACGTCCTTTTGGACCAAGTGTTACTTTCACCGCATTAGCCATCTGGTCAATACCAGATTTCAGCTTTTCACGGGCATCTGAGTTAAAACTTATTTCTTTTGCCATATTGTTTCGATTTAATTTTTTGAATTTTAGAATTAGATAATGATCAGGATGTCATCTTCTCTCATGATGAGATAATCCACTCCTTTGTAATTGAATTCCTGTCCGGCATATTTGCCATACAAGACGAAGTCTCCTTTGTGTACTGTCATCATATTACCGTCTTTACCGGGGCCAACGGCGATGACTTCACCTCTAAGTGGTTTTTCTTTTGCAGTATCCGGAATGATAATGCCCCCTTTGGTTTTTTCCTCAGCCGGAGCCGGTTTAATTACGACGCGGTCATTGATTGGCTTCATATTATTTATGGTTTTTAAAAAAGTTAAATGAAATTGTGTTTTGACACGACTGTCCCATCATAGATTGTGCCATCTGAAAAAAAAGCCCCTTTTGTCAGAGTTTTATGCCAAATCCGGGAAAAATTGCTTAGTTTTTGAGAAAAACGGTCGACAAATTGACACAAATCCATGGAAAATGGACAATTGACGATGGAAAATGGAGAAAAAGTAAGAAAATGATTAATTTTTGACCGCCGACGGCTGACGGCTGACCACCGACTGTTTATTAAAGATTTGAAGCCATAACTTTTGAGTTAAAATAAGAGAACCATTCATGATAAAGATCTGAATATCAAAAAACTGTAAACTGATAACGGTTCACTTCCTTCTGCGGTCTCCCGATGTATCGGGAGGTCGTTTGTCATCCGTCGAACTTTACTCCGCACCTCGATTCAATTTTGAAACTTCTTTGTCCAGATAAAAATTGGGATTCCGCTTTGCTGTTTCACTGCTTATCTGATCGACCGCTTCTCCGTTTCAATTCTCCTCAGAATTCACTCCCCAACGACTAAGAATTAATGAAAAAAAGATGAACGTCACACAAAGTATTGGTGGTAAGAAAGTAAGTGCCCACATTAAAACGAACAGCACACCAAAGAATACAAGATAAATATTCAATACTACTGTCATGAATTGCTTCCCTATATTATTTTTATACAGGTAAAATAAAAGCACCCCACCAAACAAACACAGTAAAGTAAAGCAAGCGCTAAGCGAAAGAAAAATTTGTTGAAATGTTCTTACAAATCCTGCACCCATATCCATCTTATAATTTTGCATGAGATCGAGAAGCTGCTTTTCAGTATCGTTCGCCGGTGCTGGTTGAGCGATAAAACTGAGCGAATGCAAAATTCCCGTGAGAATCAGGAAGATTATTGAAGCAATAATGGAGATGCGGTAGAGTTTCATAAAACTTGTTTAATCAGAAATAAAAGTAAGAATAGTTTTTCAAATCACAATGATCAATTGCCGGTCATCAAGTCAATGGTTAATAGCAACTCTTAGACAAACTCAGTGCAAAAATTGAGTTTGTTAAACTGTTAACGATCTATCCTAAATCTCAACGTCGCAATAAAATTCCTTCCCGGCGCACTAATCCCCGAAGCAAATACCCGATAATAGGTATCAAATACATTTTCCAATGCAAGTTGCAATTGGAAATTTTTATTGATTTGATAAGAACTTTTGAAATTCAAAGTCCACCATGCCGGTGATCCTTGTGCTGAAGTATAAATCTGATTGTCTTCTCCAAGAAGATTGTAATCTTCCAATCGCTTCCAACCATTGTACAAAACGGAGCATTCTGCATTCCAACGTTTCATTTTCCATTGCAGTGCCGTCTTGCCAAACACTGGAGGTATGTGATCCAGTGGATAAT
>JBGAWX010000012.1:0-21378 GCA_044227375.1 Saprospiraceae bacterium
ACAAAAGTATCTGGTAAGGTATTTAAAGGAGAACAGGTGTCAGAATGATTAAAATTTAAACCGGAAAATTGGCAATGATTGCGATGCGTGATGTTTGAACACTTTGAAGGATAACAAACCGCATGATTATTAGCAGCAACGGCATTTTGAAAGTAGAAGAATATGGAGAGTATAAAAATAAACCGGCAGTTGAAATGATTGGTCATAAAATTCTGTAAATAAGTGTGCAAAAGTACATCCTTAAGATCATCAGTCCAATATTTTAGAGCATGGTCTTCATACTCCACAGGTGTTATTAATTTCTTAAGGGCTTGTTGTTTTCCAGCATATATTGAATTCGCTCAAGTGTTTTAGGTTCAGTGCAAAGACTTAAGAATGCTTCTCGTTCCAAATCCAATAAATATTGTTCATTTACCTGCTGAGCATAACTTAGATCTCCTCCACAAAGAACATAGGCTATTTTTTTTGCAATTTTGATATCATGATCCGTTGCATATCCACCTAATTTTAAAGAATGTGCTGCAACATAGAGCGCTGCCAGTCCCGGCTGACCTAAAACCAGGATGTCATCTCGCATCTGTGGTTTTAAATAATGATTGGACATTTGCAACACTTTTTGTTTGGCTTGATGGATGTGTGTAAAACCATTAATCGAAAGAGTGTCTCTGCGTGCATCCAGATAACCCAAATCAAATGCTTCATATGCAGAAGTAGCAACAGCCGCAGTTGCAATGGTTTTAAAACGTTGGATGAGTTGCGGAATCTGAACTTCTCCTTCTTTCAGTTCATCACTGAGTCGCAATGCAAATTCCTTCGTACCTGCTCCGCCTGGTAATATTCCTACTCCAACTTCAACCAAACCAACATACGATTCTGCAGCACAAACTGCTGCATCGCAATGCATCGTCAATTCCACTCCGCCACCAAATACATAACCCTGTGTTGCAGCAACAACAGGTATTGAAGAATACCGGCATCGCATGGATGTTTGTTGAAACATGCGTACAGCCTGATCCAATTGGTCGTATTCCTGTTGGAATGCCATCATTCCAACAAGCATTAAATTGGCTCCAACTGAAAAATTAGTGGCATTATTTCCAATCACCAAACCGTTCCAGCCATTATCTTCTGCTATTCGTATGGACTCTTGAATGCCCCGGAGGATGCCTTCTCCGATGGCGTTGTATTTGCTTTTGAATTCAAGACATAACACTCCATCACCAATGTCGTGAAGCAACGCTTCATCATTTTGAAATACTGTAGTATTTTTTTCAAATAATGAAAACCGGATTTCCTTTTGTTGTCCAGGTATTAATTGATAAGCCCTGGTTTCGAAATTGTAAAAAAAGATTTGCTTGTTTTCTGTTGTATAAAAACTGGTTTTCAATCCCGGTGCAGATTGGGAATCTTTCATTTCAATTACCCATTCAGCAGGTTTTTCACCACATTCAGAAATCAATCGAAGTCCTTCATCAAATCCGACCGCATCCCAATATTCGAAAGGACCAAGTTCCCATGCATACCCATTCTTCATAGCGAAGTCAATCGAATAAATGGAATCAGCAATTTCCGGAATGCACCTGGAAGAATATGCAAATAAAAATCCCAGTGATTTTCGAATCAGAATTGCTCCCGCATCATTTAATTTGATCAAAGCATTTAAACGCCGAGGCAAATCATCTATTTGTTTTGAAACCGACAAACTTTCAAGAGTGGATTTTTTTTCCTGGCTATATTCCAGCGGTAACCATCGCTGCAGTATCCAAACCAACCAGATCGGTCAATCTGAATGTTCCTGACTTGGGTCTTCCTAATGCGGGGCCGGTAAGTTTGTCTGCTTCCGAAATGGATAATCCCAATTCTTCTGTGAGTTCAAAAATTTTAGACATGCTGACGACTCCGATCCGGTTCGCAATAAATGCCGGAGTGTCTTTACAAAGTACAGTTTGTTTGCCGAGAAATTCTTTTCCAAATTCCATTAAAAATTCGACGAGTTCTTTTTTAGTATCAACTGTTGGAATGATTTCAAGTAATTTTAAATAGCGCGGCGGATTAAAAAAATGAGTTCCACAAAAGTGCGCCTTAAAATCAGGAGACCTGCTTTCAGTCAAAAAATGAATCGGAATTCCTGAAGTATTGGAAGTAATCAAGGTGCCTGGTTTCCGGTATGCTTCGAGCTTTTCATACAGTGCTTTTTTAATGTCCAGTTTTTCGACGATCACTTCAATGATCCAATCACATTCCCTGACTTTAGAGAGGTCTTCTTCAAAATTTCCTGTTTTTATTCTTGATGCAAAACCGAGATGATAAATAGGAGATGGTTTGCTTGCAAGTGATTTTTTGAGCGCAGCATTCACCAATTGATTTTTGTCGCTGCCTTCAGAGGGAAGGTCGAGCAACAACACATCGAATCCGGCTCCGGCAAGATGGCATGCGATACCTGAACCCATGAGTCCGGAACCAAGAACTGCAATTTTATTTATCCTGATATTCATTTGAGTTTAGCCATGGATTTAAATCGAGTCATGAAGATTTAAATTTGAATAAAAGCAAAGATAATGATTAATCATACTTTCTTATCCCGATCTGCCCGATTGAAAATGGCGCTGATTTTACTAATTTTATAGAATTGAATTTAATAAAGCTTATATCGTTGATTAAAGAATTGCATATTCAATCAACAATTAAAAATTTACCGCTTGGTAACTTATCTTTGTTGACGCTTAGCGAATCATAAAACTCCGAATTGAGGAAGGCCGTCATCAAATGAAAAAAAATCTCTTTATTGTATTAGAAGGAATTGATGGAAGTGGAAAAAGTACTCAAGTCAAGTTGTTGTCTCAGCATTTCAAATCGATAGGTCATCAGGTCATAACAACCTGCGAGCCGACAGATGGTCCTATTGGAATGCTGATACGCGACATTTTCAATCATCGCATGGAAGCAGATCACCGTGTTATTGCTGGATTGTTTATTGCTGACCGCTTAGATCACTTATTAAATAAAGAGAACGGAATACTAAAGAAACTGGAAGAAGGTTTTACGGTAATCTCTGATCGGTATTATTTTTCTTCTTATGCTTACCAGGGAGCACATATGCCTTTGGATTGGGTGATTCAGGCAAATGCATTGAGCGCAGAGTTATTGCGACCTGATCTTAATGTGTTTATAGATATATCAGTTGAAACCAGCATGCAGAGAATTCAACAAGGCAGAAGTTCGGTTGAATTGTTTGAAACCCGCGAAAACCTGGAATTGGTTAAATCCACTTTCTTTAAATCATTTGAACGATTGAAAGACAAAGAACAAATTTTCATTACCAATGGAGAGCGCACTCCTGAACTGGTTGCCTCCGATATCTGGTCTGAGATCATCTTAAAATTTGAAGCTGCCCAAGATTAACCTTCCGGTTTAATTCTGAAAGGATATTGCATAAAGTGTAATTTTAGAATGGTCAATTCTTAGAATTAAAAGCTGATGAAAGTCTGCGAAGACTAAAAATTCATTTACTTCGCAAATACTTTTTCATACAATTCATTTACCGTTGCGAGAGGAACAATTTTGATTTTATATTTTTCGGGTTCCCAACCTTTAAGATTGTATTTTGAAATGCAGATGGCTTTGAATCCAAGTCTTGCAGCCTCTTGTATGCGTTGTTCAATTTTCGAAACAGAACGTATTTCACCGGACAACCCGATTTCTCCCGCGAAGCAAATCTGTCTGTGTAGCGGATTGTCTTCCAGGGATGAAATTAAAGCTGCAACTACGGCAAGATCCAATGCAGGATCATTGATGCGTATTCCACCCGCAAGATTTAAAAACACATCTTGCTGACCGAAAAAAAATCCGCAACGTTTTTCCAATACCGCAAGCAACATCGACATTCTTCGTGTATCAAATCCGTTTGCAATGCGCTGTGCCGTAGAATACACTGCCGCTCCAACCAGTGCCTGGGTTTCTATAAGCAAGGGACGTTGGCCTTCTATTGTTGCTGCAATGGCTGATCCGCTGAGTTTTTCTTCGTGTTGGGAGAGCAATAATTCAGAAGGGTTGGTAATCGGTCTTAGTCCATTGGATTGCATTTCGTACAAACTCATTTCATCTGTTGAACCGAATCGGTTTTTTAAAGTCCTCAACATTCTATACGCATACAATTTATCTCCTTCAAATTGCAATACGGTGTCCACCATATGCTCGAGCAATTTAGGTCCTGCGATGTCTCCTTCTTTATTGATATGTCCGATTAGAAATACGGGCGTTTCTGATTCTTTTGCAAACCGGATCAGTTGATGGCTGCATTCACGTATTTGCGAGATGGTACCAGGAGCAGAATCCAGATCATCTGAAATTAAAGTTTGAACCGAATCCACTATGAGCAATCCGGGTTTGAGTCTTGCGGCTTCTGCTAGAATATTAATGATTCTGCTTTCAGAATAGAGATAACAATTGGATTGCGGCTTTTGAATGCGGTCGGCTCTGAGTTTAATCTGTTGTTCGCTTTCTTCCCCGGAGACATAGAGCACCTTACCTGTTTTCACAGTTAAGGCCATCTGCAATAACAATGTGGATTTTCCGATCCCGGGTTGCCCTGCTAATAACGTGACCGATCCTTTGACCAAACCACCACCTAAAGCTCTGTCCAGTTCTTCATCCCCGGTGCGGATCCGGTCTTCCGGAGAAACCACAATCTCATCGAGACTGGTAGATAAAATTTGAGTAGAAGATGCCGCCAATTCTTTCCAGGATGTTCTTTTTGACGACTTTTCATCTCTTTGAACCACTTCTTCCACATAGCTGTTCCAGGCCTCACATGAAGGACACTTTCCCAACCATTTTGGAGAACTGGCACCACAATTAGAGCAGAGATAAATGGTTTTTAATTTATTCATTGGGTATTGATACAAGCCTCAAGATAGGAATAGAAATATCGCCATAATGCGGATAAAACGGATAAAATCGGATAAATGGAATGGAGGACCATCACTGATCTCCAGATTGCTGTCAGGAGGTCTGCAGGTACTCTTCGTGTAACTTTTCATCCTCCTCATTGTTATTCTTATCTATTTTTGCGCCATGAGTGGAAATCCTTACATACCAGCTGTTGAAAGCCTTTTGTTTGTTAGTCCTCAGCCAATTAGCGCAGCGGACATTAAGTATTGTATTGAGAACAGCATGTCTGTGAGTCTTGATATAGATCAGATCGAAGATGCCATCTATGACATTACCCAGAGGTACTCCGGGGAAGAGTTCGGGATTGAATTGAAAGAAATCGCCGGGGGATATCAGTTTCTTTCAAAGCCTGCATATTTTGAAGTGGTGGCAGAACATATCAAGATGACCAATCGCAAAAAGTTGTCGAAAGCCGCTATGGAATCCCTGTCCATAATTGCATACAAGCAACCGATTTCAAAAGCTGAAGTGGAACAAATCCGGGGTGTCAATTCCGATCATTCCATTCAAAAGCTGATGGAGAAAGAGTTGATCGAAATCGTCGGCAGAAGTGAAGGGCCGGGCAAACCATTCTTATTGGGTACTTCGCAAAGATTCATGGAATATTTTGGATTGAAGGATCTCAGTGATCTTCCAAAGCTCAAAGATTTTGGTCAACCGGAGAACGAGATCGGCGAACCGGCTCCAATTGAAGAAACGGTCGCTGAAGCGTTGACTTTAATGGGTACCCATGCAGAACAAGAAAATGAATAGTGAAGATATACTGATAAACAGAGTCAGTCAAAGTGGATTGATTACCATAAAGCTTGAAGATTTATATCCCGTCCATGAGATCAAACCCTTTGATTTAAAGGACTTTCTTTTTCAGGGACTCATTCTTAAAGAACTGGATTTCAGAAAAGCTTTGAAAGAACACAATTGGGAACAATATCGCAATTCTTATCTCGCGGTGTTTTGTTCAGCTGACGCAATCATTCCAACATGGGCTTACATGTTGATCGCTTCGTATGCATCTAATGTCGCATTGGAAGTAAGCTTTGGTGACAAGCAGGAATTCCTTCGAAATTATTTCAAACAAAAGATCAAAGAACTGAATCCGGAAGAATATCGCGATGCAAAATTGGTGATCAAAGGGTGTAGTGAAAAAGATGTTCCCGCTTCTGCATACCTTGAAATAACCAGTTTGTTGAAACCCTATGTCAGCTCGATCATGTTTGGAGAACCTTGTTCGACAGTGCCGGTGTATAAGAGAATTAAAAATTAAGAATTAGTTGAGTGATTTTTTTACTGGTAAAAAAATCACTCATCACTCATCACTCATCACTCATCACTCATCACTCATCACTCATCACTCATCACTCATAGTTCATAGTTCATCACTCTCCTCCTCCTAGTTTCCATCGAGAATATTCCCTAAGCCTCCGAGAATACTTCCTTCTTCTTTTCTTTTGAATCCTCCGTATTGAATGATTTTTGAAGCCAGTCTGCTTATTGGTAAAGACTGGATCCATACTTTACCCGGACCCCTCAATACCGCATAAAACAAGCCCTCGCCGCCGAAGACCAAATTTTTAACTCCTTTGATAAATTCTATATCAAAATCGATTCGTGAAGTATAGGCGACTACGCAACCTGTATCAATTCGGAGGGTTTCGCCAACACCAAGTGTCAATTCCTTTACAAATCCGCCGGCATGTACGAAAGCCATTCCATCTCCTTCCAGTTTTTGCATGATGAACCCTTCTCCACCAAAAATTCCGGTTCCGAGTTTGCGTTGCAGTTCAATGCCAACGGATACACCCATTGCGGCGCACAGAAAAGCATCTTTTTGGGCGATGATCTTACCATCCAACTCCTTGAGATTCATGGGAATAATCTTGCCGGCATATGGCGAGGCGAAGCTCACCCTGGCTTTGCCGCTTCCTTCATTGGTATATGTCGTCATAAACAGGCTTTCCCCCGTGAGCAGCCTTTTTCCTGCTGAAAAAAGCTTACCCATAAAGCCACCGTCTTGTTGAGTGCCGTCTCCGAAAATGGTAGCCATCCGGATGCCGTCTTCCATCATCAGGAATGAGCCGGCTTCAGCAATTGCAGTCTCTCCCGGGTCGAGTTCGACCTCCACGTACTGCATTTCTTCGCCAAAAATCTTGTAGTCTATTTCGTGATTGTAAGCCATAAGTTTAAAATTTGAGCAAATCTAAGGAGGAATTGACAAAAAGTCGAAACCCAGACTTTAGTTAAATTCCTATTTTAAAGTCCCTTATCCATTAATAAATTACATATATTTTTATCGATTGTATATTTTATACCCTGCGATTGTAAATACTTTTTAACCCCGAGAAAAGCTATTTTAAAGCTCCATAGCTTTACGATGCTTTTGCCATGGATAAGAAATAATCCTATCTATGGATCCAAGGGGCACCATTGAACGGGGTGCCCCTTTTTTATTTAATTAAGAATTAAGAATTAAGAATTAAGAATTTTTATGGATGGTTGCCTTAACAATTCTATTGGGGCCATGTAAGTAACATTGTCGGATAGGATACGAATGACTTCATTATTACTCCGATACAATAAACTTTCCGGAATAATTAGAATTCTCCGATTTCATCTGATAAAAATAGATTCCGGGAGTTAATACTTCCAACGATAATTCAATTTCATTTTTGTGCTCTACTGAATTTTGTTGAGCAAATTTTTTATTTCTCTAACATCCAACTTAAATATTGTCTAGTTGAATTCTTGTTTTTTATTTAAATTTAAATGAATTTGGTTATTAGAATAATAAAGATAAAAGGTATCCTTTTGCAGAGTCGATGAATTTATTCCGGTATATAATTGGGAACTTCTAAAAACACCGGGTGAAAATTAACTTAAATAAATTCTTCCTTTTGAATCAGTTTCATTATCATTTTTTTAAAGAGCGTTTATTTGACTAATATTCTTTGACGGCTTTACCGTATTACTGCTTAACTTCCTAACAAATATAATCATTTCTAAACGCTCTACCTTCCTACCTCCCTCCCTAACTTACTAATCCCCTAATCCCCTCTTCTGTTCCCAACCAATATTCTGTACAATTTTACGATCAAATTTGCCGGCAGCTATTCACAATCTTTGCCGTTCATAAGCCATTGATCAATTTTAACAAAAATATTCAATCATGAAAAAAGCCATACTATCTTTTGTCTTTGCACTTTTAGTTTTCTTAACAGGCTTTGCTCAAGTGCCTAACAGTTGGAAACTTTGTCCGTTGCCGGTAACAGCGGATGTAAGAGATATTGTATTGAGTGCACCAGGCATTATTGTTGTTGGAACTAGTGAAGGAGTCTATTGGACGGAGGACTTGGGAGAGAGCTGGAATTCCGGAAACGGAAACTTAAGCAATAAAAACATACATGCGATATCTGATTTGGCTTTACGAAGATTGGTGGTATCAACCGATGATGGCGTATATATTTCGTCAAATCTCGGGATGAGCTGGAAAAAAGCGAAGCAACCTTTCTTTGCAAAATCTATTCGGGAATTTGAACCGGATTATGAATTGGCATTATATGCTGCAACTGAGAATGGAGTATGGGTCTCACAGGATTTCGGTGATACCTGGCAAACAGCTGGATTGCAGGGTGTGGATTTACTTTCTATTGCTGTCGGTGTCAATGGAGAAATATTGGCTGGTGCATCACGAAGTGGTGATGATGGAATTTATCATACCAAAGATTTTGGAATGAATTGGATAAAAGTAGTTGATGAAACTATAGGTGTCAATACACTCGATATAGGACCTCATGGTTTTTTTGCAGGAACATACAATCACGATCCGTTTCAAAATAATGTTTTAAAGTCAAGTTGGAATGGTGAGCCCTGGAAGGGAAGTGGTTTGATCAATTGTTCTGTCAGTAGTTTTACTTATGCACCGTTTCCGGATATGTTTGCAGGAATTGAAGAACGTGGTTTCTGGCCGGATACCACCACGTATGTCGGTGTGCAACATTCACCTGATGCCGGCAAAACCTGGAAAGCGATCAATGAAGGACTTACTAATACAGATGTACATTCTCTTTTTATTTTTTGGGAAAATTTATTTGCAGGTACATCCACAGGAATTTATAAAAGGAAATTTGAACCCGTGACTCAAGTAAATGATCAATCTGTCATTGACAAACTCCAATTGAATTGGAATAGCCTATCAAGCACATATTCTTTGTCCAGTGATGAAGTGATCAAAAATTTGAATTTCACTTTATTCGATTTGTATGGAAGGCAAATTTCAAATGGTGTAGAATTAAATTTTAAAAGAATAGAACTTCCATTGCAGCATTGCAGGAATGGAATTTATTTTTTAAATGTGAGAACTGTAAATTTGAATAGAACCTTTCAGTTGATGCTCATTCGGTAAATTGTATTTATTTCAATTGCAAGTTGCAGTATGCGGTGTCTCCTCCATAACCAATTTCGAAGTATGGTCATTTAGTTGAAAACAATTCCGTTAGAAAATAACAAAACACACTAATGACAAAAATGCTGATGAGATTCAACACGAATCCTGCCTTCAACATGTTCTTCAATGGAATTTTACCGCTGGCATAAACAATAGCATTTGGTGGAGTTCCCATAGGTAACATTCCAGCGCAACTCGCAGCAAGCGTCATTGGCAATCCAAGCATTATCGGAGGAACATTCATCACAATGGCTACTGAAGTTAATATTGGTGCCATGACAATCACTTGTGCAATATTGCTCATTACCTCGCTTAAGAAAATGGAAACCGTCGCAACTAAAAGTATTAACAGAAATTTGTTCTCCGGTGCATAAACAGAAATACCGTCACCAATCATTTTCATGACACCGGCATTTTCAAGTCCTTTGGCTAATGCCAATCCTCCCCCGAATAATAAAAGGATGCCCCAGGCCATATTTTTAGTATCCTTCCATTCCAACAGATTGACTATTGCATTTGGACTTTCTTCATCGGAAATCATGGTATCTCCTTCATCACGTTTCATTCCGGATGGAAAAACAAATAAAGCCACTCCGGCTGCTAAAGCAATAATGGTGTCATTCAATGCAAGTCCCGTAAGTTTTACGATGAGATCTTTTGTCATCCATAATATTGCAGTGGCACTAAATATAGCGAATACTCTTTTTTCAGCAATGGTCCAGGGTCCTAGTTTTTGCAGTTGCGATTGAATAAAGGTTTCGGTTTCCGGATGATGCTTGATGTGATTGGGAAATAAAAATTTAGTAAACACAAAATAAAGTGACAGCAAAATCAGAATGGCTAATGGAAAACAAACGATCATCCATTGCAAAAATGAAATGTTTGCGTTTATCGTATCGTTCATGAAGCCTACATATGCTGTGTTTGGCGGAGTTCCAATGATTGTTGACAATCCACCAATATTTGATGCATAGGCAATGCTCAACATTAAAGCCACTGAAAAATTTTGCAACCTGGATTCAGAATACGTATGACTCATTACTTTAATGATCGACAGTGCGATGGGAAACATCATCATCGTTGTTGCGGTATTGCTGATCCACATACTCACCAAAAATGTCGACAGCATGAATCCAAGAAGAATCTGGTTGCCATTGCTGCCGGATTTTTTGAGGATGTTTAGTGCAATGCGTTGGTGCAAATTCCATTTTTCAATGGCGAGGGCCAGAAAAAATCCGCCCATAAATAGAAATATGATCGGATCTGAATAACTTTTTGCAGTTTCCTGGAGTGAATCGATTTTCCAAAGTGGAAAAATAATCAAAGGCAAAAGTGCCACGACAGGCATTGGCATCAATTCGAGTATCCACAAGCTGATCATGAGGATTCCTACATTGATCACTTTTAAGGCATTCAACTCCATTTGAAATGGGTTAAACACCTGATGAAACACAAGTAAAATGAAAATCAGTAAAGCAAAAAGAAAGGATTCATTCCATTTGAGCATTCACAAAAATAAAGAATCAAGCAGGAGTCAGATTAGATAAATTTTAATTTCTGGATCTCGTACCTATACGGATGTTGATAAACTCTACACCTACGGAAAATGCCATGGCAAAATAGATGTACGCTTTCGGAAAATGAAAATCAAGTGCTTCTGCTACCAGGGCAGTTCCAATCATAATCAGGAATGCAAGCGCGAGAATTTTTATGGTGGGATGCTTTTTGACAAATGAAGCAATGGGTCCTGATAAAACGAGCATCACTCCAACGGCTGCAATAACAGCGGCCATCATCACTCCCAGATGACTTACCATGCCGACTGCAGTGATTACAGAATCCAGTGAAAAAATGATATCTATGAGTATGATCTGGATAATAGTAGATGCAAAATCAACTTTTTTTCTCAGTTCCCTTTCATCCTGACCGGCTTCTTCCATTTTACCATGAATCTCGGTCACACTTTTAATAATCAGAAATAGTCCGCCGGCAAAAAGGATGATATCTCTTCCTGAAAAATGATATTCCCAAATTTGAATAATTGGTTTCGTAAGACTCATCATCCAGGATATTGAAGCCAATAAAGCAAGTCTGCTGAATAATGCCAACGAGATGCCAAGTCGTCTCGCCCGTTCCTGTTGGTGCTCTGGTAATTTATTAGTGAGTATGGCAATAAATATGATATTATCTATACCGAGTACGATCTCTAAGGCCAGAAGGGTAATGAATCCAATCCAGATATTCGGGTCAAAAAGAAAATCCATCTAAAGTGATTTGCGAAGGTGTATTAAGAAGAAACAACACGTTTTATTATGAAAGGTTTATGGTCATTGAGGCTACAAAATAATAAAATATCATGGATCCTTTCAATGGGAAATCCGGTCCGTATGGATTTGAAATGTTGCAGAATGCCAGCAGGTAATGTTTTTTTAGTTAAATAACTAAAATATTAGTCATATCGCCAAAAGTGTAGTACATTTGTCAAAAAAAAAGATGAATACGCTGACCTCAGGTGAAGAAGCCATTATGCAAATTATCTGGAAACTGGGTCCATGTACTATAGGACATATCATGGAGCATCTCCGAAACAGTAAGAAGCAGGGTGAAATTCCGGCTCAGACAACCATTTCCACTTTCCTTAGAATTCTGGTCGATAAGGGATTTTTGAGTTATAAAGTGTTTGGGAAAACCTATGAATACACTCCGTTAATCACGAAGCAAAAGTATTCTATTAATGAGTTGCGTAAAATGATTAAAAACTATTTTGGGAATAAACCTTCCAGCATGGTTTCCTTTTTAGTGGAAGAAGAGCAAATTGATGAAACCGAATTGGCGGAACTCATTAAGCAATTAAAAACTAAATCCGGGAAAAAATGATACTTTATTTCATTCAACTCAGTACGATCTGGACATTTCTGTTGATTGCATTTTATTTATTTTATAAAAATAAAAGCTATCATAATGTGAACAGGTGCTATTTAATTCTTTCAATATTTGGAGGTATACTGATTCCACTAGTTCCTAAAGGATTTTTCAACCATGATTTCTCATTAATAAGTTCAGGGATTAATTCCATTTATACACTCGATGAATTTATAGTGAGTTCAACAAGGCAGTCAGGAGGAAATCTTTCTGATTATATGATTGGATCAATTGCATTTTTATATGGTGTTTTAGTCATCAAGAAGTCCTCCCAGACTATTGGGGAATTTTTCCATTTTATGGAACTGACAAGAGAGAGGCAAAAGGCAGGTAAGAATGTTTATATTAAGTATACTGATTCCGTTGATCAGCCTTTCAGTTTCATAAATACTATTGTCTTACCTAAGTTCATTGTGCATGATTTAAGAAAGAAGGAAATCATTATTGTACATGAATATACTCACATCAAATATAAGCATCATTACGATCTGATGATTTTAAAAATCCTTGAAATATTTCTCCCATATCATCCTTGTCTGCATTATTTTAGAAATGAGCTTGTACTCATTCATGAATACCAGGCAGACGAACAAGCCATAAGGAGTTCAAATGAAGAAGAATACTCCAGGCTGTTGATTCAATTTGCTCAAAAGTCAAGCATGCATGCGACAATAGTTCATTCATTTTATTTTTCACCAATTAAATCCAGAATTATGATGTTATTTAAAAAATCTTCAAAAATACAATATCTCTATCTAGCATTGATTCCATTGCTGTTTGCCTCTTGCACGCTCTTAAATCAGGATGCTGATAAGGACGCGACCAGCTCAAATAAAATCGGACAATTCGATTATGAAGTTGGTGTTCCTTTACCTCCAATTGTAAAAGGTGATACGACGATTACTAACAGTAATGTTACCCTCGGTGACAGTCCTTTTCTTCCCAGCTTTCCAGGCGGAGAAAAAGAATTGATGGAGTTTCTTGGAAGAACAATTGAATATCCACGAGTTGGAAAGAAAAATGGAGTACAAGGTACCTCATATATTAAATTTGAAGTTTATGAGGATGGCAGTATTCACAATAAAGAAATCTTAAAAAGTCTTGGTAGTGAATTTGACAAAGAGCTCTACAGAGTGGTGGATCTCATGCCAAATTGGCTTCCACCAACAAAGGATGGGAAAAAGGTTAAAACTACTTATACACTACCTGTAAAATTTAAATTGGCGGATTGAGAATTGGCAGATGGAATTGGCTTGAAGCGTATCCATTTCATGCGTTGCTTGAAACAAAGACGTTTCATAAGTTGCTTGAAGCGAGGACACTTCAAGCAACATTGAAGCGAGAACGCTTCAAGCAACATTGAAGCGAGGACACTTCAAGCAACATTGAAGCGAAGATACTTCGAGTAATATGTGAAGAGAATTATTCTACATGAATACTTTTCTTGTAGTTTGAAATTTAAAGAAAAATAATCAAAGAATTTGTTACTTTTTAATTCAAGTTGGTTCAAGCGTCCCCGCTTGAACATTCATTTTCCGTGTCCCCGCTTGAGCTTGCTTGAAGCGAGGACGTTTCATAAGTTGCTTGAAACGAGGAAGTTTCAAAAGTTGCTTGAAGCGAGGACACTTCAAGCAAAATTGAAGCGAAGAAACTTCGAGCAATAAGTGAAGTGAATCATTCTCGATGAATTCTATTCACGTAATTTGAAATTTACACGAACAATAATCAAAGAATATGTTGCTTTTTACTTCTCGTTGGTTCAAGCGTCCCGCTTGAACTTAATTAAACCGTATCCCTGCTTAAACTTATACTTTTCGTGTCCCCGCTCGAACATTTATTTTCCGTTTCCTCGCTTGAACTTTTATTTTCCCCGTCCGCTTTCTTCATTATTGGTAAACTTTGCGCGAAACCAAAATATTCTAAATCGAGCTGCAAATAAAAAACCCCGGTCATCGCTGACCAGGGTTTTAAATTTATCGAAATCTAAATAATTAACCGTTTACTTTCATCATCGGCTTTACTTGTTGAAGCGTCTGATTCTGGATTCTTACATAATAAATTCCTGCTGCTGCATCTTCCATGTCGCATTCTACATCATACTTTCCTGCCTGCATTTCGGAATCTACAATAGTTTTGATGACGCTGCCTTCATTGTTTATGATTTGTATCATAGTATGTCCGCCATAAGTTTCAAATTTAATTTTAGTGTATTGAACAAATGGATTTGGATAGGCATACACGAGATTTTCTCCAAGATTTTTATTTTGGTCATGAACTGAAGTCGGGATACAATTTCCCGGATCCATGATCGGAAGTTTCTGGAAGTTCTTTAATAGGATTTGGTCTAATGCAGCATCTTCAACACAGAACCAATCTCCTAATATAGAGGCATACACCGAACGGAAATCATACTGCATGGGTAAATTCGAGCCTGCATTGGATGCCGGATCAATTGTTGGATTTTTACCGATGACACCCGGAGTTACTTTACTTCCGAACACAAACATGGGCTGAGCTGCACCATGATCTGTTCCACCTGAAGCGTTTGCAATAATCCTTCTTCCAAATTCTGAAAACGTCATTCCTGTTATTCTTTCTTCAAATCCCAGCAATTTGACATCATCCATAAACGCACCAATTGCATCGGATAATCCTTTTAATAAATTAGCGTGAGTTCCTGTTGTGTGATCCGATGCAGTAACTTGTCCAGCATGAGTATCATAACCGCCTGTACTTACCCAAAAGATTCTGGTGCGAATGCCGCCATGAATCAATTTGGCAATGATCGCCAATTGAGAACCTAAGCTATAGCCTAACTCATTGGATTTAGGATACAGTGTGGAAAGATTGGTTCCTTTGTCTGCTGCAGCTTTTACGGAATCTCCGAATTTATCAGTTTGTCTTTGTACTTCCCGTACATAGGCAAGCTCTTTTCCCATGTAATTATTTGTAGGAGGATCCTGGAATAAACTTCCAGTGAGATTTAAAGGATCGTTGGTATTATTTATGGAAATGGCCATTGGTTGCCCCTGGTTCTGCAATCCTAAAACAACATTTCCTCCAATACGAATTGCAATCGGATCGGTCATGTTTGGATTCGGAAAACCGACCGGATAATTTGGATATTCATAACCCAGGTATCTTCCTGCCCATCCTGAATTGATATACTCAGTGGAATCGGAACCGGACATCCAGATATCTGTTGCACGAAAATGTGAATAATTGAATTTTGGATAACCGACACCCTGAATGATATTCATTTTACCACTCTCATATAAATCATACATTCTGTTCATCGCCGGATGCAAGCCGGTTGCATTGTTGGTACCTGAAAGTTTTAAAACTTTATTTTCAGGGATCAATATATTCTGACGAATGGAAGATAAAGAAAGAGATGCATATTGATCCAGCGGTATGAGGGTATTCAATCCGTCATTACCTCCGTTCAACTGTACAATGACCAAGACGCGATCGGTTTCGGTAAGTGAAGCAGTCAGTGCCGAAAGCAAGGGACTTGAACCATATGCTGTAACAGTAAGTCCTCCTACAGCTACCGGAACGGATTGTATAAAAGATCTTCTTTTCATATAATTAAAAATTAATGGAAGTTAAATTGAAAGGAATGAAGTTAACAAAGGTGATATTCTGCGGATGACATCAGGTATATAAATAAATCCTGCAACATCGTTGGAACTCTTCTCGATTCCGGATCATTTGTATTTGGATTCGCGAGATAGACATCATACGCATCCGTCCAATAATAATCAGAACTCTGTCCGAGCAATAAGTAGTTTGTTTTCAACTGATCCTTGACAGCCTGGGACAATGGTGCACCCAATAGCAATTCAGCGGCTTCATTAATCAATGCATTCGGATCTGATGGGTTTTCAAATTTTTTGACAAATTCTACAAAATTCATTTTGGTAGTAAAACCATATGAAGGACTGTTGACTCCATCATACACCTTGTCTTTGTTAGTCAATGCATAGGTATTCTTGGAAGTGTTTTCATAAGCGGTTTTTCTTGCCGGATACGTAGAAGTGTCCACCCAGATCTCATGAAATGATGGGGTCTGATAGTATGCAGGCCAACCGGCTACATTTGGTGGATCATTAATATCCTGTCCTGAATTGAGCACGTTGCTGCGTATTAAATTCCACATATAGTATTGAGCTTCCAGTTTACTCGCATCAGGTAAAGGATACTCAAACTGACGTATCATTCCCACATTGAAATCGGTTGGACTTTTGATCATGCAACCTCTGTGTTCTTGTTTGAAAAAATATTCCGAACTAAACAATGCTTTTAAAACATATTGAATTTGATCAGGATCATTCTTGTATTGCCTGAAAATTTCAGCTAATGGTTCAATCACTTCTGCTTCGATCTCTGGAGTGATGTCATAATAGACAAAATAATTCCACAATCTTCTGCAGATGTATCTCGACGGTTCATCTGTATTAAATATCATTTCAATCATTTGATTGATTTCTGCGTTGGCATTGCTTTCATCATTTGGTGTACCAGATTTGATTACAGTATTTCCATAAAATGCAGAAAATTGTTTATCACCGGTATCGTGATTGGCCGGATTAAATGCTTTTCTTGGAATGACATTTGTGTCGACACCATTTATTTTTTCGCGGGAAATGATATACCAACCGGTCAACACTCTTGCAGCAGCTTTCACATCATCTTCTGTATATCCTGATCCTGGTCCTTTTCCTACGCAGAATAATTCTTGCAATTCGCGACCATAATTTTCATCAGGTGCCTTTTTGGTATTGAGTTGTCCATTCAGATACCTCAGCATTCCCGGGTCTAAGGTGATTTCCTTGATGAGATCTTTGTAATTCCCCAAAGCATGTTTTCTATAAAGGCTGTGCGTCAAATACATAGAATGCACATTCTCAACCACAGAATATTCCGTCACCAAAAGATTTTGAAAAAACAAAACCATTTTTTCATATACGGTTTGATTTTGATGGATTTGCATTCCGGTCATCCATTGTTTTAAATTATTGCCCCTGTTTCCGGAAGGATTGGCGACAAAATTGGACTGCACCGGAGTATTAACCCAGGTTTCACCCCATTTTACCTGGACCACATTGCCTATCATTTCGATAGTGTCTTTGGTTGGATCCACATTGTTGTAGTACGCTCTGACCGGTGGTTTCGGTAATGGAGGTGTGCGGGGGATGAGTTGGTCTATGACCTGACTCAGGCTCTGACCTTTGAATGAATTGAGATCGGTTTTACTAAAGCCAAACAATGTTCTTCGTAAAAGATGCATCAATTCTGGCTTTCCGAAGGGACCGGAATACGGTTTAATACTTCCCATACATTAGTATTTTTCGTAAAGTTAAAAAAGAATTAACAACTCGTTTAGGGCTCATACGAGGAAATATCCTGGATAGTTGCTTGTGAGAAAATAAGGCTGTAGGCTATAGGCTGTAGGCTGTAGGGAGGAGAGGCAAGAAATGAAAGATGACCTAACGATTCCACTGGAGGTGGACAAAGAACGACAGTGCTTTGAGTGAAGGAACCCTGCCTGTCCGGTCAGGCGGGCGCGAAAGCGGCATGTAGGAATATTAGAATGAAGAGTTTAAACTCATAACTTTTTCTACAGCCTATAGCCTATAGCCTACAGCCTATTCTTATATTTGTGGCTTAAATTAATCAAAATCAAAACATGCCTTATTTATTTACTTCAGAATCCGTTTCAGAAGGCCATCCTGATAAAGTTGCTGATCAGATTTCAGACGCATTGATCGATCATTTTTTAGCATACGATAAAGATTCCAAAGTCGCTTGCGAAACGCTGGTTACCACAGGGCAGGTTGTATTGGCCGGCGAAGTCAAATCAAAAGCATATCTCGATGTGCAGGAAATTGCAAGGGAAGTCATTCGTAAAATCGGATACACGCGATCGGAGTATATGTTTGAGGCAAACAGTTGTGGTGTATTTTCTGCAATACATGAACAATCTGCAGACATCAACAGGGGAGTAGACCGCAAATCAAAACTGCAGAGTTTTGAATCCAAGGCCAGAGCTCAGGGTGCCGGCGACCAGGGCATGATGTTTGGCTATGCCACGAACGAAACGGAAAATTACATGCCACTTCCGTTGAGTCTTGCACACATGCTGCTTGAAGAATTATCAAAGATTCGAAGAGAGTCCAGAGTGATGAAGTACTTAAGACCTGATGCGAAAAGTCAGGTGACTATTGAATACGGTGACAACAACAAACCCATTCGTATTGATACCATTGTAATTTCAACACAACATGATGACTTCATAAAACCGGGCAGATCGGCTCAGGCTGCTCAACGTAGTGATGAACAAATGTTGAAACAAATCAAAGCAGATGTAATCAATATTTTAATACCACGTGTAAAGCGAAAACTGCCTGCACACCTCCGCAAATTGTTCAATAAAGAAATAACATATCACGTCAACCCAACTGGAAAATTTGTGATTGGCGGACCTCATGGCGATACCGGATTGACTGGAAGAAAAATCATTGTCGATACTTATGGAGGAAAAGGTGCACATGGTGGTGGAGCATTCAGTGGAAAGGATCCATCGAAAGTAGATCGATCTGCAGCCTACGCAACCAGACACATTGCAAAAAATATGGTTGCAGCGGGTTTGTGTGATGAAGTGCTGGTACAAGTATCCTATGCGATTGGTGTTGCAAAACCATGTGGATTGTATGTGAATACTTATGGTACTTCCAAAGTAAAACTCAATGACGGACAAATCGCAAAAAAAATAGAAAAGATATTTGACCTCCGTCCATATGCTATTGAGCAACGTCTCAAGTTGCGCACGCCGATGTATTCGGAAACAGCTTCTTATGGTCACATGGGAAGAAAAAATGAAACGGTCAGCAAAACCTTTAATGCCGGCAAACCCAATGAAAAAACCGTGTCTGTTGAATTATTCACCTGGGAGAAACTGGATTATGTAAGGAAGATCAAAAATGAGTTTGGATTGAAATAGGAAAAGCAGTTAAACTGGGAAGCAGAAAAGTGGATAGTATGAATCCAATTGTTTTCATATAGAATACCGTTCAAAAATAATTTTTGTAAAAAGCACTGATTATTTAATGAATTGAAATGAATTTAGAATAATGATTAACGAATGAAGATTTCATAAATAAGATACTGTTGGAAAATATTCACTTCTAAAATCATCATTCGTTAATCGGTGTTGATTATTCATTTCCTACCTGGCAAGAATATTTCTATCGTTCCCCCGATGTTGTTACAAGTTTGCAACTTACAACCCATTCTACCTCTCCCGCTCCAAGTGAATTTCTGCTTTGGGTCCTACCAGAATCGGTACAATTTCCTCTTCCACGTTTGACATTTCCAGACCGAAATCGTCCATGGCAGGCAAGCTGATTTTTTTGATCATTCTGTAAGTGCGCACTACCCATTGCTCGAATCCGGATAACTCAGTGTCGGCAGAAACACGGGTATGCAATAAGATGAATTTAAAATCTGCATCGATCTGATATTTTCGTATGGATGGATAAGGACTCTTTACGCTGACTTCACCGCTTGCTACCATTTGTTCTACGATTTCGCGGAACATTGAATTGACACGATGCTCCACTTTATATCCAAATCGAAGTTGTACAAAAAATACTTCTTTGGGTACAATGGTATCTACATGAAAAGATTTGGTGTAGGGTTCATCGAGTATCTGCACATGCACAAACCAATAGACATCGGCACGTTTCGGTTTTTTGCGCAGAATGGAATACATGATGTTGGAATCTATAAGGGTTTTGTTTTCAGACATTGAAAGATAAACCAGATGACTGGCTTCTTTCGGAATGCTGGTATCATCCTGCAAGTCTTTTATTATGGGTATATAATCTTTAAGTTGAACAAATCGCGTATGCTTCTCCCTGATTTTTTGTGCATTGTACAACACAAAAACCATAGTGGCAAAAATTAAAGTCAGGCTTAATGTGAACCAACCTCCATGTGCCAATTTATCTACATTGGATATTAAGAAAACAGTTTCAAAACACAGGTAGAAAATTAAAAGGGTCAAGCCCAACCAGGTTTTATGAAATCTTATTTTGTAATAATAACTGAGAAGCATGGTGGTCATCAGCATATTGATAATAATGGCCAGGCCGTATGCGGCTTCCATGTTTTCAGATGTTTGAAAGATCAATTGAACTGTAATGCATCCAAACATTAAAAACCAATTGATACTTGGAATATAAATCTGACCTTTAAGCCGGGAAGGATAATTAACCCGAGTCCGGAACCAAAGATGCAATTTCATGGCCTCATTGACCAAAGTGAAAACACCGCTGATCAATGCCTGACTTGCGATAATAGTTGCTGCTGTTGAAATGACGATGCCGACAGGTAAAAACCATTCAGGCATTAATTCATAAAAAATCCGTTGACCGGGAATCAGGTTTTGACCATTCATATTTCCCAACAACCAAGCAGCCTGTCCGAAATAACTGAGCAATAAACCAACCAGGACAAATGTCCAGCTGATCCGGATGTTCAATTTTCCACAATGTCCCAAATCAGAATAAAGGGCTTCTCCTCCTGTAGTGCATAGAAAAACAGCACCCAGCAACCAAAATCCTTTGGGATAATTTATCAATAACTCCACTGCATATTTGGGATTGAGCGCGGACAACACTTCCGGATGCAATTTGATTTGCCAGAATCCAAGGATTCCTATCATGAAAAACCAAACCATCATAATCGGGCCGAATGTTGTGCCGACAGTTTGTGTTCCAACCTGCTGAAAAGTAAAGATGGCTATGATGATTCCAATGACGATTGGAACTGTTTCAATATTGGGATATAAAATATTGAGTCCTTCAACAGCAGCAGAAATGGATATCGGTGGAGTAATAAATCCATCTGCAATTAATGTGGCACAACCAATAATGGCGGGATAGATTACCCATTTCGCATTGTATCTCCTTACCAAAGCATACAAGGCAAAAATTCCGCCTTCTCCTTTATTATCTGCATTGAGCGCCAGATAAATATATTTAATAGTGGTTAAAATG
>JBGAWX010000012.1:21388-25636 GCA_044227375.1 Saprospiraceae bacterium
AGGTCCAGAAAACACAGGATACACCTCCTAATACCAATTCAGGAGATATGGTCTTCCCTTTGGTGATGGCTTGCATTACATACAGAGGAGAGGTACCTATGTCTCCGAAAATTATTCCTAAGGTAACCAATAACCCGCCGGCGCTGAGTTTGTGACTATGACTGCTGGATCCCATTTGATTTCAAATTGTGGATTCTTTCAAATTGGGCGTAAAAATACTACCCTTGCGGACTTATTTTAGAAAAAGGTTGTAAGGCTGTACACTTAAAGAATAGAGATCTGAGATCTAAACTATGAGATCTGAGATCAAATATTAGAGTCATAAGATTGCAAGTGGAGATTCATCCATTATCCAAAATCTCAATTTATTCAGCTTTCGGCATATAAAGGATTTCACAAAGTTTTAACCACCGTCAACAACTAAAAGCTTTAGTTTTGCTGTTTCTTAAAAATGAAAAAAAATCAGTTTATGCGAATAGTCGTTATGTCCTTCTTTTCTTTCTTATTGTTTTCTTCTTGTAATGCACAATTTGATAAATTATTAAAGAAAGTGATGAAGGTTGATCTCAGCACAGAGGATGTTGCTGCAGGATTGAAAGAAGCTTTGTCCAATGGTACCAGTAAGGGTTCCGATTTGTTATCCCAAAAGGATGGATATTTTAAAAGCATTTATAAAATCTATTTGCCCGAAGATGCAAAAAATGTCTGCAATAAATTAAGAGTCATTCCAGGATTCAGTTCTATTGAAGATGATGTCATCGAAAAATTAAACAGAGCTGCGGAAGATGCAGCGGTAAAAGCAAAACCTATTTTCCTCAATGCTATAAAACAAATGACCATTGCTGACGCCTGGAATATTTTAAAAGGTGCAGACAATTCGGCAACGCAGTATTTGCATAAAACCACCAACCAGGCTTTATACAATGAATTCAAGCCGGTGATCACAGAGTCCATGGAGAAAGTCGGTGCCATTCAACTGTGGTCATCCGCTGTCAACAAGTACAACCAAATACCATTCGTAAGCAAGGCCAATCCCGACATGTCTGATTATGTCACCAACAAAGCCCTTGAAGGTCTTTTCAAGAAAATCGAAGAAGAAGAAAAAGACATTCGCCACAATCTCGCATCAAGAACTACCGATTTATTGAAACGCGTTTTTTCACAGCAGGACAAATAGGAAGATCTGAGATCTGAGAGCTGAGACGAAGTCAACTATTTGTAATAACTGAACTTGTGGTCTAGAAGATTATAAATTGAAGCGTCTAAGAAATAACTTTTATCTAAAGAAATTGCATTCACTTTTTATCAATTATAAATTATCAAAAATCTCAGATCTCATATCTCAGATCTCTCCTCTTATCTTCCTCCCTTCTTCAAATAATCAATGATCATCATCCGGATATCGTTTCGCAAATCATCGGGATCGTCTTTACGGGGAGGATAGTAAATTAATATATCGGGGTTTCCTTTCTTCAGAAATTCAAGTCCTGTTTCCATGCCGGTTAATAAAAAATCATTCATGGCAACATGATATGTTTTTTGGTCGTTGAGCAACTCCTTGCCAACAAACCATTTCCCGTCTTTATCTCTGGTGATTTTATCCCATTGTAAAAATCCACCGGCACCCTTGTTGGCCCATCCGGCATCCAATATCTGATGTAAAAGACGTCCATACATATCCAGTTCAATGACGCCACCGCCAAATGGCAGAGAACGCAATATATCATACTGGGAAAGTTTGTCTTTCAATACATCATCAACCCGTACACTTCCTGAATTCATAATGGAGCAATGAGTAAGCGATGTACCCTTCGTCATTGCTTTACAAATCATCTCGCAAAATTCTGCAGGTTGATTTCTCAAAATGATTTCCCGGGCATCGTAAGGTGTAGGAAGCGTGGTCAACACTTCATCCGGATCAAAACCCATATCGCGGACAATTTTATTTTCTATGGCTTTCCATTTTTCCACAAGGACATTTACTTCAGGATCGGGAATAATGGTTTCATCCAATTTGACCAAGCTTGAGGTGATGGTTGATTTTTTGTTGAGTGCATTAAACGCAATCCGGTGTACATAAACTGTTTTTGCATTGGCATCTGCTTTAGTAAGAATGGTATTTCCCTCCTGGAATTTCATGTTCTCATGTTCGTGCCCGCCGAGAATTAAATTGATCTTTGGAAACATTTTTGCCATTTTCAAATCATCATCTTTGCTCAAATGACTCAATGAAATGATAAAATCCACGTTTCCCTGCATCTTTTCGATTTCCGTTTTTACAGATTCAAATACATCATCATAGTGAACATACTTTACTCTGTTGGCCGGCAGGCAGGGCGCCACGATCCCTATTTTGAATTCTTTATTTTTTTTATTTTTAAACGTGACGATCCTGCTTTTTGGAATTTCAGTTTTTTTACCATTTGATTCCTTGAAGAAGAGTTGCGCAGAATCTTTGTTCAGGTGAATTACATTTGTAGAAACCCAATCAAATGTGGATTCATTAATTCTTTTTTGTAAAGAAGCTTCGTCGAGGTCGAATTCATGATTGCCGAATGTCACGAGATCTACGCCCGTTTTATTCAGAACTTCGATCATTTGTTTGCCATTGACGCGTTCACCATCCAGTTTTAATGTACCCAATAAAGTAGGGCTCAGAAAATCACCCGACAACACAGTAAATGTATTTGGATTTTCAGCCAATAATTTTTTACGTACAGTTGCAATTCTTGCAGCTCCGCCTGTTTTTCCCCCTTCGAGAGGAGCGATTTCATAGAAGTCATTGAATTGAAGTATAGTCAGTTGGATGAGATCTTTTTCCGTTACCGGAGCGGTCTTTTTTGGAGTTTGTGCAATGGACAGGTTGCAAAAAACAGAAAACAATAAAAGGTGAATCCGATTTTTCATTCGCATATTATGGTTTATGATTTTAAAAAAAATGGAAAGCTCAGGCGTAAATTAAAGATTGAAATGTTAAAGTATCTAAGTGCATCAGCAAATTCAGATGTTAAAGGATCTAATTAAATGAGTTCATTTAGCTTCTAAATGAAGATGTCATTGTATTTTGCAAAGGTAAAAAATAAAGGTCTATGCTCAAATTATTCATCAACAACTCTTTAGCTGTTCTATATGTAGTTCTGATCAGTCCTGTCGTACTGACAGCAACGCATATCGTTGGTGGTGACTTCACATACAGATGTTTGGGAAATGACCTTTATGAGATTTCATTAACCTTGCGAAGGGATTGTATTAATGGTCAGCCCAATTTTGACAATCCCGCGAATATCGGGATTTTTGATAGTCACGGTATTTTGCAAACGAGTCTTGGTCAATCCGGCCGACTGAGAATGCCCTATCGAAGAGATGATACCCTGAATGAATTTTTAGAAGAAAGCTGTGGAATTATTGGAGGTGATGTGTGCGTGCATACAACGACCTATCGCGAGACCTTGAGATTGCCTTTTCTAAGTGGTGGATATACGCTTGCCTATCAAAGATGTTGCAGGAATTATACCATTCGCAATATTTTATATCCGTTGTGGACAGGAGCTACCTATACGCTTGAAATTACAGAAGATGCATTAAGACTTTGCAATTCGAGTCCTAAACTGGGACCATACCCGCCGATTTACATCTGCGGTGATCATAGCATTGCGTTTGATTTAAAAGCTTATGACGCAGATGGAGATTCTTTAGTTTATTTTATGTGTGATCCGAATACCGGAGCGGATACGATCAATCCACAACCTTCATTTCCATCGGCGCCTCCATATCAAAAGGTAGAATTCAAACCTCCATATACGATTTCGGATATGATAGGTGGAATTCCACCATTGCAGATCAATCAGAATACAGGTCTGATGACAGGATTTGCGGTGAATGTCATTGCACAATATTTGGTTGCATATTGTGTCGAAGAATACCGCAATGGCATTTTGCTTTCCAGGTTGAGAAGAGATTTTCAAATCAATGTCAGATATTGTAATTCTGTTCCCATAGCAAGGTTCAATTACAGTTTAAACAGATGTCAATTTCCATACAAAATTACGGTTCAGGATCAATCCAAAGATTTGTATTCGACGATCGACAGTTGGAATTGGGAACTCACTTTGAATTCTGTGCAACAAAATTCCAACATGCAGAATCCAGTGTTTACCGTTGCAGATACTGGAATTGCAACACTTAAATTGGTCATTCATTCTAAAGAATCATGTCCGGATACTTTCGTTCAGGAAATCAGGATTCAAC
>JBGAWX010000130.1:0-5783 GCA_044227375.1 Saprospiraceae bacterium
AGCTATTCTGCATTCCCTCTTGTTGTTGCTTATTCTGGTTAAAATATTTCCATTGGAAACAGATGTTCCTATTGTTGAAAAAAAAGAAATCGTTGTTGAGCTTCAAATGGTACCTGATATTAAGGAACCTCCAACCTTTGGTCTGGAAGGCGGAGGCTCAAGCCCCGGACCAGAATCTGAAGAACCTCAGGAAGGCGGAAGCAGTCCGGGAAGTGAAGCTGCCCCTGCTTTAGAAGAACTTGAAAAACAACCAACACAAACCACGAAAATCGATGTGGTGAAACCAACTCCAATTCCTGAAAAATCAAGTCCTAAACCTGTTTTGACTGCACCGGAAACTCAGGTAATCAAAATAGATCCTCCCAAAGTTGAAACCCACCCTGCACCAACCAAACCTGCACCAACGGTCATTACAAATCCCGGACCTGTTGTTGTTGAAAATAAACCAACTCCTTCAAAACCTTCCGGTTCTGGAACCGGTGGAAATGCCTCTTCAGGAGATAATGATATTCCCGGGGGAACTGGTGGTTCAGGAAAAACAGGTACTGGAGGAGGAACAGGATCTGGTGGTGCCGATAGTGGAACTGGTACTGGAGGTGGTGGCAATGCTGGATCTGGAACCGGTACCGGTTCTGGAGATGGTGTTGGAGTGAATTTTGATGAGACCGGTCCGTTAAAAAGAAAGATTTGCAAAAGAGCGAGTATCGGGGATTTGGCAAGAGAATATGTACAAAGTGTTGCTTTTAACATGTGCATCAATCAACAAGGTGCAGTGACTTATATTAAATACAACTCTAAATTGTCTAAGACAAAAGATAAAAGTTTTGTGTTGGAAGCGACAAAGAAAATGCAGCAATACGAGTTCTGTGTAGATCGAACAGCTCCTAAAAAGGAATGCGGTGTCTTTACATTTAAAATCGACGGAGTTATTTACAAACTAAATAAATAACTAACGATAAATCAGATATTTTCTACTTTTCATTTTATAAGCTTTAAGATCCGCTTCCCAGGATTTCCGGATGTTCATTTCAGAAAATCCCTGAAGAATTTGTTTCCTGAGTTTATCTGTTCCTGCTAACTTATCAATAAAATTATTTTTCAGAAAAAATGCGGAATCTTTTCCCAGCGCATTGTAAGCATCTATCAGATAGGTCAAATTGATTTTCTTTTCTTTAAATAAGACTTGCATGTTTTTAGTTCTTAGATCCACGCCATAACACATGCTGTCTTTCCAGGGTGGCGTTACGGATTCAGGCATACTAACCGGTTTAAAACTAAAATTTCCATGAGATTTCAATTCAGGATGACCATATACTTGAAACGGAAAAGGAGTGCCTCGTCCCAGACTCACCACAGTGCCTTCGAAAAAACATAATGAAGGATACAATAAAACAGATAACTCATTTTTTAAATTGGGCGAAGGACTTATATCCAGTTTGACTTTACTGGAATGTGTATAATTTTTGCAGGGGATGATGGTTAGTTGTAATTGCTCACTGCGTTTAATCCAGCACTCCCCTTTTATCATTTTTGCAAGTTCGCCAGTGGTCAATCCATATACCACAGGAATTGGATCAATCCCAATAAAACTTCTAAAAGCAGTATCCAATACAGGTCCGTCAATATAATGAGCGTTGGGATTTGGTCTGTCTAATATCAATAAAGGAATTTGATGTTCCGCACAACTTTCCATGACATAATGCAATGTGCTGATATAGGTATAAAATCTCACGCCGACATCCTGGATGTCATAAATTATTAAATCAAGATTGTGCAGATCTGCAGAATCCGGTTTTAATTTTTTGCCATATAGTGATATCAGTTGAATTCCGGTTTGCTCATCTCTTCCATCTTCAATGGTTGTACCAGCATCAATAGTGCCTCTGAATCCATGTTCCGGTGCAAATATTTTTTCAATATGGACTCCTAATGATGTTAAGGTATCCGCCAAATGAATTTTAGAAATTAAAGAGCTGTGATTGACAACCAGTCCTATATTTTTTCCTTTCAGCAATGAAAGATATTTGTTCAGTTGTTCTGCGCCGGAAATTATTTTCCCTGGCTTACCGGCATTCATTTGATTAAAAGCTGATAATTTTGATCCTGCAAATGCAATTAAAATCCATATTAAGAGAATTGGCTTGAGCGCACAACGATTTTCCATAGTAGACATTGAAACAACCGGAGGTATTTCCAGACGCGACAAAATTACTGAAATTGCAATCATTGTTTATCAGGATGGTCAAATAGTGGATACATTTGAAAGCCTGGTAAATCCTGAAAGAAGCATTCCATATGAAATCACCCGAATGACCGGAATTACCAACGATATGGTAGCGAATGCTCCTAAGTTTTACGAGATTGCAAAAGAAATTCTTCAAAAAACGGAAGACTGCATTTTTGTTGCACATAATGTATTTTTTGACTATAACTTCATTCGCGAGGAGTTTCACCAGCTGGGTTATACTTTTTCAAGAAAGAAATTGTGTACGGTCCAGTTGAGCAGAAGAAATTTCAAAGGTTTGAAATCATATAGTCTGGGTTCTCTGATTGAGCATTTTAATATTTCCGTAGCCAGCAGGCATCGCGCCATGGAAGACACCAAAGCAACATTAGAGATCTTCACCAAAATTCTCAAACTGAATGAAGAGAAAAATGTTGGACTGTCCGATTTGTCATTAATTCTAAAAGAGAATAAAATTCCGCCCAATCTTAATAAAGCGGACATTCAGTCATTACCGGAGCGGCCAGGAGTTTACTACATGCGAGATCGTTATGGAGTACCAATCTATATTGGAAAAAGTAAAAATATACGGGAACGCATTTTTCAGCATTTTAATGATGTAAGTCCCAAGACCAGGAAAATGCTTGAAGTAGTTCACGAGATTGATTCAATTGAAACGGGAAATGAATTAATGGCTTCACTCATTGAGGCAAAGGAAATAAAAAGACATCAACCTGAAATTAACCGTGCACTTAGAAGAAAGACTCACTCTGTATTGCTAACTGCATTGAAGCGTGAAGGAAGCTACTCCCAGTTTACGCTAAAAGAAGCTGAGTGGCTGGATTCCGCAGATGAAATTGTAAATCACTTTTCAACCAAAGCTGCCGGAAAGGAATATCTGGAATATTTGATGTATTCCTATACGCTTTGCAAAAAAATCAATGAAGGCCATACCGATGGAACACCCTGTTACTCATTTCAACTCGGTCGTTGTCATGGAGCATGTATAGGTAAAGAAGAATTGGAATCGTATAATGAACGATTTGAACTGGCATATCACGAAGTGAATAAAGTTTTCAAAGAAAATTTCTACATCGTCGGAGAAGGACGAAATCATGATGAACATTCTTTTGCCATTATTGAAAATGGTTTCTGTAGTTATATAGGATTTGTCAACTCAAATCAGAATTTTTCATCGCTGGATGAAATTAAAGAACAAATCGAGCTGTACAAAGGAAATGTGGAAACCAACCGAATGATAGAACATTATGTTTCGAAAAACAGTGATTATAAAAAAGTAATCATTCCTTAAATTAAATCAATGCGGACATTTCTCTTTGATAATTTAAAGCCGCCTCACGAACGCTGATTTTGAAATCTGTATAATGATCCGGATAACTGATATTCCGGGACACATTGATCAGCAGTCCTCCCAAATGATTCTTCCCTTTGGTGATGACGCTTTTTAATTCTCCGCCTTGTGCACCGATTCCCGGTACAAGTAAAAAATGATCTGGACAAATTTTACGGATGTGAATAAATTCTGAAGGATGGGTCGCACCACAAACAAACATGATGTTGGAAGAGTATACCGATTCGCTATATGTGCGGATCACTTTTTCATAGAGGTACTGACCGGATTCCATTTTCTGAAATTCAAAATCCTGACTGCCCAGATTTGAAGTCAAACTGAGTATGATAGACCATTTGTTCTGGTATTTGAGAAATGGCTCCAGCGAGTCAACGCCCATGTAAGGATGTAAAGTGATTGCATCCACACCCAGAATATCAAAATAGTAACTTGCATATTGCTGTGAAGTATTTCCAATATCAGCACGCTTTGCATCAGCGATGATCAGACAGGTTTCAGGAATTAATTTTACAATTTGTTCCAATTGATTCCAACCATTGGGTCCGTGTGATTCAAAAAATGCAACATTGATTTTATAGGCAATTGCAAATTCATGGGTACAATCAATAATGTCTTTGCAAAAATCAAGCAAAGCCTGAGATGAATTTTTGTAATGATCCGGCATTTTTGAAATATCCGGATCGAGGCCCACGCAGAGCATTGATTTTTTTAAAAGAATCTGTTGATGGATGTATTCTGCGTGTTTCATAATGATCAATTTGCGGCTACGATTTGCGATGGAGCATACAACAAATTCCTTAGGGCAACTTTTTTATCCAACTGAACTACAATATTTGCAAATATTTGTTTGTAATATGAATCCGTTTCATATGCTTTACCCAGGTCAAATGATTTTCTCAAGCCAATTTTAATAGGCACCTGACCCAATAAAGCCGAATGCGTTTTCTCAGCGAGTCGCTGTCCTGAACCCTCTCCAAAAATGTAATATTTTTTTTCCGGTTGATCATCTGGTTCAAACCACGACATATTCTCAATCACACCTAAAATAGGGACTTTTATCTGATCCATTTCAAACATATTAGCAGCTTTTACTGCATCGACATAAGCTACTTCCTGCGGTGTGGTCACCATCACCACACCGGTTAATGGTATGGTTTGCACAAGAGTTAATTGAACATCTCCTGTTCCTGGAGGAAGATCAATGATTAGATAATCCAGCACAGGCCAGGACGTATCATAAAAAAATTGCTTAATAATTGCAGCCAGCCTTGGACCTCTTAAGACCACGGCTTGTTCGGTTTCGATAATGTTCCCTAAAGAAAGCACAGCAATGCCTGAAACATCGATAGGAACAATTTTATGCTTACCATCTTGCTCAATGACCTGAGGCTTGATATTGCGTATTCCAAGCATTGTTGGAATTGACGGACCGTAAAGATCCGCATCGAGCAATCCAACTTTATAACCTGCATCTTTGAGTGCTACAGCCAGACTTACTGAAATGGTGGACTTACCGACCCCACCCTTTCCTGATGCGACTGCAATAAAATTACTTATCTGTGGTAAAGCAGTGTTTGGTGCATCCGCATATGGTGCTTGATTGATAAAATGGGCATGAATCTGAAGATCTGGATAATTCTGTGTTAATTTCTCGTGAATTTCAGCATAAAGTTGATCCTTGTGTGTGTATTTAGCTGATGGAAGAAAGATTTTAAAATGCAGTTGATTATTTTCAAGCTTGAGATCGCGAATCATTTTCAGTCGGATGATGTCAGTTCCTGATTCCGGTTCGATGATGCTTTGTAAGCAGCTTGCAATATCTTGAATGTATTGATTCATATTGCCGGCAAAAATAAGCCTATTTTCTTCTCTTCTTGTTATACAAATTTTGATAATTTTGTGAATCGCTTGATATGAGGATATTAAAATATGGTCAGGATCCATTACCTGCTTTCATCAATCCAGTAATCACTATCGGAGCATTCGACGGGCTCCATATTGCGCATATGCAAATCATCTCAAGGCTGATCTTGTCAGCTAAAGAGCAAAATGGTCAAAGCATATTAATCACTTTCGATCCACATCCAAGAACCATCCTGGATCCATCCGAACCAACAGTCAAATTACTCACCAGTATTGAAGAACGTATAAAAATATTGGAAAAAACGGATTTGGATTTCTTTGTCA
>JBGAWX010000130.1:5793-9260 GCA_044227375.1 Saprospiraceae bacterium
TGTCATCGTACCATTTGATTACTCGTTTTCAATGATGATGCCTGAAGAATATCTGGAGAATTTCTTAATTGCCAATTTTCATCCAAAGAAAATTATAGCAGGTTATGATCATCGTTTTGGAAGAGACGGCCGAGGTGATATTTCACTAATGAAGTTGTATTCGAATAATCACTACTTTGAGTTTGAAGAATTGGAAGTTCAGGTTCTTGCTCAATCAACTATTAGCTCAAGCAGGATCAGGAATTACATTTCTCAAAATAAAATTCTGGAAGCAAATGAACTCTTAGCTTATCCTTATATGATTAGTGGAAAAGTCATTCCCGGCAAAAAATTGGGTCGTGAACTTGGCTTTCCAACTGCAAATATTGAAGTGGGCCATGAAAACAAACTCATTCCACAAGATGGAGTCTATGCAGCATTTTGCATGATTCGTGGTCGCTTGCTGGAAGGAATGTTATATATTGGAAGAAGCAGGACCATGTCAACCGATCAACGCAGATCTATAGAAGTGAACCTGTTTGATTTTGTTGAAGAAATCTATGGTCAGCATGTAACACTTTATGTACTTGAATACATCAGGGAAGATATGATTTTCAAAGATAAAGAAACTTTGAAAAGACAAATCAGTAATGATGAACGCCAGATTAAAAATGCAATAACAAAATACAAAATTCATTTCAGTCCGATTGCAAAACCGGTAACAGCTATAGTTATTTTAAATTATAACGGATTGCCATTTCTTGAGAAATATTTACCTGCGATCATTCAGCATACCCCGGCTCAGATGCAGGTGTACATTATTGATAATAACTCAACGGACAACAGTTGCATTTATCTTGAACATCATTTTCCAGAAGTTGAATTGATTAAATTAAAAAGAAATTATGGTTTTGCCGGAGGTTACAATAAAGGACTTGCCCAAATTCAAGCAGATTATTATGTATTGGTCAATTCTGATGTAATTGTTGAGAAAGATTGGATTTCGGGAATTATCGACAAAATGCAGGTGGATCCGAATGTACTCGTTGCACAACCAAAAATACTAGACCTCAATGCGCGATCACGGTTTGAATATGCAGGTGCATCTGGAGGCTTTATCGATTTCCTGGGTTACCCGTTTTGCAGAGGCCGGATCATTGACTGTATTGAAGAAGACCAAGCTCAATACAATACAGATTTGGAAATATTCTGGGCAACAGGAGCCGCGATGGTTATTAAAGCTGCAGCGTTTAAAACTATTGGAGGCTTTGATAGTGACTATTTTGCACATCAGGAAGAAATCGATTTATGTTGGCGATTGAAACGGATTGGTGGCAAGGTCATGTGTTATCCGGAATATGAAATCTTTCATCTCGGTGGCGGCACATTGGATTACAATAATCCACGTAAAACTTATTTAAACTTTAGAAATAATCTTTTCACAATATTTAAAAATTCGAGCTGGATCAGTCTGTTGGTGATTCTGCCGGTCCGCTTGATTCTGGATGTCTTAATAGCCCTTAGTTATGTTTTAAAAGGGCAATTCATCGTAGCCTATAAGATCATACAGGCATATGTCATAGCCATTATCAATACAATTTATCTCATTCACAAGAAAAATCATAATGACCAATTGATTCAAAAGCTGTCCTATAAACCCGCCAACAAAAAAGGAATTTTGAATGCATCCATTTTTCTTCAATACTATTTTTCCGGCAACAGGTATTTCTCGGATATTCCTGGTCAATATTTTTCTAAATCATGAATGAAAAACTTTCTGTCATTTTTGAAAATGATCAGATCATCGCAGTGAATAAAGCAGCAGGAATGCTGAGCATTCCGGATCGCTATGTTCCTGAAAAAGCCAATGTGTTCGACTTGCTCAAAATGTCTGTCAGTGATCTGTTTATTGTCCATAGAATAGATAAAGAAACGAGTGGCACTTTAATTTTTGCCAAATCAAAAGAGGTTCATAAAGAATTAAACCTGGCATTTGAAAATCATAAAGTAGAGAAAACTTATTTGTGTGTTTCAGAATCTTCACCAAATGATCCTGAAGGAGTCATCAACCAACCCATTGCGCATTCGCAAACTCAAACGGGCAAAATGGTAATCCACCCTAAAGGCAAAGAGAGCATTACACACTATTCCGTCTTAGAAAAGTTTAGAAATTTTAGCTTGATACAGGCCAAACCCGTTACGGGCCGTACACATCAAATCAGAGTGCATCTTGCTTTTATTGGTTGCCCTCTTGTCTGTGATCCTTTGTATGGATTGAGAACGGAAATCTTCATTTCGGATATCAAACCCAGGGTTCACCTCTCAAAGGATCAGGAACTGCGGCCTTTGCTGCAAAGGACCGCATTACACTCCTGGAAAATAAGCTTTAAACTTTCCGGAATAGACTATGATTTGGAATCAGAAATTCCAAAAGACATGAAAGCACTTATTGCCCAACTTAAAAAATGGACTTCTTTACGGTAATTCAGCTGCGAAATTCCTATATTTGCAGTCTGTCCGAATTTCCATTTTCAATTTTTACTAACTTAATAATAAACTTTAGCCCTTATGCTAAAAATAGCTATTGCTGATGACCATGCAATGTTTGTGGACGGAATTGAATCTATCCTGAGTACTGAAGACAGCATTCAGGTAGTAGACAAATGCTTTGATGGCGAATCGGTATTCACAATGCTTAAAAAACAAGATATCGATGTCATATTGCTGGATATCAATTTACCGGATATCAGCGGAATAGAAGTTGCAAAAAGACTTTATCTGGAATTTCCCAAAGTTAAAGTAATTGCTTTGTCCATGTATAATGAAGAAAGTATTGTATCCGAGATGCTTAAAAATGGTGCGCAAGGTTATATACTCAAAAATACCGGAAGGACTGAATTGGTCCAGGCAATTGAGACGGTCGCCTCAGGACAGACCTATTTTAGTAAAGAAGTTACTGAAACCATTATGGGTGGTTTGTTGAAAAAAAATACACCGCGGAAATCCGATTTATTTCTCATTCCAAAACTATCACTTCGTGAAAAGGAAGTATTGGCATTAATTGTGAAAGAATATACCACACCTGAAATAGCTGAAAAATTATTTATCAGCATGAAAACTGCAGAATCCCATAGAGCCAATCTCATATCCAAATTGAATGTGAGAAACACTGCCGGTCTTGTTAGGGCAGCAATACAATACAAACTTCTCGATTAGTATTTGTAATGTTATGCTTAAATTAGGTTTCATACTGATTTTCTTTTGTTGTTGCGGATGCATTCTTTTGGCACATCCGGATATTAATAAAGACAGCATCAAACCGGAATCAGATTCTTTCGAAGTCAGTCTTGTAGAACCATCCAATCTTGAAAGTGAAATTGAAAAAGCTTCAAAACGCTTAAGCAGCCGAAACGCGCTACCATCATTTTTGAGTGGCCTGTTAGTGGGTCTGGGTTTGCTTGGTACTTTTATTGGTCTATTGGCGACCT
>JBGAWX010000131.1:0-9229 GCA_044227375.1 Saprospiraceae bacterium
GAGTACCAACATTATCAAATTTTATAGATTGATTTCCAGCGACGTAAGACAAAAGATTTCCATTTTTCGTCCATAAGTTCGAACCTCCGCCTGAAGGAAGTGTAATGAATCCACCACCCTTACTAAGGGATAAGGTATTGTTGGTTGTATCCAGCGACAAGGTCTGAATTTCATTGGCAGGGTCAGAGTCCGCATCATTTTTCAATGCTGTAAGATCAACACTATTTCCCTTTGCAATAGAAAGCATACTGGTGGCAGGAGTAAATGTCAGGTTTTGAAGTTCATTGTTGACATCAGCATCAGCATCCGGTGGTGCTTTCAAAGCATATGCAGCAACCGGTACGGCCAGAATAGGTGAAGTACCCATTGGTGCAAATACTGCGCCTCCGTTGACATCCATGTCTACTTTTAACTGGAATCCTCCCAGTGACCAATCAATAGTATTGCAACTGCCATTCTGATTTGTGCCCTGGCAAACGTTGACTGTAAAAATTCCGATTGCAGAAGTTGTGACATTATGTACTTCTGAAAATATAGTCATGTTGGCTGAATTCAAAATACTTAGTCTAAGGGAAATATTCTGATTATTCAAACTTGCATTCTGAGCGTTGCGAGCAACACCCTGGTATTTAAATGCAACTTGTGCAAAACTTCCGAGAGTCATGCATACGAAAAAAAGGATGGTAAAAATTTTATTCATTGTATTCTGTTTTTAATGGGAATGATTATTTTATTTTTTCAATGGTAAAGTTTTGTTTCTGATCGTTGGTCACTGCTTCCAGTATGTAGGTTCCGGCGGGTAGCGCATTCATGGTCATGGTTTGAATACCAGGTCCCTGAACGTGTTCACTTATACATTGCCCCAGAATGGTAAATACATGAAACGTGATGGTCTTACCCGATTGGTTGCTGATAATCAAATCGTGTTCAACCGGATTAGGATAGATGTCCAATCCAGAAATAAGAGGATTGTTTGTAGATACTATCGTAAGATTGGTTTGATGAAAACCCTGAGTAATGTTGTTGTTATTGTTCTTAACCGTACTGGTGGCCAATTCTCCTAAAGTCCATTCGATACTTGCGTTGGCGGTTTTCATGACGGCACCTGCACTGCTCATCACAGTTGGACTGATGCTTTGTGCATACAATCCAGAGAGGCTAATAAAAAATATTAATGCTCCTAGGTTTCTTTTCATATTGATTTTTTAAAACTTAAAATTAAGGATTGTTGGCTTAGGAAGGTTAAGCTTTAAGAATTAGGGTAAACATAATTAATTAACTAATACGTAGCTTTCTGATATTAGATAATTTGGAGTAATCTACAAGACTATTTTTTTAATTTTGATGGTTAGTATGGAATGGGTCCTGAGACGAGGAGAAATTCCATTAAAACTATTCCATGTTTTCGATCAGATATTAATGATCAAACGAAGACTTTTTTGCTCGTTTAAATTCTTCAACCATGGAATTGCATGCCGTTTTAATCAATTGATAAGCCCGGTTAAAACTGTGATCATAGTATGGATCCGGAACTTCTTTATTTTGTCCTGGGAAAGCAAAATCCATAAGAAGACAGATTTTTGATGATTGTTGAGAATTTTTACACATGGATTTCAGGTAGTTTAGATTGTTTGAATCCATCGCAAGAATCAAGTCGAATGAATCCAGATCAGCATGTTTTATTTGTCTTGAAATCTGATTTGAAATATCGATATCATGACGTTTTGTTTCCTGAATAGCCCTTGGATCAGGATGTTCACCATTATGATATCCATTGGTTCCGGCGGAGTCTACATACCAATCGAGTCGATGGGTTTCAATGCATTTTTCCATTACCCCTTGTGCCATTGGTGACCGACAGATGTTCCCCAGACAAACCATTAATATTTTCATGTTTTGCTCAATAGAATTTGAATTCAAGCATAACAGCTTTCAGAAAATTATGTTTTTTATGGTAAAATTTTCTTTGTGCTATCTTATCAAATCATTCTTGATTTTTAATTGACAAGCCTTCCAGCGAATCGTAATCAACAGATGCTATTTAAACCTTCAAGTCTCATTGATGGTTATCTAGACATTATGTTAAAAAGAACTATAGTACTTGGAGCGAGTATTCACCCTGAACGGTATTCAAACAGAGCCGTCATTCAATTGCAGAAACACGGACATGAAGTCATTGCAATTGGAAACAGGGAAGGTGAAATCAACGGGGTTAAAATTCATACAGATAAACCCTTTTTAAAAAGTGTTGACACCATAAGTCTGTATCTCAATCCAGTTCATCAACAGGAGTGGTATCCTTACATTTTATCAATTCATCCAAGGCGTATTATTTTTAATCCAGGTGCTGAAAATGATGAACTTTCTCAAATGGCAGCAGCTCATGGAATACAGACCGACGAATCGTGTACATTAGTACTTCTTACAACCGGTCAGTATTGATAAATTAAAAATTAATGGTCTGCCGTAAGGAATGCGTTCTGCCGATCTTTAATTACTGGCACTCACAAATTACCATACACTATTCGCAAGTTTCCTTAGTTTTGTTGTAATTCAAACTGTTTCATGAAACCATTTTTTATTTGTGTATTGCTTTTATTGACAATCAGCTTGTCTGCTCAAAACATTCAAACTTTATTTGACAATGTACCACTTCCGTATACAAATTGTGAAGAAGCTTTTAAATCAGCGGAATTGGAGTGGGAATCCATGACACTGGATAATGATTCCATTTTTAACCGGGCGAAATCCTGGGCGCCGGGAGGAGAACTCAAAAGTTTTTCTTCGAAACTCGATAAACTTCAGGCTTACATTGAACGCGCTTCGGAGAATAATGGATTTTCTTTATCGGCACCTTCGGCAATAGATAAAGCCGTGATGAATTCTTTAGATCAACTCACAAAGAAGAGAGAAATGATCAGTAAAATCTGGAATGAATCCAGGGAATCTTTTATAAACATCAATTCCAATTTTGTGGTGCCGAATGAATTGGATAACGGTTGTGATCAGATTGCTTCATCAATTCAAATTCTAAATTCGGTATCGGGTATGTTTAATGAGAAACTGATATCCTTTAAAACAAAAATTGCTGCTGATCTGAGTGATTTTCAGATTCAGTTTGATGAATTAAATAAAATCAAACATCCAATGGTCAGTAACCAGGCGCTGGATGAAATGTCTACTCTATTGAATATCCTGCTGGAAATAAATAATGGCCTGAACTTTCATTACAAAAATATGGTGGAGACCAGAATGGCCTGGCACAATGCATTCTGTAAATGATCATCCTTATATAGTTCGCTTAAAATTTGAAGAAGGTTGCTCTTTTACTGCATGAACTTCTTCCATAATACCCCAGTGCGAAATTGAATTCCATGTTCAGCTGGACGAATGCAGCATTTGTCTTTTTGTACGAAGAATATGGTTGTGCTGCCGCATCCGGATTGGGATAGTTGGCTGCTTTGCCTTCATCATTAATCATGTCTGTGAATCCATAACCAAGGCGAATACCCAACATGGTGGTAAAAGTTTCATAGTTGAATACATAACCTCCAATTCCAAAGACTCCGGAGATGTAATTTTTAGAATAGAATTGTTTTACGTCTTTATCCGGTGGGGTATTGAAGTCATTGGTTTCATTGACTTTGTTTACAAATGAAAATTGTGGTCCAATTTCTAAATAGAGTCCATCTTTTTGCATTCTGTACAATACTGCCAAATCATAATTTTTCCAGTTGATTTCATGATTGAAATTTTTTCCGTCGCGGTTGAAATCAAATTTCTGATTGTTGTCGGAGATCATAAAATCTACGGTGACCCCGTCATACAATCCGATGTACAGTCCGACTTTTGCTCCAAATGTAGTTCCCGTGGTCAGGTGATGTTCATAATTTTTATCATCAAACAAATTACCATTCAACATACCGGTCAATCCATAACCTACTTTTAATCCGGCATCCATCCAGGCATATACTTTTTGTGCATCTAGAGTACAAACACTCAAACCAAAAAACAAAATGTAAATAAATTTTTGCATATAAATTTTTATTTAAATTATTAAATTATTTTTATAAATCTCCTAACTCCTAACTTCCTATTATTTAAGTCCTCTTCTTTTCATTTCAACATCGAGTAACTTCAACTCCCTGCTCATGTCTCCCGTGATGCTGGTGTTTTCCTGCGCTCTTCTGATCAGGTACGGGACTACATCTTTTATCGGACCGTAAGGTACATATTTAGCTACAATATATCCATGTGCCGCCAGATTGAAGGTCAGATTGTCGCTCATCCCAAGGAGCTGGCAAAAATTCATGTTGGGATGATCATTGGGGATGTTGTATTTTTTCATTAGTTCTGTCTGCAACAAATTACTTTTCCAGTTATGGCTGCTGTTGCACAAACTCAACTGTTCCGGAAATTGTACGCAGAAACTTATAGCTTGATCATATTGCTCATCTGTTGCTTCTTTGCTTTCCAAAATAGGATCTTCATAAGATTTTTCTTTTGCTCTTGCTCTCTCTTTTTCCATGTAAGCACCGCGGACCACTTTGGTTCCAAAAATATAATTTCCGGCGCGTGCTTTTTCAAATTGTTCCTGCATGTATTTAAGACATCCTTTGCGATACATCTGATACGTATTGTAAAGGATTGCTTTTTCTTTGTTATAAACCGGCATGTACTTGTTTACCAGTTCATCTATAGGATCCTGTATCCAGGATTCTTCTGCATCTATAAAAATGGAAACACCCAGTTCTGCAGCTTTTTCACAGAGTACGACGAAGCGTTCTTCAAAACGCTCCAAGGCAATTTGGTCAAAAGTGGATAAACTGTCTCCGGCTTGTTTTTTTTCAAGGACCGACATGGGTGCATATCCGGTTAATTTGGTACTGATGACGGGAACATCGGGATTGCTGTACGCGAATTCCAGTGCTCGTAAGTTTTCATCAAGGGTTTTTTGAAAATCTTCATCCGAATTTCTCGCTTCGACTCCGTAATCCAAAATGGTCATGGTTTTCTTGTGATAAAGTTTGTCTATCACTTTTTGGCACTCAAACAGGCTGGTGCCACCACAGAATTGATTGAATACCGTCTCGCGGATGATAGGATCCATTAAATGAAATGGAATTTTGGAAGCCAATGCACCTAAAAAGGATCCGATGGTAACCAATTTAGGATTGTTCATGAACTTGAAAAGCAGGTATGTTTTTTTGAGTTCGCGATCCGATTTGTGAGAAAAAGCTATTTCGGTATTCCCAAAATCCAAATAGGGCTCATCTGTCTCTTCCATATTTTTGTTTATTCGTTCCAGAATTTCCAGGATTCATCTGCTTGTAAATGAAGCATTTCCAGGCCATTCTTAATACAGGAACCCTTTTGGGCTCCGAGCTTCAAAAATAGGGTTTTTTCAGGATTGTAGATTAAATCATATAAATAGTATGACTCATCCAAATACTCGTAAGGGATATCGGGACATGTTCCGATATCGGGCCACATCCCCAAAGGGCTGGTATTTATGATCAGTTTCCAGTCCGGATTCCAATTGAAATGAAGCTCTGCATAATTAAAGCCATTGCCGGAACTTGATGCCAGATCATAGTTGATCTTTAATTTTTTCAATGCCCATTGAACAGTTTTTGATACTCCACCGGTGCCCAGCACCAGGCCTTTTGATTTAAATCCTTGGGGTAACCACTTCTGAAGAGTTTGCAAAAATGCAGCAGCATCTGTATTGTGGCCGATCCAGATTCCATCGCGTCTTTTAATGCAATTGACGGATTGAATTTCTTCAGCTATCTGGGTCAATTCATCGAGATGTGGAATGATTTGACTTTTAAATGGAATGGTAACATTCAATCCTTGAATCTCGGAATCTGCATTTATTAGT
Source organism: Saprospiraceae bacterium (assembly GCA_044227375.1). Taxonomy (GTDB): domain Bacteria; phylum Bacteroidota; class Bacteroidia; order Chitinophagales; family Saprospiraceae; genus Vicinibacter. Next base: position 5,885 of record JBGAWX010000131.1, read on the forward strand.
TCTGAAACTCGTTCAATGGAATCCAATTCGAAAAGTTGATAACAGCAATCTTTTATTTTTTCATCTTCCCATTTTTGCTCGAAATAAGATTTGGAAAAAGAATGAGTTAGTTTTTTACCGATTAGTCCGAATTGACGCATGAAATGCAAGATACAATAGATGCTAAATGCAATGTTTCAAAACTGCAATTAAAATGTTTTTAAAGAAGTTTGAGATCAAACTATTGAATTATGTTTCTGAACTTAATGAATTGCGTGAGTAAAATCTGATTAGGACGAAACGGACGATTGAATCTTATTTAATTAAAAAAGCGGTTTACTTTTGTTTGTTTTAACGGATTCAATTCCTGTAGTGAATATCATCATTGTTCATAATGAAATAATTCCTGTGCAAGGATATGGAGGCACAGAAAGGGTAATCTGGTATCTTGGAAAGGAATTCGTAAACCTCGGACATACGGTTACTTTTCTGGTCAAAGAAGGCTCATACTGTCCGTTTGCAAATGTTTTGTTTATCAATAAGAATAAGGACATCATTACTCAGATTCCTGTTCATGCCGACGTGGTGCATTTTAATTTTATACCAGATCATATTGAAAAAATGACGACCCCTTATCTGGTGACCATGCACGGCAATATCAACACATCCCAGCATCTTGATTTGAATACAGTTTTTGTATCCAGGAATCATGCGAACCGATACGGTTCAAACAGCTTTGTTTACAACGGACTGGATTGGAATGATTACATCTATCCTGACTTCAATTTGAAAAGGGAATATTTTCATTTTCTTGCAAAAGCCGCATGGCGAATTAAAAATGTAACTGGAGCTATTGATGTTGTCAAAAAAACCGAAAGTGAAACTCTAAAAGTGTTGGGTGGTGTGAGATTCAATTTTAAAATGGGTTGGAGATTTACGTTTTCTTCTCGTGTACAATTTTATGGAATGGTGAACGACGAGAAAAAAGCTGAGACGCTCAACCGATCCAAAGGTTTACTTTTTCCGGTCAGATGGCATGAACCGTTTGGTTTATCAATTATTGAAAGTTTGTTTTACGGGTGCCCGGTTTTTGGGACTCCTTATGGATCATTGCCGGAAATTGTCAAACCCGATGTTGGGTATCTATCCAATAAGAAATCGGAGCTCGTCGATGCAATTAAAAATTGGGACCATTACTCCAATAAGCATTGTCATGATTATGCACTTGAGTCCTTCAATAGTAAAAAAATGGCATTAAGCTATTTAGAGAAGTATGAGATTGTTTTGGCCAATAAAAGCCTCAACCCAACAGCACCCAAATTGATTGAAATTCAAAATCAAAAATTCCTGGATTGGGATTAACTCAAACCGTTTTAAGAATTCCGGGTGTTTATTTGACTTTGTTTATGCTGCCAATTTGTCACCTTCACTAAAATAGATTAATTTTGCATTCCTCAATTGTAATAGAGCCCTATGCATCACGAAGTTACAGGTACAGATCAGGTTCTTTTAGGTGAAGAACGCCAGGGAGAGGCCTTTGATCCTAAGGGCATGTCTGTGCAAGGCGCCAGGAAATTCTATATAGAAAGCTATGGCTGCCAGATGAATTTCTCGGACTCTGAGATTGTCGCCAGCATTCTTTCAGATCATGGCCTGGCACCAACCAAAGATTTATTTTCTGCCGATCTGCTTTTGCTCAATACCTGTTCAATAAGAGATAAAGCTGAAGAAACCATTCGAAAAAGACTCAAAGACTTCAAGTCTTTAAAAAAGAATAAACCCGAATTGATGGTCGGATTGCTTGGTTGTATGGCCGAACGGTTAAAAGACAAGTTGCTTGAAGAAGAAAAGTTGGTTGATCTTGTCGTTGGTCCGGATGCGTACAGGGAATTACCGGATTTGATTCAAACTGTCGATGAAGGATTCAAAGCAGTAAATGTTTTTCTTTCAAGGGAAGAAACGTATTCCGATATCGCCCCGATGCGATTAGACAGCAATGGCGTAAGCGCCTTCATTTCAATTATGAGAGGATGTGATAACATGTGCTCGTTTTGTGTAGTTCCATTTACCAGGGGTCGCGAGAGAAGCCGGAATACATTCACCATTATTGCTGAAGCCGAACAGCTCTTCCGTCAGGGATATCGCGAAGTAACCTTGCTTGGTCAGAATGTCGATTCGTATAAATGGGAAAATCCGGAAACCAATCAGGTGGTTACGTTTGCAAAGCTCCTGGAAATGGTGGCATTGGTGCATCCTGATTTGAGAGTTCGTTTTTCAACATCGCATCCCAAAGACATTACCACTGAAGTGCTCACAACCATTCGGAAATATGAAAACATTTGCAACTACATTCATCTTCCCTGTCAATCCGGAAATAGTAGAATTTTGAAACTAATGAACCGTACTTACGATCGGGAATGGTACATGAATAAAATAGATGAGATCTATTCTATAATTCCTGACTGTGCGATATCATCAGACATGATTGCCGGATTTTGCACAGAAACTGAAGAAGAGCACAGGGATACGCTCAGCCTTATGGAGTATTCCCGGTTTACCATGTCGTACATGTTTATTTATTCTGAACGACCGGGTACATTGGCGGCAAAAAAGTTTGCTGATGACATTCAAGAAGATGTCAAAAAGCGAAGATTGAATGAAATCATTTCTTTGCAACATAAAATTTCTTCAATGCTCAATCAACAGGATATTGGTAAAACATTTAAAGTATTGGTTGAAGGAAAATCTAAGAAATCAGAGACGATGTTGAAAGGAAGAAATTCGCAAAACAAAGTCATTGTATTTCCGGATACCGGAAATGTAGAAATCGGAGCGTATGTCAACGTGGAGGTTCATGAAGCAACCAGCGCAACATTAATTGGTAAAAGAGTAATTTAAATTCTGATACTTGGAATCCGTACAAAATATTAAGCAACGATTCGGAATTTATGGACGATCCGAACAACTGCATCAGGCATTAGATACTGCCATCCGGGTAGCCGCCACGGATTTAACCGTGCTCATTTCGGGAGAAAGCGGAACGGGTAAAGAGATTTTTTCAAAAATAATTCATCAACTCAGCGCAAGAAAACACAACTCATTTATTGCAGTGAATTGTGGTGCCATACCTGCTGGGACAATCAATTCCGAGTTGTTCGGTCACGAGAAAGGTTCATTTACAGGAGCTACCGCAGATCGGAAAGGGTATTTTGAAACAGCAGATGGAGGTACAATTTTTTTGGATGAAATTGCTGAGGAACTTCCTTACGGTCGAATATCCTTCAGGAAGTTGACTGATGGTGAGTTGGGTACAAGAGTTGCGGAAATCTTCGAGCTTCCCAAAAACGAAAAGGGCAACTTCAAGTT
>JBGAWX010000132.1:0-9210 GCA_044227375.1 Saprospiraceae bacterium
AATGGCATTCATGGTAAAATCGCGACGCAATTGATCATCTTCCAGACTTCCGGAAGCAACAATTGGTTTTCTGGAGTCGAGACGATAAGATTCTTTTCTTGCTCCAACGAACTCAATCTCCAACTCCTTATGTTTGATCATTGCCGTACCAAAGCGGCTATACACATTTACAGAAGGACTTGGAATAAACCGCGATGCCACCAACTCGGCCAATTGTATTCCGTCACCCAAACAAACGATATCAATGTCTTTTGATTCCCTTCCGATGATTTTATCTCTGATATATCCGCCGATGGCAAATACTTTCACACCCATTTCTTTTCCGCATTCAGAAATGATGGAGAGAATTTTTTTCTCTGAAGGATCAAGATTAAAAATTAAAGATTGATTCATGAAGCAAATGCAAATGTGGCTTCTGTTGCATAATCCTCTTCGATATGATTGAGGATGTCAAACAAATTCTGCGGATCGGATTCTGTCACCAATTGCGCCCGGTATTCTTTAATGTGAGCCAGACCTTTAAAATAATTTGTGTAATGTCTTCGCATTTCGAGAATACCCAGCTTTTCTCCTTTCCATCTTATTGAATTTTGTAAATGGCTTTTTGCTGCATACACCCGTTCTGTAATATCCGGCGGATCCATAAGCTCACCGGTTGCGAAAAAATGCTTTATTTCTCTGAAAATCCAGGGATATCCAATGCTTGCCCGTCCGATCATGATTCCATCAACATCATATCGATTTTTATATTCGAGCGCTTTCATAGGACTGTCAATATCTCCATTACCAAAAATCGGAATGTGCATTCTTGGATTGTTCTTGACTTTTGATATCCAACTCCAGTCTGCATCTCCTTTGTACATCTGGGATCGTGTTCTGGCGTGTATAGTAAGTGCTTTGATTCCAATGTCCTGTAATCGCTCGGCTACTTCTTCAATAAAAATCATGTTATCATCCCAGCCTAAACGGGTTTTAACAGTGACCGGCAGGTTGGTTGATTTGACTACGGCTTCTGTGAGCTTCACCATCTTGGGCACATCTTTAAGAATTCCTGCACCAGCCATTTTGCAAACCACTTTTTGCACCGGACAACCATAATTGATATCCAACAATTCGGGTTTTGCTGCTTCAACGATCTCAGCTGCTTTCATCATCGAATCATATTCGGCACCAAAAATCTGAATCCCGATAGGTCGCTCCTCATCATAGATATCCAGTTTTTGCATGGACTTGGCTGCATCCCGGATCAATCCTTCTACTGAGACAAATTCAGTAAACATGAGATCGCAACCCTGTTCCTTACATAAAGCACGGAACGGAGGATCACTGACATCTTCCATCGGAGCCAAAAGCAGCGGAAAATGAGGGAGTTCTATATTACCGATTTTTACGGTTTCTTTCATTTCCCCGCAAAAATAGGAAAGAAGGCTGTTGGCTGTACTATCCCTCCGAAATTATGAGACCGCATGGTGCAGCTTTGAACCGCAATGACACATCATGATACTTATCCATTTCAGAATACATGGTTTCATACCTGCTGCATGATGGTTTGATCGAAATTCAATGCTTATCTTGGTAAATATTTGATTAGAATTGCAGCTTATGATTTCAGTATTGATTATTTTATTCATTTTTGGTTATATCCTGATCATTTTTGAGCACAGCATTAAAATTGATAAAGCGGTTACCGCCATTTTAACCGGAGTCTTATTATGGACCATCATCAGTTTGAGTGAAGAATTCAAAAATGAAACCATCTCCAATGATTTGCTCCATATTTTAGGTGATATTTCTGCGATTTTTTTTTTCCTGTTGGGTGCAATGACCATCGTCGAATTGATAGACCTTCATCAAGGATTTAAATTAATTTCTAAATGGGTCAAATCAAAAAATAAAATGACCTTACTGTTGGTCATCTGTTTGTTGACCTTCTTCCTCTCAGCTGTACTTGACAATTTAACCACAACGATCGTCATGATTTCTATTGTAAGAAAAATGATTGATGATCAGGAAGACCGGTTTTGGTTTGTCAGTATGATTGTGATTGCTGCAAACAGCGGTGGCGCATGGTCTCCGATCGGAGACATCACAACGACCATGCTTTGGATCGATGCGAAAGTAAGTTCGATAAACTTAATTCAACATCTCATAATTCCTTCATTATTATCCGTGATCATTCCCTTATTATTTGTTTCGCGGCTAAATCGATTTAAAAATAAAAAAATTGAATCCGTCAATCACGTCATGCGGCTACATACTTCATCGGCCATCTATTTATTTCTTGGCGTTGGTCTGCTGATCCTGGTTCCCGTATTTAAAACCATTACGCATCTTCCTCCTTTTATTGGCATGATGGGTGCGTTGGGAATCATCTGGATGATTTCTGAAATAGAACATCCTTTGCTTTATCCTGTAGCTTCTGATTATCCAAAACCAACGGTTCAAAAAGCACTATCCAGAATTGAAATACCAAGCATACTTTTTTTCTTTGGGATTCTGTTATCAATTTCTGCATTAGAACATGTCGGAATCCTAAACCAATTAGGAATCCTTTTGGAAAACAATACATCAAATTCGTCAATTGTTGCATTTGCATTGGGGCTTTTGTCCGCAGTCATTGACAACGTCCCATTAGTTGCCGGAGCTATGGGAATGTACAATTACCCTATTGATGATCTGTTTTGGCATGAACTTGCATATGCCGCAGGTACAGGAGGAAGCATCCTGATCATCGGATCAGCTGCTGGCGTTACAGCCATGGGCATGGAAAAAATCAGCTATCCATGGTATTTTAAGCGCATCAGTTTATTGGCCCTGTTGGGATATCTTGCAGGCTGGGCTTATATTTACTTTCTGTAAAAGAATAAGCTGTGTGTTTAATGGTTAATGTTTAATGTTTAATTCTCAAAGCAAACAAGAATACACTTGAGCATTGCACATTGTTTGTTGAATATTGATCATTGAATTTAAATAATTAATGAATTGAATATTGAATTAAAAAATACCTAGAGCTGAAATTTATCCCGCAGGATTGCGAGAGCTTTTAATCCATAATTTATGAAATCTAACTTACACTTTATTCTTTGTATTCTATCATTCACACTCGCCTTCTCCCAGGATCGCTTTGACGAAAAATATTACAAGTCCATAGAGTGGCGACATATCGGTCCATTTCGTGGCGGTCGTTCTTGCGCTGTAACCGGTGTAGAAAACAAACCCAATGAATTTTATATGGGCACTACCGGAGGCGGTGTGTGGAAAACTACCGATGCGGGTGCAAGCTGGATTAATATCTCAGATAAATTTTTTGGAGGAAGCATCGGAGCTGTTGAAGTTGCCGCTGCAGATCCCAATGTCATTTATGTCGGCGAAGGAGAAGAAACCATAAGAGGTAACGTAAGTCCCGGTCACGGCTTATGGAAATCAGAAGATGGAGGGTTCGTTGCTTAGTTGCCAAATGCTGTTTTAAGGCCAAAAAGCCTATCAGCAAGGACTATCCAACTGAATTTAAGACCTTAGGTGATCATCTTCGTAAGTTCAGACTTGATAAGGGGCTTTCTCAATCTGCGGTTGGAAAGGCGTTAAGGACAAATGAAAATTGTGTTTCCAAATGGGAAAATAATAATAAGCAACCAGATGTCATTTCTGCAAAAAAGATCATCAATTTTATGGGATATTTCCCGTTTGCTGATGTTTACAATACTCTAGGAGAACAGTTATATTATGCCAGATTAATAACTGGCAAAACGCAAACGCAGGTAGCCTCCATTATTGGATCAACCGGTGCTACATTATCCCGCTTAGAATTAAACTTATGTAAACCTCGTCCCAGGACTTTCGATAAGATACGAGAATATATTAATGAAGCTTTTGAAAGTTTAGCGATTAACTAATCACGCTATCCTATTCATACTTTTTTAAACATTGTACTTTCAATCAAAAATAAATTTATTTATATTCGATTAATTTTGTCATAATAAAGACCTTAGTGGAGGCTGATTAAGGAAACTAAAAAGCTTGTTTGTTTTTATGAAATTATTTACAGGGCACCCGCTAGATCCATCTATTGAATCGTACTGGGGCCATTCGCTCTGTTCGCCAAAATCGGTCAAGAATTCATTTTTTGATCCTTGTAATCTATGGTCATTTATAGCTACTGATTTTTGGAATGATTTAAAGATCCCAGATTCTTTTAGTTTGTTAAATTGATCGTGTGGATTAAATATTAACGCTGTATAAGCAAATCGCCTACTTACTCTTGGGCTATCAGCAAAAAAAGCTGCAATATAGTTTGCAACCCCTCCAAAACTAAAAGAAAAATTTTTATCCTTAAGCACAGGGCTATAACCTTTTGCATAAGGGTAGTATTTATCTTGTAATTGTGATATATTTTTTAGAAATTTCCAAAAGTGTTTTCGAAAGCTTCTTGCATTCCATCGCCTCAGCTCTTTGAACATTAAGATAAAGGTAAGATCATTACCAGTATCGCCTGATAGGTATTCCAAAATATAACAGTTCAACGAAAAACATACTTGATATATATTATTATCTGTTAAACCCTCAAAAATAGCAATCCTTTCATCACTTTTCATGAATACCATTTGTGCTCCTGGACATGTATAATTGGAATGCATACACATACCCCTTAAGGAATTATGCAAATGTTGATCTATTGCTAGGGCATCTTGACCCGTAATTAAATTTTTAAGTTTCCGTTTACAGGGATTTGGGTTAGTTTTATCCTTAATCCCTAAATATGAACAATCGGATAAATTAATCTTCCCAAGAAAAGGATTTTCGTAGTGTAACGCAGGGTCAAATAAAGTTGGGACTTTGCTTTGAGTAACTAATTCTAAAGTTTCTATCTGTTTCATATTAATAAATTTAAGAAGGTGATAAAATCGTTATTATACCATCCTGTCAAAAAAATATGAAAACTAACAAACCTGAAAATAATTCAACATCAAAGGATTTGCAAGGCCCTGTTGATAAACAGGGATTGAATTTTGCATACATTTGATATATAGTTTACCAGGCTTGTCGAATCACTGTAGTGAGCTTCTGAGGTCTACAACAGTTTCCTTTGACAAGCTTTTTAAAAGCCGTTGATCTTCCAATCTTTTGGGCGACCAGCGGCTTTCTTTTATAAAGATACCATTATTTCATGAAACGCTGCCTTATGAAATGAAATGAGGTTAATATTTTTTTATTAGGTTAATCCAGATAATTTATAGTATATTTGTCCTTCAAACAAAGCAAGAACCAATGGAAACAACAAAGATTACTTTTGAATTAAATTACACTATTTACCTGAATACCAACCGATTATAACGCATGATTTGTAATCTAAAAACCTGAAAACTCTTTGTTAAAAGTTTAATGGATTAAATCATTTTTCATAACAATACATGCGTATAAGACTAAAAGAGGCTCGAAAATTATTATCACTTTCTCTTTCAAGCCTGGCGGAAAAACTCCAGGATGATCATAATATTGAAATTACCGCTCCATCTCTATTTAAAATTGAGACCGGAGAAACCAAAAAAATTAGGCAAAATATTCTTGATGGATTGTCTTCCATCCTTGGGATTTCATCTGCAGATATAGAATATAATCAGGCCAAGCAACTCAGGATTGGGTTTCCATATGTTACTTGGGCCGCGCCTATCGTGCTATCAATATGCGATATTATTGAGGACGAATCAGAGTTTTCTGTTACAGCATACGGAACTTTCCCTTCAGAATCTGAAACCGATTCCCAGGATTCGCTTACTGAGGCCATGCAGGCAGAAAGGAACACTCTTCACAAAATATCAGAGCCTATACATCTTGATTTAATAAAATATAGTTTAGAGTTAAAGAAAAATAATGAAAGAATTTATACCTATAATGCTAAGCATTTATTTAATCTATTAGAAAATGGCAAACTCGATTTGATTTGTGTTGCTGATGGTGTGGTAGATCTGAGATATAACAAAAACGATTTTGTTACTGTCGCATACTTTTTAAAATCTGTTAATGAAGGTTGTGAATTAGCTGTGTTTTCTAGAAAAACCTCTGATGAGTTAGAGAAAATAATGACCTTTGAAAACTTAGTCAAACATTTTGAAGATGTAGATAAAGACAATATTAATCAGGTTTATAAAGCACTTGAAAGCAACGAAAATATCGTATTCAATAAAACCTATCAAGAAAAAATAGAAAAATCTATAATAAGAATTTTAGAACGCAATAATATTCCTAATAAAGAAAAGGAATTATTGACAAAATTAAAAGATGACGGAAAAAAATCTAATAAATATTTTGAATTACTACGGACATCATACCGAAATCAGGCGCAAAAAGAGATTGTTAAATCAATAATTGAAGTTACATTCGAACTTATTATACTATATGCTGAGAAAACTGTTGCGCAAATTCATTATGATAAATTCCTCAGAAAGCCAGATTTAAGCTTTATATCACCTCACCAGATTTGTTTAGCAAATCCTTCTCGTTGGAATAAAACACTTAGTGAATTGATTTATCCTTTTGAAGGCAATAGAGAGTGTGAGCTCGAAATATGCTATTTAGGCTGGCAACCTAAGATAAGCCATATTCGTGATGAAATAATGCGTGTTACAAAAACAAGTTCAAAATCATGGAATTTTAAGATTTTTAACTTACCAAAAATAATTAACAATAATGAGCAAGTATTTCTTTCCGGACAATTGCTTATTAAAAAGAACAAAAACACAGAAATACTCGCAAATTTAATTTATAGATTTGCAAACAAGCTTAAAATTAGTTCAGACCGTTTCAACTTTATTATCAATGAAATACGAAAACTTGAAAATAATTATACTAATTTAGATAATCAATTAAAGAATTTAAAAAATGAGGAATTAAATCAACCTGAATCCGAATTCTTGAAAAACTTTATGAAAGTTCAAGAACTATCAGTTAAAAACGCTGAAAAAGAATTCATTTATTCAATTGAATCTAGCCCTGAAATAAAAATCATAAGTGATTTTTTTGATTTACCTAAACTTGAATGCTACATATCTATTAAAAATCTAGTTTTTAGTCATTCCTTCGATACTGATTGGATAAATGAATATATACTTAATCTACAAAATACTAAATCAAAAAATTGATCTTTCTGCTGCTAATATTAACACGGAGAAGATCAGTGCTTTCATTTAAATCCATAACCTTTATGAAATTACAAAGTCTAAACTACCTTAGCAGAAATCGCCCTTCACCCAACATTCATAATCACGACTCTGCCATTTCTCCTTTATAATCCTTATTTATGAATACAATTGATACTGTTAACAAAGCCTCATTTCGAAGATTAAAAAATAATCTTCAGGAATTTAAAAGATTGCATCCAATACTTTTTGATAATATATTTAAAAAAAACAAAACTATCCGGTATAAAGGTGATCTCTTAAATGTGTTTTTTGATTTCGGATTGATGCACCAACAGAATAATGAATGGATAAGTCCTTATCTAATAAGTGAGTTTCAAGAATTATTTATTCTTACTGACCCTTTTGATTTGCCGGAAATAAATCGTGTGTTCCCATTATCTGAAGATGAATCTATTTTTCTTGCTAATAGATTGGAAGTTAATTCAAATGACACCGTTCTTGATATTGGTACCGGATCAGGAATTTATGCCATTAGTATGGCGAGGAATGCAAAACATGTGGTTGCCACTGATATAAATGATAAAGCTCTTAAATATGCATACTTCAACGCATGCTTAAACGATTTAGCACATAAAATAGATTTCCGCAAAAGTGATGTTTACGAAAACATTAATAATGAGAGATTTTCTCGCATTATAAGTAATCCTGCAGTTATACCGGCACCAATTAATTCTAATTTTTTTATGCATTCCGATGGTGGCCCCTTAGGAAATAATATGTCTTCAAGAATCATTCAAGGTTCTTATAACTATCTTGCTAAAGGAGGTAAATTGCAAATGATCTGTACTTCATTATCAGATATTCATAATCAGTTAATGATAAAGCAACAGATATCTAAAGAATACGGAAATTTAGATTTTCAATTTTTCATAGAAGAGTTATATTCTCCTCCGCTTCGACCGCTTTCTAAACTCTACTTGCGCTATAAGGATACTCCATGTTATGATGAATTCAAATTACAGCTTGAAAAATCACAATATAATCAATTACATTATTTGTATGTAGAAGCAACAAGAGAAGGTGATTTTGAGTTTTTACATAAATCATTAGAAAAGTCATTCCCTTGTAATGATTATTGTGGTTCCTGGGAAGGAAGACTTAACCGTCTATTCCTCGTTTATGGCAAAATGAGAAATGTAATACCCACTCCTATTCCATTAGAAGTATAAAAAAACACATAGAATTAACTAATGATTATTAAGAATGTAACGAAAATTAAATCAGTGGCTACCAGTGCCATGTCGTTATTGATGTTTCTAATGATTTGGGAGTTACTATCTAGATATTTTTTAACAAATCAAAATCTTTTACCACCTCCCTCTGTGGTTGCTGATACAGTTTTTAATGGAATTTTTCATGGTCAATTCATATCGGATTCTTATTTTAGTATAAAGCGTGTGATAATTGGATATTTTATAGGTGGGTCATTAGGATTGGCATTAGGATTAGTATCAGGACTAAAAAAGCAAACTAATAATGTTCTACGACCAATAATTGAATTTATTCGTCCAATTCCACCAATTGCTTGGATTCCTTTGGCACTCTTATGGTTTGGGTTCGGTGATCCTCCCGCTTATTTTCTGGTCGCTCTTGGAGCCTTTTTTCCTATTTTTAGTAATGCATTTTTAGGAGTTACCCTAGTTGATAGAGGAACAGTAGAAGTTGCGCGTTGTCATGGAGCATCTAAGCAATTACTCTTCAAAAAAATAATTTTACCACAAACATTGCCCTCAATATTTACTGGATTAAGAACTGGGCTAGGTGTTGCTTGGATGGTTGTTATTACAACAGAATTAGTAGGTGCTCAATCCGGCCTTGGATATTTAATTCAAATAAGTCGTGCACAGTTGCAAGGGGAAAGAGTAATAGCCGGTATGGTATTAATCGGAGTGATTGGGTATACACTTGATTACCTAATGAAAATTATTAGTGAAATGGTGATGCCCTGGAAGGGACATGGAAGAGAAGCTAATTATGGAGAATATTAATAGCAATATTAAAATAACGGTAAATA
>JBGAWX010000133.1:0-9196 GCA_044227375.1 Saprospiraceae bacterium
TTCTGTCAATATTATTACCGGAGAGGTCACCGGAGTCAATGCGGGCAACACAACTATTATATACACCATCAATGGTTGCCTGGGTATAGTTACCAGTCAAAAGAATATCACTGTAAATCCAAATGTAAACGCTGGTACAATCACCGGACCTGTATTTCTATGTAAGGGACAATCCGCAACTTATAAGAGTAATGGGAATTCAGGTGGCGTTTGGTCAACAAGTAATCCTGCGATTGCAACTATTCATACCAGTACCGGATTATTGACTGCCTTAAATGGTGGCGATATCCAAGTGATTTATAGTATTCCTTCAGGATGTGGCAGTCCGGTCTCTTCACAATTTAATGTCCAGTTAAGTCCTATATCGGTTGGCAATGCAGGAAACATCACAGGACAATCGGCAATTTGTATTGGTGCAAGTACGCAATATGTTTCAAATGGAGATGCAAACGGTAGTTGGAGCAGCAGCAATCCTAACATTGCTTCTGTCAATCCGGTTACGGGAGAGGTAACTGGTGTCAATGCGGGCAATACAACTATTATATACACCATCAATGGTTGCCTGGGTATAGTTACCAGTCAAAAGAATATCATTGTAAATCCAAATGTAAGCGCAGGAATTGTCAATGGAGTTGCTGCCATCTGCATCGGTTCAGGTGCGGTTTATTTCAGTAATGGAACGCAGGGAGGTACCTGGAGTAGCAGCAATACATCTGTTGCAACGGTGCATCCTGTCACAGGCATGGTAACTGGAATAAATAATGGCTCATCCATAATTACCTATACTATTTCTGGTTGCGGTGGCACTCAACAGGCATCTAAAACCATTGATGTGAGTACAGCCGCTAATGCGGGAGTACTGAATGGAGTTTTGACGGTTTGCATAAATGAAACTACAGTCTATTCAAGCAATGGAACTCCGGGAGGAATTTGGAGTAGCAGCAATGTAAATGTTGCTACCATCAATAGTGTAAGCGGCATCATCAATGCATTAAATGCGGGTGCAACAACTATTTCGTATTCGGTATCCGGTTGCAATGGAAGCAAAACTACTTCGAGAACATTAAATGTAATACCCATCGCAACTGCAGGTACGATCAACGGGGTGTCATCCATCTGCATTGGCGCTTCAACTCAATATAGTAGTGATGGAACAAATGGTGGAGCCTGGACTAGTAGCAATACTTCGGTAGCAACTATAAATTCAGCTACAGGTTTGATTACAAGTTTAAATGCCGGCACTACAAATATCACGTATAGCGTGGATGGATGTAATTCGAATTTTTCAGCTTCAAAACAATTATCTGTTTCCGGAAATTTACCTGACTTCTCATTTACAGGAAATTCAAATTTTATTTCATCAGTTGTTTTTCCAACAGAAGGAGAACCTGCATTTAGTTACCGCTTTGAAATAAAATACACTGATACAGATGGCAATTTACCAACTGCGGGATTCCCAAGAATGATGCTCGATTTTGAAGGCAATGGAGTATTTACTGATCCAAAGGATTTAAATATTACTATGCTTGCCGCTGATCCATTGGACTTTGATGTAACTAATGGAAAAATCTATTTTATAAATCTTGCAAGTTTGCCTCTTGGTAAAAACTGGACTGTTCAATTCGTTGCGAGTGAATCAAGTGGTTGTCAAACTACATCACAGGTATTTCCAGGACCGGATATCACTGTTCCACCTAATCTCGTCATCTTTGCAGACGGCATCACCTTCAGCAATGATCATCCTGCGACAGCAAGTACAATTACAGTATTTGCAAAACTTCAAAATACATCCAAGGACACTGTTAGAAATTTTTTGGTTCATCTCGTCAATCAATACGATAGTACCGAAGTTTATCCCGATGTATTGGTGACAGAAATACTTCCCGAAAGCGAAAAAACAGTTTCTTGGTCTATAGTTACTCCAACATTGGCGGCCTGGGTTCCCATGCAAGTAGTAATTGATTATACAGATGTTATTGTAGAAATCAACGAACTCGACAACCAGGCGATACGTCCATTTACGAATGGAAACTTCAATGTACCTGGAAGAATTAACTTAACTGCAGGTGGAGCAGCAACAAATTGCCAGGGTAATTTCTATAGTATTTGTGGCAGAGCTATTTATCAAAATACTGCTGTACCACTTAAAAATAATAGTGTCGCAGGAGCAACAGTTACGATTCATGTTAATGAAACAGGACAGGAATACACCGGTTTCACAAATTCACAGGGCAATTATTGCATTTCATTCCGCACTTCAAGCATCGGACAATATTCACTTATCATTTCCGTAACTGATTTTACACTGGCAAGGGATACCTTCTTTTCATATCTCGTAGTGGATTGTTCGAATGATGGACCAGACCTGGTTTCAGAAATCACGGTTGATGATAAAGAAATTTTTGAAGGGGAATCGATTACCGGAACTTTGAAAATAAAAAATGTAGGTAATCGAAACGCAGGTGTCACGGTCGCCGATATGTATTTGTCAAGTACGGGAACAGCTCTGGCACAACAATTCCCAATTCCAGAATTGGCACCCGGTACATTTTATACCACTGCCTTTTCCTTTATTTCTCCCATTACAAATGGAACTGAAACCATCCGTTCTCGTGCAGACGTAAATAACGATATATCGGAACTAAAAGAGAATAATAATTCCAATGTAGCATATGTAAAAATTTGTCCATTATTACCTGATCTTACAGCTAGCGGTCCTAGCCGCGCCGGACTTACACCATTCTTTTATCTCTGCGATAGCCGTGTGAAATTTTCAATTAATAATCCATCTTGTATTGATATGACAGAACCATTAATAATGCTGTTGGTGAATTCAATGAAACAAATAATTTATATTCATCAAAAATAATAATCTATGATTGCAAAGCAGATTTAAGTATTCGGATTTCCTGTAGTCCTGTAATTCCTCAAGATCCTGCAATAGGAAGTACTATAAGTGTTCAGGCAACCATTTCTAATGACGGAATAGCGGCAGTATCAAAACCGTTTATTGTAGATTTTGAAGTGAATGGAAATCATTATCCGCTTACTATTTCAACCGCAATTCCTTCCGGATCATCACTTCCCGTATCTATGACAATTCCAACCCCTGCGTATGGATGTCCTGTGATAAATGCTATAGTAGATGCAACCGATGTCATCGAAGAATACGACGAGGATGGGGAAGCCCATGCAGATTTGAGTTGGGATTTTTCACTTGGACGGCAGTGTTTTGAATTATATCCCGAAGATCCTAAACCTAATCCAAATTTTTGGGAAGAGCCTCACAATGCCGGTGAACCGGTAGCGCTCGCCATAGGTCTTATAAATCATAAATCATATAGTGCATCTCTTGTAAGAACCCGCTTTGAGGTTAGCGGTCCTCAAATCAACGGTTGGTTGGATTTAGGATTTGTAAACACTACTAATGTTTCTCGATCCTGTTTTCGATGTGAAACAAGTTCTGATATATCACCTCATGAGGTTGCACTGCCTAATTCATTTGTATTTCCTGATGTAGGAACTTACCAAGTGCGGATGACCGCTGACTGGGATTCGAGATATGAAGAATGCAGGGAAGACAACAATGTTATGATTGTCGATGTAACCATAACCAGCAGTCCCGATTACAGGACGCTTTCAAAATACATCGCGCCTTCTTTATTAAACCCGGAAATCGGAGAGCCAATAACTATAGATGTCACTTACCAGAATATTGGCGCCAGCAATATTGTGGATTCCGTGGATGTCCTGGTGAAGGTAGATGATCTGCCTCACCAGAAAGTTCGCAGTAAAGGGCTTTTATCATCTTCCACATATACGGTGCATTTCAGTAATCAATGGGCTTCCATGAAAGAAGGGCTTCATGTGATCCGTGCGATCGTGGATCCTGACAGGAAAATGACCGAAACAAATGAATTTAATAATGAAGCTACGCGATCTTTTGTGGTGGGAAAAGCCGCAGATCTTTATTTCCAAGTATTCACTCTCAGCAATTCATTTCCCCTAATTGGTGAACAAATTACAATCAATGCAAGAATTGGAAATCGTGGTGCCCTTGCATCTGAATCTGATTTACAGTTTTTTTATCTCAATGACAACAACGACACTGTTTTTATAGATTCGAAACATATTAGCGTAAATGGAAGAGATAGTATTACAGTATCTATCCCATGGTCCGTACTTGATAATTCAACTACGCTTATTGGAAGGTTGACCAACTTCAACATTCTACAAATCCGTTACGATGATAAAGAGGCGACAGCATTTCTCGACAATATAGGAGTTGCATTAACTTCGAAAGATGCATGTTATGGCGGAGCAGATGGTTCACTTACAGCAAGTATGCTTGGAGGAAATGCTCCCTTTGCATTTAACTGGAGTAATGGAAAAAGTGGAAACATCATGCTTGCTCCTCCGGGAACATACATGGTAACCGTTGTCGATGCAGCCGGTGTGGCACGATTTAAAGAAGGTAAAATAAAAGGTAAGCATGCACCCTCCTTTTACGAAGATGCAGATGGTGATGGATTTGGCAATCCAAATTCGATAATAGAAGATTGTGAGCAGCCAATAGGTTATGTCACTGATTTTACAGATTGTGATGACCGTAATTTAAATGTCTTTCCGGGAGCAAAAGAGGTATGCAATGAAATAGATGATAATTGTAATGGAGAAATTGATGAAGGAGTTAAATCAACATTTTATATTGATGAAGATGCAGATGGATTTGGTAACCCTGATGTTTTTGTGGAAGTATGTACAATTCCAAATGGTTATGTAACAAACAATTTGGATTGCAATGATGCAGTATATGGTGCACACCCCGGAGGAATCGAAATTTGTAATGGCATTGATGATGATTGTGACGATCTCGTTGATGAAGGATTGTTGATTACTTTTTACCGGGATGCAGATGGCGATGGATTTGGCAATCCAAATGCAACGACCCAGGATTGCACTGCGCCCGCAGGTTTTGTAATTGACAACACAGATTGCAACGATGATCCGAATCAACACGGCGCAATTATAAACCCAGCTGCGAATGAGATTTGCAATGGATTAGATGATAATTGCAATGGACAAATAGATGAGAATGTATTGTTGCCTTTTTACCGTGATGCAGATGGCGATGGTTATGGAAATCCTGCTGTTAGCAAATTGGCTTGCTCTGCCCCTATGGGTTATGTTTCTAATAATACAGATTGCAATGACCTGAATGGATCGATTCATCCGGCAGAAACAGAAATATGCAACGGCATAGATGATAATTGCAACGGCTTAACGGATGATAGCGATCCTGAAATCAGTGGTCAATCAAGCTGGTTTGAAGATTCTGATGGAGATGGGTACGGCAATCCTAACTCGATAAGACTTTCGTGTAATCAACCCGGTGGATTTGTTATTGACAATACGGATTGCAATGATGATAATGTAAATGTTTATCCACAGTCAACTGAAATTTGTAACGGCATCGACGATAATTGTGATGGATTGATTGACGAAAACGTCATACTAACAATCTTCCAGGATGCCGATGGAGATGGATTCGGCAACCCCAATATGGCTGCACATGCTTGTACCATAACTGCTGGATATGTTGCTAACAACAACGACTGCAACGATAACAACCCCGCAGTATATCCTGGTGCAACAGAAGCCTGCAATGGAATGGATGACAATTGTAACGGTACGATAGATGAAGGTTGTGGCGGAGGATGTGCAATGACCGTAAACGCAGGACCCGACGAGTGGAGCTATTTTGGTTATTCGGCGGATCAAACTATAATTCATACAGCTGTGATAACTGGAGGAACGGCTCCGTTCACATACAAGTGGACATTAAATCGTCCGCTGAAATGCAACGTTACTAAAGCTTCCGGTGATGAACTATTTTCAGGTGGAACATGTCAAAATACAACTTGTCCTAACAATTCAATAGAAACTACTTTATCCGCGAATCCATCCTGTACAGGAAGTGCTACGATTAACGCCATGTTGTTAGAAGAAGCAATAGCTTGTATAAGTGTGACTGATAAGAATGGGTGTATAGCAACTGACTGTTTTAAAATAATAGCGGAGGATGCGCGCTGTTATGCAGGCAATTCCCCAAATCATAAAGTATGGATTTGTCATAAAACCAACAGCCAAAAAAATCCCTGGCAACAAATCTGTGTCGACGATAATGCTGTCGCCTCGCATCTTGCCCATGGAGATTATGTTGGCAAATGCAATTTAAACGACAGAGAAAATCATGAAGAAAATATAATCGATGACCTCATTGTATATCCGAATCCTGCACATGATAAATTAAATGTTCAATTGAATAGCAGCAAACAGGTAGAATGCGTCTTTCAACTTGTTGACATGACTGGTCGGGTTGTGATACTCAAAAGAAATACTATTAAAAGAGGAAGCAACTTACTCGAACTTGATTTGAAAGATTATTCAAAAGGGATTTATATTTTATCTGTGATGGGAAGCGAGGGAAGCAGGCATTTGAGGGTGGTGGTGGAGTGATTGAATATTTATATAGTACTTAAAGATATTTTAATAATACAATTTATAATTAAAGTCAATGAAAAAAATTATATTCCTTTTGGCAATATCAATAATGACAGGATTGATTCAATTGTGCAAAGCACAACCAGTTGCAAATTGTAAAGACATAACTGTCTCTCTTCAACGAATCAACCACGCTCATTTTAGTGTGACTATAAATCCAACAGATGTGGACAATGGCAGTAGTAGTCCTGTGGGTATTCAAAGATATACATTAGACAAGATGACCTTCATTTTCACCCCATCCTCAAGTGATTTAGGACCTAATCCAGTGATACTAACTATTACTGACAACAATGGAAACACTTCGACTTGCACGGCCATTGTAACTGTTTTAGCTGGTCCAGCAGCCATTCCTGTAGCACAATGTAAAGATATCACTGTTAATTTGGATGAGAATGGAAATAAGATTCTAAATTCTTCAGAAGTTGATAATGGAAGCTATAGTCTTGATGGAATACAACGGTTCGATCTTAGTGTAGAAAGCTTTTCTTGTGACGACCTCGGACCTCAAGATAGAAGACAAAATTAAACCTATTTCAATATGCAAGAACATAACTGTTGATTTGGATCAAACTGGAAATGTATTTCTTACTTCAACATTAATTGATAATGGGAGTTATGATGCTTGCGGGATTAGAGAATTAAATATTAATCCTACTTTGTTAAATTGTGCGAATATTGGCATTACGAACAACGTAACCCTAACTGTTGTAGACAATAATGGAAACACGTCAACATGTATTTCAAATGTCGTTGTCAAAGATAATATTCCACCTGAAGCAATATGTAGGAATGTCACTAAGATTCTAAATAGTAATGGATCAACAACAATAACTCCAACAGAATTAAATAGCAATAGTAAAGATGCATGCGGAATAGCTTCAATCGACATAGCCAAATCCGAACAAACTATGTTTACATGCAATGAAATTGGTGAAAGGGATATTATTTTATTAGTAACAGATAATTATGGAAACCAGTCAGGTTGTATTGCCAGAATAAAAATTGAAAACACTATTCCTCCTGATGCGAATTGTAAAAATATAGAAGTTAGGCTTGATAAATCGGGAAATGCCACAATTCTATCAGATGAGCTTGACAACGGAAGCACTAGTATTTGCGGAATTAGGGATATTGATGCGAGTCAAAAAACATTCAGTCGTATTGACATTGGGACTCCAACGGTTATTCTTAAAGTAACCGACAATAATGGCAATACCGAAACTTGTACTGCAACTGTAACAGTAAGTGCACCTCCGGATACTTTAATTGGAAAGGTATTTAATATTTCAAATACCCCAATATTCAGCACTGATAGGTTTAACACTTTAGAGATCGATGGGCAAAATAATATTTATGCTGGAGCAAGTGGTTCTGGGGTGTATCTATTCCAGAATGATATTTGGAGCAGTATACCCAATGAGTTTGGCATGAATGGATATGTTGTAAGGTCAATGCGAAGGAACCCTGCTAACGATGATATTTGGGTTGGCATGAGTAAAACGAGTCCATGTTTAGGACAAGTAGGAGGAATGTGGATATATAATTCAGGCAACTTTGTTCGCCGCTACGTACCACCAAAACCACCTAATGGATTTGATGAATCATTATCCTTAGCTGAATTAAATATACTTTTAAGTGTTTCGGGCATTCCGTATACTTTGCCCCCAGGGTCTACCTATTTAAATTTTTTAGAAATTTATAATAATGCTTTTCCTTCGCTTGTAGTCAGAAGTTTAGATTTTAACAAGAAGACCGGTGAACCTTGGGCAGGATTTACTCCTCAACTTTGTGAACCGGGTTACAATGGTGGCCTGGCAATCCAACGAACTACTTTAGAGCCCTTGCCAACATCATTTTGGGAAAGCATCAAGGATAATATGCCTCCTTATGGAAATCAAGACAGAATGGTTACTGCTATTGCATCGGATCCCGAAAACGGAATGGTTTACGCTGCAATCAGGCGTTCTTGTAACACAAATTGTGTGGATCCATTTATCATGATAAGAAATTCAGATGGTACATATTTTGGCAAATATGATCAAGCCAATACGCCTGTATTGCCTCTTAATCCTAATAAAGAAATTAGAGCTATGTTAGTTGACAAAAGTGGAAGACTTTGGGTAGGAGGCGATTTAAATGGAATTGGAGTTCGGGATATTAATGGTTGGCATTTTCTATCAAGTTTAGATATTCCTTACCCCGATGGAGGATTTATACATTTTGATGCAATTACAGAAGGGCCAGATGGTTCAATTTACTTTGGAACAACAAATGGATTACTTCAATTTATTGGTGGCGAATTGACTGTCAAGGCCAACTGGAGAAAGATTCAACTTAAAGCGGCCAATTTAGAAAACCAACTCCCTGATTTGCAAAATATATGTTCGATTAAATTTGATAATATTTGGATAGCTACAAGAGGCGGAGGTATCTTTTATCATAAATCTCCAGGTGTTTATAATGTTATAATTGATCAAGGTAGAAGAAAATTAAAAAAACAGCCTTTAAAGGATGTACTTGTTCGGGCTTTTCTTGGAGATAATCAAATAGGACCAGATATTCGAACGAATGAAGATGGTGAATTTGGGCTAATTGATAAACCGTTAAATGCAGAGTTTACCTATAACTT
>JBGAWX010000134.1:0-9171 GCA_044227375.1 Saprospiraceae bacterium
ATAAGACAAGACCTCAAGTCACCTGTCCTTCAAATGTAACTTTAGATTGTGATTCTGACACGGACCCATCTAAAGTTGGTATTGCAACAGCAATAGACAATTGTACCAATGTGGTAACGAACATCAGTTTTGAGGATGTAAGATCCGATGGTAGTTGTCACGATAAATATCTGATCACCAGAACCTGGACGGCAGTTGATTCATGTAATAATTTGAGCCGATGTGAACAGCTCATCACAGTACAGGATACCACAAAACCGGAAATCCAATGTCCTGCTGATAAAACTATCAATTGCCAGGCGAATACCTTGCCTGCATTTACTGGCAATGCTAAGGCGACGGACAATTGTACAGATGTTGTAACCAATATTACGTATACCAATAGCAAAGCATATGCGGGATGTAGCGATAGTTATCTGTTAACAAGGATCTGGACTGCTGTGGATTCCTGTGATAATGCACAAAGTTGTATTCAATTAATCACAGTAGAAGATACCACGAGACCAAGAGTCTTCTGTCCTGAAAATCTGACCATCAATTGTGATGTAAGTCTCGAACCATCTAGAACGGGAAGTGCCGGAGCTTTGGATAATTGTACGAATAAAGTAACTCATATAGAGTATCGGGATACCAGGACCAATGGAAATTGTTTTGATACCTATACATTAATCAGAACCTGGGTGGCTTATGATAGTTGCGGAAATAAGAATGAATGTATTCAAACGATTAAGGTGCAGGATACTACCAGACCAGTTATAAATTGTCCGCCAAACATTACCATAAGTTGTGATTTAGGTTTGAATCCGGAAGTATCAGGAAAAGCTACTGCATCTGACCGTTGTACAGATATCGTACAGAATATAAGCTATACCGATATAATCACTCCAGGAAGTTGTAAAGGAAATTATTCTGCATTGAGGACATGGAAAGCAATGGATAGCTGTGGAAACACCAGTCTTTGTGATCAAAGCATTACGGTGTTTGATACTTCTAAACCAGTCATTACCTGTCCGCCGAATCTCACTAAGATTTGTGGAGAGAATACGGATCCAGTCAGTACAGGTTTTGCAATTGCGCGTGATTATTGTTTGGACTCCGCAGTGAATTTGGTTTACAACGATGTGAATATTGCCGGAATCTGTAACGGCATTTCAGCTATTCACAGGACCTGGACTGCAACAGATGAATGTGGTAATTCAAACAGTTGTCTTCAGGTTGTTTATATTGTGAAACCCGGAATAGAGCTGATCAAAACCGGAGTATTTATTGATTCGAATAATGATGGCAATGCAGATCCCGGCGAACAGATCCATTATAAATTTATAATTAAAAATACCGGCAATGCAATATTAAGAAATGTAACTATAACAGATACATTAGCAATATTATCAGGCTCATCAATTCCAAGTTTGGCTCCAGGCGAAGTAGATTCAGTAAGTTATACTGCAACTTACACCATAACACAGGAAGATATTGATAAAGGATTCAAATTAAATACTGCAACAGTAACGGCCAAAGATCCTTTGGATGACGATATATTGGGTATAGATGATGTAACAACTGTCTTAGTCCAGCAACCGGCGATTGGTATTGCTAAAAAACTCCGGGATCTGAAAAAACTTCAGGATGGAGTGTTTGAAGCAACATTGGAGTTGAAAGTAAGAAACAATGGTAATGTTTCATTGACGGATCTTAAAGTCTCAGATGATATCACAACTGAATTCGGAAGTTATGTTGACTCAATTCCGGTCTTGCAAGGAGAATATAACATAGTAGAATTATCAATCATTAAAAACAGTTTGAATCAGATTTCATTAAATTCCGGATTCAATGGAACAAATGAAAAAGATCTTTTGAATGTTTTTGCAGGAGGTTCTATTTTACCCGATGAAGAAGTGATTGTTGGATTCAAAATATTGTTCAAACCATTAAAGAGAATATATCATAATCAAGCATTGGCATCCGGAGATCTTCCTGGACATGATAATCCATCAGGTAGCGGAGACTTAGATCCGGATGATGTCACTGATTTATCTGACAGCGGATTAAACGCTACGAATGATCCATCAAAAGGTGGAACGAACGTTGGAGAGCCTAGTGACAAAGGAACTGTTGATGATTCCACATTGATTGAGTTGCCGGTTTCAATTCTATGTGGTACTGTGAGTGAAGATCTTAATGCAAATGGATTGCAGGATACTGCGGAATTTGGTGTAGAAAATGTTATAGTAAGTCTTTATAGATGTGATAGTTTGTTGATAAAGAAAGATACTACAGATCCGAATGGAAATTATGCATTTGAAATTTATGATGTTCCAATGGAATATTATGTAACCTTCAAAGCACCATCTGCAATGAATGATGCGGGATTCACTTACAAGGATGTTGGAACTGATGATCGCATGGATAGTGATGTCGACTCTTTAGGAAATGGAGGATGTGTAAGTATCGTTCCGGGGCAAATAGACAGTACTTATGATGCAGGCATTATTCGGTATGCGAGTTTGGGAGATTCCGTATGGCATGACCGGAATGGTGATGGACTTCAGTCTCTAGGAGAAGAGGGCATTCCAAATATCAAAGTATTTTTATATGATGCAGTGACCAATAAACAGCTAAGGAGTACCACAACAAATGCCAATGGTCAATATGAATTTAAAGAACTTATGCCTAAAGACTACTATTTGAAATTCCAGCCAACAACCGGATGGATTACCACCACGCCGAAGAATGGATCTGATTTGATAGATAGTGATGTCGACAATTCAAATGGATCCGGTACAACCCGCGTCATCCATTTAGTGCCTGGCATGCATAATGGCAATTGGGATATGGGATTGTACAAATGTGCTTTAATTGAAGGAGATGCCTGGTTGGACAGAAATGTAAATTCAGTTTATGATAAACGCGAAAAAGGAATCAACAACATCAAAATATATATAGTAGATGCCGTTTCGAAAAAAGTAGTAGATTCTACTAAAACGAGAATCAAACAGGGCATTCCAAACAAAGACGGATATTTTATTACAGGATGTATGAAACCTGGTAAATACTATTTGCGTTTCGACATACCTCAGTATTACGCAGCCAGTGCACCGTTTAAAGGAAGCAATCCAAATGTCGATTGTGACATTACCAACTTAAATGGATTGAATACCACCAAGACATTTACAGTAATGAGCGGAGGAGCTATAGTCAATATAGGTGCAGGCTGTCAGATCAAAGCCACATCCGGAGGGGATCTGAAGAGAGATACGAATGCACTTGGGGATCATCTTGTAATCGGTATGGAGTTAGATTCCATTGAACAGGATCAGGACACTATAGATCATTCTAAGCATATCAAAAAGCCGATTGATGAAGAATTAGTACAACAAAAATTAGATCTGCATTGGCTGAGATTTGATGGAGAGTATAATGGTAATTTTATTGAACTCAATTGGGCAACAGGATTGGAAATAAATAACGATCACTTCATCGTGGAAAGAAGATATGAAAGTGAATGGGAATTTAAAGAAATTGGTTTTGTCAAAGCCGATGAGAATCCTGCACTGAACAGGCATAATTATGAATTTGACAACTTTGATGTATACAATACCGGAACCTATTATTTCCGGTTAAGGCAAGTGAATCGAAATGGTAGTTTCTCTTACAGTCAGATTATTGAAATAGAAGTGTTCAGAGATGATGAGGTAAATGTTTACTTATATCCAAACCCGGTAAGAGATGTATTGGGAATAGAACTTTGGTTGCCAAATGATACTGAAGTAGAAGCTCTTGTCATCGAAAAGACAGGAAAAGTATTGCTGAAAAATCCGTTTGGCAAATTCTTAACCGCGGGACGGCAAGATGCCATTTTAAGAACGTCAGAATTGGCGGCCGGACTCTATGTATTGAGAATAAGAACGAATTCTGGAATCATTCATAAACAATTTACAGTAGTAAAATAAAGTGGCTCATTTCATCACAAGAGAACTGTGATAAAAAATTCAAGCATGCCATGAATAGAGGATGGCTTTCCTTTCCAATGGCATCAAAATACGGAGTCTTCTGATTAGGTTTGTATGTTTATTCCAGATCATGACTTCTTACCGCTTTATCATCATCTTCCTTTTTACCATTCACAGTTCATTACCCGCCATGGTGTACAACATCGTATCCTTTGGTGCTGTGGGTGATGGCGTCACGCTCAATACACAGCCTATACAAAAAGCAATCGATGCAGCCTCTGCCGCAGGTGGTGGCACGGTGCTGATCCCTGAAGGAAAGTTTGTATCCGGTTCGATCCTGATGAAAAATGGGGTGACACTGCATCTTGAAAAGCGCGCAGAGTTGTTGGGCAGCCTGAATTTTTTTGATTAC
This sequence comes from Saprospiraceae bacterium, assembly GCA_044227375.1. GTDB lineage: Bacteria > Bacteroidota > Bacteroidia > Chitinophagales > Saprospiraceae > Vicinibacter. Next base: position 4,363 of record JBGAWX010000134.1, read on the forward strand.
CTGCGCCTTCACAAATGGATGGCTTTCATCCTTGCAGATGGAGCATCCAACATCGCCATCACCGGAACAGGAACTATCGATGGAAGAGGCGCTGAACTGGCATTGCACATCGACAGCTTGTTTTATGTCGGGGCTATCAACAGCAAGTATTATCATGCAGAAGAAAAAAGAGCATGGCACGAATACAGGCCACAAGTCATTGATTTCAATGGCTGCAGCAACATCAGGGTCACCGGGGTCACCATTAAAAATGCTTCAAGCTGGGTTCAGACATATGAAAAAAGCAAGTACATCGTCATCGATAACATCCATGTGGAGAGCGACACGTATTGGAACAACGACGGGATCGATATCGTAGATTGCCAGAATGTGCAAATCACCAATTGCATCATCAATGCATCCGATGATGGCATCTGCATCAAATCGGAAGATTTCAGTTTATCACAAATCAATGACAGCATCTACATAGCAGATTGCATCATACGCTCGAGTGCATCGGCAATAAAATTCGGTACCTCATTGGTAAGCGGCGCACGCAACGTGGTGATCAAAAACATCAAAGTGTATGACACCTTCAGATCGGCGATTGCGATTGAATGCACCCAGGGAGGATTTATTGAAAATGTACTTGTCGAAAACATTGTTGCAAAAAACACAGGTAACGCCATCTTCATCCGCATCGGAAGAATCCGTGGTGCAGAAAAAGCGGGACCACTGCGCAATGTCGTCATCAGGAATATGAAAGTCACCGTTCCGTTTGACAAACCCGATAAAAATTATAAGATCAGAGGTCCGGAGTTGGCATTCTTTCACAATGTGTTTCCGTCATCGATCACGGGCAATCCGGGTGTTTATGTAGAGAATGTGCTGTTGGAAAATATCGAGATCATCTATCCGGGTAAAGGAAATAAAGCCTATGCCCATCTGCCCCTGTATCGCATCAAAGACATTCCGGAACTCGAAACTTCATATCCCGAGTTTTCGATGTTTGGCGAATTGCCGGCCTGGGGTTTTTATGTGCGCCATGTTAAAGGACTTCACTTTAAAAATGTGCGCTTAAAAATTAAAGATCCCGATTACCGTCCTGCAATGGTGTTTGATGATGTGCATGATCTGATTTTGGAATCGGTCACGGTGCAGGGCGATAACAAACCGGAAGCTGTATTTTATAAAGATACCGGCAATGTGCAGATCAACCAATTGAACGTACCACTGAAAAAATAAAAACAGGAATACTCTCACGCATAAAACCAGTTGCATGTTTACACTAAATCCGAAATATGTTTTGTATTACAGCGCGCTCGTTGCCGCGATCTCCGGATTTTTATTTGGATTCGATACCGTAGTCATCTCCGGAGCAGAACAAACCATTCAAAAAATCTGGCAGCTCGACAGTGTGATGCATGGACTGACCATCAGCATGGCCCTTTGGGGCACGATCCTGGGAGCACTTACCGGCGGCCTTCCTACTGAACACTGGGGAAGAAAAAAAGCATTGATCCTCGTAGGTTTTTTGTATTTGATTTCTGCAATCGGATCTGCAATTGCTACAGACGTGTATGCATTTATTGTATTCCGGTTTATCGGCGGAGTGGGAATTGGAATCTCGACGATAGCTGCTCCACTTTACATCACTGAAATATCACCACCTGCAATCCGGGGAAAACTAACCGGCATGTTTCAGTTTAATATCGTGCTCGGTATTTTAATTGCATTTATTTCCAATGCGTTGCTGAGTCATTTGGGTCCGGACTCATGGAGATACATGCTGGGAGTGCAGGCCATTCCATCAATACTCTATATTTTGTTGTGCATGCGATTGCCGGAAAGTCCGCGTTGGCTGATCGTACGAAAAAAGAATACGGACAAAGCGATTGAAATTTTTTCAAACTTAAATCCGACAGCAGACAAAACAGAAATCACAACACTTACAAACAGCATTGCATCATCAGTGAAAACTGAAGCCGCAAAAAAACCATTTTTTACCAAATCATTGTTGAGACCGATACTGCTTTCATTTTTTATTGCCGTGTTCAATCAGCTATCCGGCATCAATGCCATCCTGTATTTTGCTCCGCGCATTTTTGAAATGACGGGATTGGGACAGGAAGCGGCACTGTTGCAATCTGTAGGTATTGGTTTGGTCAATTTAGTCTTTACGCTGATCGGACTTTGGCTGATTGACAAAGCAGGCAGAAAAACCTTGTTGTATTGGGGATGCTTTGGTTACATCCTTTCATTAGGATTGTGTTCCTGGGCGTTTGCATCGGGGCATGTGGGCATTGTGACGTACTGCATATTTGCATTCATCGCGGCGCATGCCATCGGACAAGGTGCTGTCATCTGGGTATTCATCAGCGAGATTTTTCCAAACCAACATCGCGATGCCGGTCAGACGCTGGGAAGTTTTACACATTGGTTGTTTGCTGCAGTGCTGACCTTGATTTTTCCAAAGCTGGTAACGGTATTAAGTCCTGAATTCATCTTCGGAATGTTTTGCGCACTGATGTGTATTCAACTGATCTGGATAAAACTTTGGGTTCCGGAAACGAAAGGCATTGCATTGGAGCATATGGAAGAGCGATTGGGGTAGGGGTAGGAATTAGAATGCTAAATTAAATTCATTTTTGCAACATTACAATTTAAGGTTGAATAATCTAATGAAGATGAACATTCCAATATTTAGCCTATTATTATTAATCGTCAATTCAATATATTGTCAGGGTCTTTTTTTATATCCGGAACACTATAATAATTGTCGGTTTACTAAATTTTGTTTGGATTGTGGAGAAGATAAAGCAATCTACAATGGTGATTTGAACTCATACTTTGACAATAAATTTAATAAAGCTGACCTTGAAAAAATTGAAGGGCTTGTATTTGTGGAAATTTTTGTCGACACTCTCGGACGACAATGTGTAAAGAGCATTGGGAATAGGGCTAATGAAATAGTATCAAAACTTGAGCTTCACAAGACAATCAATTCAATGACTGGTTGGAAGCCTGCAATTGAAGATGGGAATCCGGTTAATTCATCAATTACAATCCTATTTGAATTCTACAATGACACCTTCAATGTTTTATATCAACGCGACGATCCTTGGTGGCTTAAAGAATTTAGCCCTTCAGGGCAAATTCATATTATTAATAAAAAGGTTAATTCAGATCTATTAAAAAATGAATTTATTGTTTATACAACAAAAAATTCAACTATCCCAAGTGATATAACCAGAACAGTTTCTATTGATAAAAATAACATTATTTGGTTAGGAGCTGATAATGGAATTTCAAAAATAAAGAAGGATACTAAACTTGTTATAAATTCAAATAATTCTGCGCTAAGATTAAAAAGAAATGAACTTTCCATTATGAATTCTACGGTAGATCTTTATAACAACAAATGGTTTAGTGATGGATTTACAACTTACAAATTAAGTGGAAACGAATGGAACGTATACGATGCAACAAATTCTCCAATAAAAATAACTACTGGACTTTATGCAGATAAATATGGTAGAGTATGGCTAACAAGTCATTTTGGATTAATAAAATTTGAAAAAAATAGTTGGACGATCATGGACACATCCAATTCAGAGCTTCCTTCAAATTATATTATTGGAGTATTTGTAGATAGTAAAAAGAGATTGTGGGTTGGCACAGATAAAGGAAATGTTATGTTTGATGGATTAAATATTCTAAGATTCAATTCCTCGGATTGTCCTTTAAAGACTATGGCAATCAAAAAAGGATATGAAGATAAGACCGGAAATATTTGGTTTTCGCTTTATGAAAATAGATTTCCTCAATCAATAGGATTCATTGAATATACAGTTGATGGAAAATGGATATCAATTGATACAAAGAATTCAAATATTCCAAGAAATGACATTCTTGATTTTACAATCAATGAAAAAACTAACACTATTTGGTTTAGTATTAATGGGGTTGGAATTTCAGAATTTGATGGAAAAAATTGGGCAACATTTACAAAAGAAAATTCTAATGTTCCAGGCAATTATATTCCGAGTATAGCATTAGATAAAGATGGAAATTTATGGTGTGCAACATTTGCAGGGTTATTAAAAATTACTCCTATTTATTGATTCTTTGATAAATGACAACTTGTTATAAATCACAAAAATTAATGCTATTAAGAGCTATAAAACACTGCAATAAATGCTTATTTTGTATTCAACACCTCGCTTTTATTTTGAAGTCAAAAATTCACAATTTTGAAGATTCGATTACCTTAAGATCTTTTCAGCCAGAATCAGGATTTTCTGTTAATCTCACTTACTTGTTTAAAATCCAGTTGTGAGTTAAATGATTTTTAATCCTGACCTACAGACTTCTCATTTAATTATAAAAACCCTAATCCTGACCCGGATTTCATCAATCCATTCAACGATTTGATTCAACAAACAGGCCATTTTTCAATCATATTAGCTTCATCTTTAATCTGTTATGGCTCAAGTTCGGATATTTTTAATATTTTTGCGTTGCCTTCAAATTCGGGAAGACTACGCAGTTTCAACAATCATTAAAAGTATTTACCGAATGATTTGGTCCAATAGACTAAGGATAAAACTTTAGTATAAATAGCAATGGAAAAGTTGTTGACTATCTTGATTTTGAAAGCCAACCCAAAGATTAAATGAAATAGTATATTCTGATATTAATTCCTAAAACATCCCACATGTCCCCAAAAAACCAACCGCTTAATCTCAAATTATTTTGTGATTCTGTTTTTAATTCCAGGCTATCAATATGTATCCTGATTTTCATTTTGATTTCTTCTTTTACAATTGC
>JBGAWX010000135.1:0-9168 GCA_044227375.1 Saprospiraceae bacterium
AGATCTGCCATTTTCTGTAGGTATTGTTCGTAGTTGATTCTCTTTTCTCGAAGTTCAGCAATAATTGTGTTGAGTAGGGTACTCATTTCTTCAAAGTATGCAGGGTCAATTAAATGTTCTTTGATGATTTTCTGGCGTACATTGTTTTCAATTGTCTCAGCAACGGCTTCTCTGCTACTTCGAATCCCTTCTGGTAATTGATTAACTGCTTCAGCAATTCCAGAATGAATGATAATATCAAGCAATGTTTGATTTTCAAATGGATCAATTCTTCTGGATTGGTCAGCTTGAATAAAATTGTCGATCAAAAATCGCATATCCGCTTCATAGGGCTTCATATCGAGTATTTCGCCGCTGGCTCTTCGTATAATTTCCCGCAAGCGCAAATAGTTATCTAATTCCCATTTAATCTCTTCAATATCCTTGTCGTCATAACCTGCTTCCTTCATTTCGGCGGCTATATTAGCATAAGCGCGAATGAGCGCAACAGTCTGTTTATATAAAGCTGTCCGCCGTACTTCATTTTCTTTAAGGTCATCTGGATTCTCAGGATTGCCACAGAAATATCGGATGTAATCCAAATCGCTTTTTGGTGGTTGCACATTCTCGCATAGCAATGCAATTTCCTCCATTGCATTATCCAGTCGCTCTCTCGCCTTAGCAAGGCGGTCTTTCAATAAGATGTCTACATCTTGTTTTTCAAACTTGTCATAATCCAGCTCGGATGTATAAACTGATACTGCATTTTCAACCTTCTTAAATAAATCTTTGTAGTCAACGATGTAACCAAATTCCTTGTCCTCTGTGTCCAAACGATTTACCCGGCAAATCGCCTGGAACAAACCATGGTCCTGCATTTCTTTGTCAATGTATAAATACGTGCATGCCGGAGCATCAAAACCAGTAAGCAATTTGGCTACCACAATTAGCAGTTTCATATTTGCCGGTTCCTTTAAAAACTTCAACTTCATTTTATCTTCATATGTTTCCGACTTTGATTTTTGGGCTTCAGCTACTACATCTTTAAGCAATTCATTGTAGACTTTATAGATATACTCTTTTTCGGTTTCTGTATTTGCACCCGTGTCCTCGGTCACAATATCGCGATGGCTTGGATTGTAAGAAGTGATAACAGCGCATTTACCTTTGAATTCTGTACTTTGAAACAACTCGTAATACTTACACGCTTCATAAATGCTTCCGGCAACTAATATGGCATTGCCTCTCTGGTCTTTCAATCGAGATTTCGTCGAAAAGTCAAGCACGATGTCGTTCACAATTTGCTGCATCCGGTTTTTACTACTCAATACCTGTTGCATGGTTCCCCATTTTTTCTTTAGTTCAGACCTCTGAAAATCATTTAGTCCAGCAGTCTTGCTATCAAACCATGCATCGATTCGTTCTTGCGATGTAATTCGTTGTTCTATGTCCCTGGCTTCATACATTAAATCTAAAATCACCTGATCTTCTACAGCTTCATTGAACTTATAGGTATGAATGTATTTGCCAAAAACCTCCAAACTTGTTTGTCTGTCCTGTTTAAGTAATGGTGTCCCGGTAAAACCAATAAATATTGCATTGGGTAAAAGTGCCTTCATTACTTTATGTAGTTTACCACTTTGTGACCTGTGACATTCGTCGACCATCACAAACAATTCACCAACTGTTTTTGAAGGACTATTTTTCAATTCTTCAATAAATGCATCAAAATTTTCTACCGCCCGTTGACCAAATTTATGGACCAATGAACACAATAATCTTGGTTTTGCTCGAGATAACTGGTCCATTAAATCTTTGCCACTGGTAGTCCGGTGAATTTCTTCTCCGGCATCTTCGAATACTCTATTGATTTGTTTGTCTAATTCATCCCGGTCAGTAATGATTGCAACTCGAGCATTAGGATTGTTTTCTAAAATCCATTTTGCAAGTAACACCATCACAATACTTTTTCCACTGCCTTGCGTATGCCAGATAATTCCACCTTCTCTTTTTCGAATACTTCCCTGTGCAGCTTTGATCCCAAAGTATTGATGTACCCGTGGTAATTTTTTTATACCTCCATCAAACAACACAAAGTCAAACATCAATTCCAGTAGGCGTTGTTTGTTGCACATTTTCAACAGGTATTTGTCAAGAAGGTACATGCTTTCATCACTTCCACCTTCCTTCCATTTCAAATAGAATTTTTCCTCTGTTTTAATAGTGCCATATTTTAAACCTTCACTGTCATTTCCGGCAAAAACAAATTGGATAGTACTAAAAAAGGACTGTATAAATTCTTTTTGTTGATTGGTTATATTTTGCCTTATGCCATCTCCAAGAGAGACCGTACTTCGTTTAAGTTCGATTACACCGATTGCGATTCCATTCAGGTATATCACAATATCGGGACGTTTTTCCCTGTTACTCAAAACGGTAACTTCTTCTGCAATGGCGAAATGATTATTCTCTGGGTTCCTCCAATCAATTAATTGGATGGTTTCAAAATTATCTGATACATCCGCCTTAACTTTTACTCCATATCGAAGCAAACTATAAGTGTTTTTATTATTAGTATATAAACTCTCGTGGTAATTGTTTGCGGTGGTTCGAAGATTCGCAATAACACGATTAATTTGCAAATCATTGTATAATCTATTTCCAAAGGAATCCTTTTTCTCAGTTAGGTATTTTCTTAAAAGAGAATCTTCAATATTTTGATTTTGAGGTCTATCTTCCCAATTACCCAAATAGTCGTAGTGTAATTGATCACAAAATAATTTTACTATTCGATTATGAGTTGTTCTTTCGATTTGTCCTATAATGTTCATAATGTCTAATTAACAAAAAACTCATCGTCAGTAATATAATAAGAATGTTTGCCATTGAATTTGATCTCTATTTCCCAAAGAGATTTAATTGCGGGGACATTTTTATACCAATAATTCATTCCCGTGTGCCAACTGTTCCATATTAATGGATCAATTCGCTTTTTATGATGATACCAATAAAATTCTTCTGCACATAAACTAAAGTAATCAATCACATTCTGTTTTAATTCGTTTACTTGAGAACTTGCATTTAGTAATTCAATAGTAGGACAATCACGTTCGATCTGAACTAAGGAATTATTTAAAAGACTATATCGCTGATTAAATTCTGTAAAAAGTTGTTTCATCATCTGTTCATCAGCTATTTTTTTGGTGTGCCAAGAATAGTAAAGTGTTATAAATATTCCAATACTACCCAGTATTAATGCTGTAATTTCGTCCATGACTTATACTTAAAACAATTTAAAACTTACCTGATACCTGTAAAACTCTATATTGCTGGTAACCGATAGTGCCCTTCGAATTCTTAAATCATCTTCTAATGCAATGATGACACCTTTAACCGATTGATTATCCTCTGCAAGTTCCTCCTTTACAAATCCCATGTACCGTTGTATCTGACCAACCACATTATCGCTAACTCGACCTTTCTTTAATTCTACAACTAAAATTGTTTTCTTGTCTTTACTGATCGCTAAAATATCAATTGGTCCGGTATCACTTGGATATTGTTGGCCTACCAATTCTCCTTCCTCTTCAAAAATATCATAATTCTTTCCGAGTTCAGTTTGTTTCCAGTTTTCCACAAGAAAACTTTCTAAATGTTTTTCCAAAGCAAACACGCTTGGATCTTCAATACTTTCGTCAGTAGAGATAATTGTTGGCGGTTTTGATCCGCCGATTAGAGTCTCAATTTCCTCGGCATATTTTGTAATGGCGCTGACTGTTCCTATTGAACCAGTAGAATTACGCAATGCTTCACTCATAGATGAACGTTCAATGGTCTGTGTATACCACTTTACTGTTCTGCGATGTGGCAAAATGCCCCCGGGTTGATAATAATAATTAGAAACTACCTCTCCTATGTAATATCCTTTGTCTCCATCAGGACAAATTACAATGTCTCCGGTTTTGATGCCCTTACAAATTGTCCACAGGGCACCACATGATAGTCCTGCAGACACTTTACTTTTTCCGGGATGCTTTTCTAACCAAATCGGGATAAACTTTTTATTGAAATCTCGCCAGTTATCTGGTAGATGTTTATTCAGGTCCTGGTCAACATCGAAATCAGCTCCAATAAAATTGCCCTTAAAGCACTCTTCAGCATGGCTGCTTCTTCTGCCAAGCATTATTCTAAAATACTGCTTCATACTAATCTTATTTTGCCGGTTAATAACTGCTGCATCATGCCTTGTTTGATGTTTAGGGCTTTTGCTAATTTCTTTTCTAATGTTATTATTTCTGCATCCATATCGCTAAGAATGGTGGCGATTTTATTTTGTTCTTCGATTTTTGGGTACACTATTTCAAAATCCATCATATCAGAACCAGAAAGATGATACACGGTTGAACCAGAAACCAATTTCATTACTTGCTCTCTGTTTTGAGTAACATAGAAAGAAAAAAAAATTCCATCTAAAAGGCTTGGTGAAATTCGAATCACTAAAACATCTCCACCTAAAATTACACCGTCCTCCTTAATGCAACTTGCAGTAGCTAAACCATTAGGAGTAACATCTGATGTAGGCATTAAAACATCATTTGAGACAGAATAAAAACAATTATCATTTTTGTCTGTGTAACTCAAAATGGTGTTAATGCTCTCTTTATACTTTGTAAAAAGTTCACCATAGTGAATACATTTATACTTTCCATTTTCTTTTAAATGACTTTTTGGTAAACCTTTGCCTTTATAAAAAGTAGCTATCTCCCCCAACTTCTTTACCACCCATCCCTTCTTCGGCCTCAACAACTCCTGCATTGCCCCTTGTTTGATAAGACGTTTTTTGGCGATGAGTTTTTCTAAGTGGGTGATATAATTATCGGTGTCGCTGAGGGCGGTGGCGATGGCGGTTTGTTCAGAAATCTTGGGTGGAAGTGGAATTTTAAAAATTTTTACATCTCTAATATTCAAGCCCGGTTGAGCTGCACCTTTTACATATAGACTAATTTGAATTTTACCTGCTGCAGATTGAAAATAATATTTGCAATAATTTGAATTTGCTTTTTGTTTATCAACAGCGATTCTTGCAGTTGTCTGAGTAATATTTGCTCCATGTAACCAATCTGGTACAACTTCCAATTTTCCAGTTCCTGCTCCAACTATTGTTAATATTATGTCACCTCCCGTTAATCTCGCATTTTTATATCGTTCTTCGACTTCAGGAGTCACTCTAAACATTTCATTTGAATCTACCCAACCAAAAGAATAATCTTGACCTCTAACCATAAATCGCCCATTAGGATCATATTTTCCCGGTTGAACAATTCCGTATCTTATACTTCTATTTAAATCAATTAAACTATTCAATTCATAGATATTCCAATCAATTGGAATAAGTCCAATTTCTGTTTGCTTGTAATTCCCAATTACTTGCTCCATACATATCCCATTTTAACAAGATGAGCATTTACTTTTTCTTCCCATTGGTCTACTTCAATCAAGAGGACTGGTAATGGTGTTTCGTATCGTTCTGCCAATTCTTTAATGCGTTGAGTAAGACGTTGGCTAATTCGTTGCATTTCATTTTTGACCGTATTCTCAATAGTGATGATCCACTTTTCATCAACTACTAATGTTTTAATTTCAGATTCATTTAAGGCCGAATATTTTTCCATTAACTTTTTATCCAATTCAGATTTTGATTCTTTTAGTTTTCGATTTGATTCGGTTTGCGCATCTGCCAATTTTATATAATGTTCGAGAACTGCTAATTCTCCATAAACAGTGTCTGGTTCAGCGGCCATCGGCAAAGTTTTTTTCTCGGTTTTTTTATTTACTATATCTGGTTTTAATTCTTTTATTCGTTTTTGCACATTTACTTTATTCACTTTATCAAAATCAGCAAAATATCCTTCTTCTACACTGTGCTCTTCTTCCAATTCTTCTAATTGTGCTGTAATGGCATCGCGGCCAGCTTCTAATTGTTCAATCAGTTTTTGTTCAGCAGAAAAATAGTGATTAATTAAAATCTGTTTGGGAATGAGTTTCCCCTCGAAATCTTTTTTGGTCAATTCCACTTCATTGCCAGCTTTCCATCCGTCACTTACTATCAAATAACAATCATCCTGCATAATCTCCATCCAATATGTCATCAGATGCTGGTATACATCGTATTTGTCTATAAGTTGAAGATTGCTGAATGCATCCAGTAAATCTTCACTAAGCGAGTGAATGAATTTTTTGGGTTTGGTTTCGGCATTAATGTTTTTGCATCCAGGTGTGTTTTTGTTTTTCCATTTAGCAAAAACTTCATTTACTTTGTTGGAGTAGTTACCAAATTCCGGATGTGAAAATATAGCTTGCTTGATGTCTACTTTGGTAATTTTTAATTTGCTGAAATCTTTACGTGTGCTTTTTTCAAACAAATGTTTTTGAAGGGAAGGATATACGGACCAATAATTCTGTAGAGCTTCAATATCTGCATTCGGAATATCTCCTTGCAAATGCGCTTCGATATTTTGAATATCTTCCGGCTCAGTGCTGTCAATGTATCTGGGAATGTTGAGGTTAAATTCTTTTTCTTCAATCTCAGCAGTCGATACCATCCGACTGTATTTTGGTATTTCAATTTGCTTATTGAAAACATCTACAATTTTATGTATGTCCTGTTCGCGGAGACGGTTTTTGTTTCCGTCCTTTACAAATCCCTTACCGGCATCGATCATGAATATACCCTTTCTGTTTTCAGCATTTTCCTTATCCATTATGATCAAACATGCTGGAATACCGGTGCCATAAAACAAGTTGGCTGGTAACCCAATGATACCTTTAATAATACCCTTGCGAATTAGATTTTGACGGATCTCAGCTTCAGCATTTCCCCTGAACAATACACCATGAGGTAAGATCACTGCAGCCTTGCCCTTACTTTTCATGGATTTGACGATATGTAGCAAAAATGCATAGTCACCATTTTTAGCCGGTGGTACACCATATCCATAAAATCTACCACTTTCCTCTTGCTCTTCAGGGATGTTTACTCCATTACTCCAACTCTTGAAACTGAAAGGTGGATTAGCAACTACAAAATCAAATGTTTTTATCCGCCCATTGGGATCCAAAAATAATGGATTGGAGAGGGTGTTGCCCTGTTTGATTACAGCTGTAGGGTTGTTGTGCAAAATCATATTCATTCGTGCCAAACCGGCGGTGGTGGTATCATTCTCCTGTCCAAATACCGAGATTAGCTTTTCTGCTTCATCTGCGACCTTCAAAAGCAAAGACCCGCTTCCACAAGTCGGGTCATAAACAGAGGTCTCTGAAGTCGTATTTTTTGCATTAATGCCAATGATTTTTGCCATCACCCGGCTTACCTCTGCCGGTGTATAAAACTGCCCTTTACTCTTCCCACTCTCGGTCGCAAAATGCCGCATAAGGTACTCATAGGCATCACCAAGTATATCATCACCCTCAGCCCGGTTAGTCCTAAAGTCCAATGCTGGATTTTCAAAAATGGCGATCAGATTGGTGAGTTTTTTCACCATCTCAGCCCCGGTGCCCAGCTTATCCGGATTATCGAAATCCGGCATTTCAGAGAGCTTATTGGCTTGTGCAATCGGTTCTATAATTTTCTTATTTATAAGCTCACCAATATTCGGATTTCCTTTCAGTGCGACCATATCCTGAAAGGTCGAACCGGGCGGTATTTTTATTGGAGCGTATGGTTGATTCGCATACCGGTCGCTTATGTATTTCACAAACAACAAGACCAGTACATAGTCCTTATACTGGCTGGCATCCATACTGCCACGCAATTCATCACAACTTGCCCATAAGGAGCTGTATAATTCGGATTTTTTGATTGCCATAGGGCTTCTTAATGCTTCGTTTTAGAGTTTGTAAAAATAGTAAATTTGGAATCCAAATTGGGAATTGTAATGAGATCTATGATTTCAGAAATGAGGAATATTGATCTGTTGACCCTTTGAGTTAAGAAATGGGCAGAAAAAAAGAAAGAAAGATATATGTTCATGAACCTTCAACACATGAAATATTCCAATGCCTATGCTCTACGCCAATGTATTCAAAGGTATTATTGGAACAAAAACTGGCTAAACCATATAATGATTTTTTGAGTTGGCTGATCGATAAAAATTTCTACAAAGGTCATGATGAAAAAATTACCATCAAGAGAATTTCAGCTGACTTTAAGAGTGATACGGTTAAAGTTACCAAATGGATCAAAGATATTTATGAACAGATTTTTGACCTCAATTATGATCGGCCTGAATTGTTTCAATGCAATGGCGTTCCTGTTTGTTTGTATTTGAAGTATTTTGATAGTTCTTGCGATTTCTACACTTCGTTTCCTGTCCTGCCAAGAGAATTTGAAACTGTCAGAATCCCTTTTACTGCAGCAAAAGCAGGTACCAATCTTTTCTTTGTAAAAAGGATCGAATATGAATTTGAATACGGTAAAGCCAAAATTACTCTTTTATTAGAAGGAGGGATAATAAATAAATATCGGGAGTTTGCAATCGACAAAGCATTATTTCAAGGATGGATTCACTTTACTGATATTTTTGAATTGCAATCTTATGAAATTGATGAGAAAATTAAAAATTTATTTCGCACGTGAATGGTAACCGTTGAATTGAAATCAATGCTGTTATAAAACTAAACTTGGTATCAATAAATTTTCAACCTGTGAAAAAAAATTGATCGTGATATAAAAAGACTAAGTCACCTTTTTTAATGCTATGGGGGCATAGGTAGGACCGAGAAATATGTACCCCCGCCGCCTGGGGTTTAGTACCGGGCCACTGGGCGGTAGAATATTATTAGAGATTTCACCCAGCACACATCTTGCAATTAATATGATACGAACATACTACCAGTTGCGTATATTTTTTGCTAATATTTGACACCATTATTTATAGTATAACAGATAGATTATTAGTACATAGTACTCTTTTTGGAATCGTTTCGCCATCCAGCTTCGTTTTTGTACTTGACAAAATAAATTTTTAGATCTGCTTGATTTGAATACTTTGTGAAAAATATTTTCTTCATTGCTCGATTGGAGTTGGAAGTAAAAAACCATAGTCCATTATTACCAGTTGATTGATTCTCGTACTTCAACTTATAGACTTTGAGATCTGCTTGATTTGCGTATTGGACGACATATGCTTT
>JBGAWX010000136.1:0-9123 GCA_044227375.1 Saprospiraceae bacterium
ACAAATTTCTTGTAAGTCTTTTTTACTAAACACGGTACCGGTTGGATTCTGTGGAGAACATAATGCAATCAAAGTGGCTTCATGGATATGCGGGTATAGGTCTGCTGCTGTAGGCATAAAATTCTGTTCAGCATTTACTTCAATGGGAATACCCCGGGCCTGGCTCAAATGGCAATAATGGTTGTTATTCCAGGAAGGAACCGGGAAGAGGACCACATCGCCCGGATCGACTAAAGTTTTATAAACCGCATAAATGAGCGGTCTGGCTCCACCAGAAACGAGGATCTCATCAGCCGAATAGCTAAGATTATAGTTGCCTGCGATTTCATTGGACAGCACTTGCCGGAGTTCTGCCATTCCATTTGCGGCAGGGTAATTGGTATGTCCTTCCTGGTAAGCCTTGATGATATTGGACTCAAGTGCTTTTGGTATTGGAAATATTTTAGGATTGAAATCCCCAATGGTCAGGTTGAATACTTCTTCCCCGGATTGGATCTTTTGTTGAATTTCTGAAGCCAGTTTAATGATTTCCGATGGAATGAGGGTTTCGGCCATGTAGGATGAGCTCCGAAAGGCTAAAAGAGGGGATTCATGCAACTGCATAGGCCAGGTTTTGGTTTACTGTTGGTTGCAAATTATTAAAAAAAGGAGATATATGATTATTTTTTTTATCCTTGCGGTTTGGCAAATCAATAATTATGCTTGAAAAGGATAAAATGAAGAATATTGAGTACCTCAACGGCCCCATGAGCAGATTGGCTGAATTGCGATTTGTTCTTGCAGTCTTTTGGGATTTGTTTACCGGGATCAGGAAGATGTATTTTACGGGACCTTGTGTTACTATTTTTGGTTCAGCCAGGTTTAAACCGGATCATCCCTATTATAAAATGGCGGAACAGCTGGCTGCTGAAATAGCCAAATTGGGATTTACCATTATGACCGGTGGTGGTCCAGGAATTATGGAAGCTGCAAACAAAGGTGCAAAATCAGTTGGAGGAAAAAGTGTTGGCTGCAATATTGAGTTGCCTTTGGAACAAAAGCACAATGATTATCTGGATCATTGGGTAAAAATGAGATATTTCTTCAACAGAAAAACAATACTGATTAAGTATTCTTATGCATTTGTGGTGTTGCCGGGAGGCTTTGGAACCATGGATGAATTTTTTGAATCCATGACGCTTATTCAAACCGGGAAGCTGATTCATTTTCCCGTCATCATTTATGGTACGGAATACCACAAAGAGCTTTTGGATTTTTTGGATAAAATGGAGATGGAAAAAACAATTTCACCGATAGACCGTGATTTGTTTTTGGTTTCCGATGATGTTGAGCAGATTTTGAATCATATCAAAACCAATTTCAACATAAAGAAAGTATTACAACCTTTCAATATTACACATCCCATTAAATGGTTGTTTGAGAAAAGCGTTTGATTTGTAATTTGAAAATGGTACAGTCAAGACGTTCGAATGTCCTTTATATAGACAGGTTAAGTGCAACAGAAATCAGAAAGATTGATCTATGTATTGTCATCAGGAATTGCAGACAATCAATATAATTTTATAACGTTAATATTGCATTTCATATAAAACAGAATTGATTAGGAGCTTAATTACCAGTATCACATGCCGGGAATCAGATATTGATGATCTGCTTTTCATGCAACGCAATAAGCAATACGGTGCATTTCTGTTGCGCAAGAGGTATGCCAGAAACATGAGTATTGCATTGGCCATTTCGGTTTTTATCTTTTTGATTTGTCTTATCCTGCCGTCTGTCAATTGGGAAAAAGAACCTGTACTTTATAATATGACTGAAGTGGTCCTTGAAGCGCCTCCTGAATTGGATATGCCTAAGTTACAAACCAAACCAACTCAAGCGACATCTCAAAATGTTAAAGAAGAAATTAAAAAAACGAAACCTGTGAAACCTGATGAACAAACCAATGTGGTCAAGGACAAAGAGGTTGAACCGGTCAAATCCAAAGAAGCGGACACCAGGGATACTTCTGTAAATGAAACCAGCTCAGCTCCCGCACCATCTGACAGTTTACAGGGAAACAAAGATTCAAATGGAGAAGGAGATCTTCCTTTTGATTTTGTTGATGTGTTGCCTCAGTTTCCGGGAGGACAAGGATCATTAAAACGATTTATAGCATCAAAGTCTGTTTATCCCGGAAGTGCTCTTCAGAATAAAATCGAAGGTACAGTCATCGTTGGATTTGTTATTGATAAATATGGAAGGCTTCGCAGTCCTAAAATTCTCAAATCGCTTTATCCGGCTTGTGATGAAGAAGCTTTGCGTGTGGTTCGGTTGATACCGGATTGGATCCCGGCAAAAAACCAGGGTCGCAATGTGAGTATTAATTTTTCCATGCCTATTGAATTCAAATTGAAACGTTAATTCAAATTGGAAAGCAATACAGAACTCGTGCATCATCCATTTTCCAATTCAGAAATTTATCGATCATTGATTAGTGAATTAAAGATTCCTTCAAATCAAGATGCTGTTTTTCTAAAAGAAATACATCGTGAAATTATTTTCATCCGCGATGATCAGATCCATCCAATCATTAGTGGCAATAAATGGCGGAAACTGAAGCTTCATCTGCAATATTTTAATAACAATAAATATAGCGGGATATCCAGTATGGGCGGAGCGTACTCGAATCATTTGCATGCATTGGCGTATTTATGCAATCAATTAAAAATCCCTTGTACACTTTTTGTTTATGGCTGGAATGGTGAATTGAATTCTCTCACATTGAAGAATTGTTTGAATTGGAATGCTACATTAAAACCCATTTCAAGATCGCAAGCTGCTCAATACAGGATTGACAATTTTTCAGAGCCGGATATTATTATAAAAGATCATTACTGGATACCGGAAGGCGGAGGAGGTGCTTTGGGTGCACAGGGATTAAAAGAATTGGTCGATGAATTGCCCAAACATTTTGACCATGAAGATTCGCTTATTGTCTGCGCATGTGGAACAGGAACTACAATACAAGGAATCTTGGATCATACAAATTATTGTAAGTTAATGACACTTCAGGTTGTAAAAATGGCAAATTATCTATGGAGTCATCATCAGAGGATGAAGTTGCTGAATTCAAGTCGTCCTCAATCATTTGCAAAAGTGGATCAGACATTACATGATTTCATATCCATTTTTAAAAAGAGATATGGAATCCTTTTAGATCCGGTTTATACGGCGCCGTTGATGAGGGTGTTTATCCAGATCCCGGATTGGAATCAATACAAGTCAATTTATTTTATTCATACCGGTGGGTTGCAGGCAAATCGAATGATTTGAATCTACACTGGTGAAAACCATGATCAAATTTTGAGGATGAAATAAAAATGAACTATTTTGCCTCATCATGCAAAATGACACGGGACAAAAGCTAGGAATATTTTCTTTAACCATGATCGTCATTGGTTTGGTGATAGGTCTGGGTATTTTCCGGGCTGCGTCTGTATCGGCCGGTGCTTCAATTCATCCAGGTATTTTTTTTGGTGCATGGATATTTGGTGGATTGGTTGCATTATGCGGAGCATTGACTTATGCAGAAATTGGTTCGAGATTTCCAATAACAGGTGGATACTATAAAATATTCTCTGTTGCGTATCATCCTTCTATTGCGTTTTCAATCAATGGGATCATCCTCGTATCCAACGCAGCTTCTTTAGGTGGTGTCGCGCTGATTGGAAGTGATTATTTGTCGGAAGTCATATTTTCGACAGCACCAACAGATTTTGTAAAATCCATGATGGCGATTGCTGCAATTCTCTTATTTTATGGCATCAATATGCTTGGATTGCGGATTAGTTCAAAGACTTTGAATGTTTTGATGTTTATAAAAATCGGAATTATCCTGATCATCATTTCCGCATTGTTTTTTCCCGGTACTCATGCAATGGTGTCTCAACAAACTAACATATTTACAGATTATGATTGGAAGACAATTGTCATTTCATTTGGCGGAACCTTGGTTGCAGTGTCATTTACCTATGGTGGTTACCAACAGACAATAAATTTCGGGGATGAAGTGCACATGCCGAGGAAGACCATACCCAAAAGCATTTATACCGGAATTTTGATTGTAATCGTACTTTATCTACTTGTTAATTATAGTTATTACAAAGTAATCGGATTTGAAGAATTGAAATCTGCAAAGGGGATTGCTGCAATTGTGGGAGACAAATTATTGGGGCCGATTGGAAAAAATGTGTTTGCGTTTTTGCTCTTTCTGGCAGTTATGGCTTATGTTGATGTGATCTTGTTGAGCAATCCAAGGGTGATGTATGCTATGAGTCTTGATGGCATCTTACCAAAATCCTTTGCAAGAAAAAATGGGGAGAAAGAAGTATTGACAACCAGCCTTACTGTATTTACATTAATTTGTATTGTCGTCGTTTTTTTTGCTTCGACATTTGATCGCATTCTCGGTTTTGTGATGATACTCGATTCACTTGGAATGGCTACTTCT
Source organism: Saprospiraceae bacterium (assembly GCA_044227375.1). Lineage (GTDB taxonomy): Bacteria > Bacteroidota > Bacteroidia > Chitinophagales > Saprospiraceae > Vicinibacter. The sequence continues at coordinate 4,493 of JBGAWX010000136.1, forward strand.
GCTGCAACGATTTTTTATTTAAGAAGAACTACAAAGGATCTTGATCAAACAGGAATCTATAAGATGAAAGCCTTTCCATTCATGCCCGTGTTATTTATTATCGCTTATACCTTCGTAGGCATTTCGAGCTTTATTATCAATCCGGCTTTTGGATGGACTGCGGTGATTGTTTTTATTTCACTGATCGGTGTGTATTGGATGATTAAAAAAAATTAAGAATTACAAACCTTGGATTTTATTAAGTTCATAACTCATAACTCATAACTCATAACTCATAACTTATAACTCATAACTAACATCTAACAACCAACAACCAACAGCCTCAAGTCTATAATTATATGAATTTATCACAAATATTGAACGAACTTGGTGAAGATCGGGATTTGTATTTTAATGCCATTGCACCTCCAATCATGCAAACCAGCAATTTCAAATTCAATACCGTTGAAGATATGCGACAACGGTTCAAAGATGAATTTGGAGGGTACATTTATTCCAGAGGATTAAATCCAACGGTGGATATGTTGAGGAAGAAGTTGGCAGCCCTGGATGGGGCAGAGGATGCATTGGTATTTAATAGTGGCGCATCAGCAATTTTTTGTTCTGTAGTTCCATTTGTTTCGCAAGGGGATCATATTATTTCTGTAAAAGGTCCATATACATGGGCACAAAAATTGTTTGATCATATATTGCCAAGATTCGGAGTGCTCACCACTTATGTGGATGGAAGGGACATTCAGCAGATATCGTCGGCAATAAAGGAGAATACCAAAATCATTTATCTCGAATCACCTAACAGTTGGGATTTTGCATTGCAGGATTTAACGGCAGTATCGCAACTTGCAAAACAGAATGGGATACTCACCGTGGTGGATAATAGTTATTGCAGTCCGTATTATCAGCGACCAATAGAACATGGAATTGATTTGGTTTTGCAATCTGCAACGAAATACATTGCGGGACATAGTGATGCGGTGGCCGGTGTATTGACAGGTACAAAAAATAATATGGAGAAAATTTTTAACCTGGAATATCTTACAGCAGGAAATGGAATTCAACCATTCAATGCCTGGTTGTTGTTGAGAGGATTGAGAACCCTGCCGGCAAGATTGGATCGCATTTCAAAAACACCCCGGGAAGTCATTGCATTTTTGAAGGCACATCCAAAGATCGTAAAAATTATATTTCCATTGGACCATTCATTTCCGCAATTTGAACTGGCGCAGAAACAAATGAAAGGTGCGTGTGGATTGTTTTCATTTGTTGTAAAGACAGATTCAGCGGAAAAGATCGAAATTTTTTGTAATTCGTTGCAGCATGTATTAATGGCGGTAAGCTGGGGAGGATATGAAAGTCTGATTATACCTAAAGTTGCAGGAATGGAAAAAGATGCTTTTGATTCGAAGGATGAAATGCATCGCCTGATCAGGATGTATGTGGGTCTGGAAGATTCTGATTATTTGATTGAAGATCTCAGGCAGGCATTAATTCATCTCTGAAATGCGTGCTTGAATTTTCTGCATTCGAATCCATTCCAGCAATCCAAACACGGCGATACTTAAAAATATAAAAAACTCAAAAGAGATAAACAGGATTCCTTTTTGAATGTAGAGATAGACGCAAATAAGATCCACGAGGATCCAGAGCACCCAGTTTTCAATTATTCTTTTGGCGAGTAATGTATTTGCCACGATGCTCATGATGGCAACAAAAGTATCAGCGTAAGGATAGGAAGCAGTTATCGGGAAAATCGAAGGCAGCCATTCGTGAAGTCTTGAAATTAAGTAACCGAATAATAGAGTAGTAAGCAAGATGATCACGATCCAAAGGGTTCTTTCTTTTGAGGTCATCCATTTAAGTGGGATGTGTTCTTGTTTTTCTTTTTTCCAATAGTACCAGCCGTATATGCTGATGAAAAAAAAATAACATTGAAGGAACATATCCGAATACAACTGCACACGGAAATAAATAAAAAATGCGGTAGTGATGTTGATTAAGCCTATTGGCCAGCTGATGATTTTTTCTTTTGCGGCCAAATACACTCCGGTGATTCCACTGAATACCGATATCAATTCGATAAAGGAGACCGGATAATTGAATACATTAAATGCTGGTTGAAACCAATCCAAATGTGAAATTGAAAATTAAAAATGTTTCCTGTATTTTCAGACAGGATTAAATAATGATTGAATACGGATTGTTCTGGTTACTTCAGTTTTAAAGTAGTTGTGCCAACCAGGTAACCTTTATTAAAAACTTCAATCTGGTACACGCCTGCAGTAAAAGATCCGGGATTTTTAAACTTGCCGCAGACTTTCTTTTCATCATTGCTGTATTGAGTCATTGCGGTCGTTGAATATTTTATTGTTTCACCGGTTTGATCATTGCGAATAACCCCTGAACCTTCGGATTCAACAGATTGTGTTTCACCGGTTGGGTTGATGATTCTTACAAAGAATTTTTCGGGTCCTGCTTCCGTATTTTTATTTACAGTTGTTTTAAAACACACTTCTATGAATTCTGCTTCCGCTGCTTTTGAAACGCTCTTCGGGCTTTTACCATCGCGTTCGCGGTATGCTTCTGCATCTACTTTGTTTACTGGTATTGCAGTGGCTCTGTTTACTTTGCGGCTCAGTAAATCTTTTTCTTTAGATAGATTTTCTTTTTCCTTGCTAAGGTTTTCTTTTACTTGAGAGAGTTGTTGGTTTTCAGCGGATTTGGTTTCTACCTCAGAGGTTAGTTTTGCTTTTTCTGTTTGCAATGAAGTGTTTTGTGTACTTAATTCTGCGTTTTCAGATTTCAATCGGTTGATTTCAGAAATGTAATCCTGGGTTTTTGTTTTTATAGATTCTATTTCTTTTCTTGCCAATGCCAGATTTCTGCTATCCTTAAGCAAGCCGCCAATTTTTTCTTTTTGAATTCTGAGTTCTTCTTTTTGAGAATCAATAACCCGGTTCAATTCTTCATTATTGGTTTTCATGTCATTCAAATCGCTGACGGCTTGTTGGTACTCTTTATCGAGTTTCGCTTTAGCATCTTCCAGCTGAACCAATTCATTCTCTTTGGAAAGATTGTCTTTCTGAAGGTTTGAGTTGTTGACAAATTGATAAACGTTTAAACCGAATAAGCCCAATAAAGCAATGATCACCAGGGCTTTGACATTTTGATTAGAATTAGCCATATTATATAAATTATCTTGTAAAATTAGCAACATATCACATATGAACCTTAATTTAAGGGCCGGAAAAGAAAAAATAACAAAGAATCACCAAAATCTAATATTATGGAACTTTCTAATGTCTTATTTCTTGATATTGAGACTGTGAGTCAATATCCTGAATTTTCATTGCTCGATAACCGGTGGAAAATGCTCTTTGAAAAAAAGATTCGGTTCTTTCAGGAGAAAGATCCGGATAAAAGTATGGACCAATTGTATAAGGACAAAGCAGCGATTTATGCGGAATTTGGCAAGATCATATGCATTGGTTTGGGTTTTTTCAACCGGGATCAACTCCGAATAAAAACCATTTCAGGTGATGATGAAGAAAATATTCTGAATGAGTTGTTCAGTTTGATTTCACAGCATTTCAAAAATCCTGACCGGCACGTTATATGTGGCCATAACATCAGGGAGTTTGACATTCCTTTCATTTGTAGAAGGGCCAGTATTCATGGGTTGCAGCTACCTCCGATTCTGAATTTATCCAATAAAAAACCATGGGAAGTCAAGTATTTAGTGGACACTTTGGAGATGTGGAAATTCGGCGATATGAAAAATTACATTTCACTGGATTTGTTATCAGCCTGCCTTGGACTCGATGGTTCGAAAGACAATATGGATGGCAGTCAGGTAGGCCAGGTGTATTATGAAGAAGGAGATTTAAAACGGATTGCCAATTATTGCGCTCAAGATGTTTGGGTGACCACCAATGTGTATTTGCGCATGAATCTAATGCCTCCGATTGCACTGGAGGATGTCCACTTTGCAGATTTTAAGTAGGTAATACATTACCAAAAGAATTATTCAAATCCACAAAGATTTGCGGCTAATCCATTAGGTATCTTTACAGAAGTTCCAGCTAACCCAAAACTCACAAACTATGAAAAGACTAGTTCTCATCTTTTTAATGGCTGTTTCTTCAATGTGTTTTACTTATTCCCAGAATTGTAAACATTGTCTGGATACTGTAGAAAATAGTTTAACACTTTTAAGCAAGACTAATGTCGGAGGTTCCAATTGCTTATTCACTGTCAAATTTTGTTTGCGAAAAATATCTGGTGATGCAACTCAAATAGATTATTTTGTATATTATACCAATGGGGATACTTCAAGAACCATCGATGTGAGCGGGGTTTCTGTGGGTTCAGTGATTTGCGAGGAATTCACGTTTGTTGCAGATTGCAATTCAACTGCTTCATTTATAGCATTTGGAAAACAGGCAAATCAAGCTGTATGTGGAATTGTTTCCGATCTCATTTTGCTGCCTATTAAGTTGTTGAATTTTTCAGCTGAATTACTAAAGAGCGGAGTGGTTGCTTTTCAATGGCAGACTGCATCAGAAACCAATTCTTCATATTTTTTAATACAACAAAGCAAGGATGGGAAATCATTTCAGGATATTGGGAAATTA
>JBGAWX010000137.1:0-9050 GCA_044227375.1 Saprospiraceae bacterium
ATGATTCATTCTCAATTTCTCTTTGCGGGAATTTCATTGTCGCACATCAGCAACGGGGCATTCCAGGCTCCGAATCTCGGCTTGAACTTTGTTTCTGCAACATTGGGTTATTCCTTCCCCTTTGTACCCGTAAAAAGAAAAACTACGGTATCCGATTCATCCACCTTCTCATCAGGGAAATCCTTTTTCCCATCAAAGCAATCCACCTCTCTGTCTGTCGCAATTGAATACGGACTGACTTTAAAGGAAGGCCATACTCCGGGAGGACCAAAATTTGTGGTCCAATGGTATATGGTGGATCTTGGATATCAATACAATGATTATAAGTCCTGGAGACTTAATCTTGAGATGGAGCGAAATAATCTCGATACCTACTTCGCCAGCTACTCAGAAAACAGAGAAAATAAAAAAGAAGCTGCATCAGATGGTTTGAGAATTAACTGTTATCTTGCTCATCAATGGTTGTTTGGCAATATTGGATTGACATTCAGGACGGGTTATGAATTCAGAACAAACAAATCTTTGGATGGATATCCGATTGCAACAAAGTTAGATCTTTGTTATATAATGCCTTTTCAACTCACCTCTTATATTAAGCCGTATTTAGGATTTAGCCTCAAGGCACATTTAGATACTGCCGAATATATTGGTGTAATGCTTGGTTTTCGTTTTCAGAAAATGAAAAAGACCAGCCAAGCATTAATTCATTTACAAACAAAAAATTGAAATATGAACCTCAGAATATTCCTGCTCATTGCACTCATCTGCATTTGTTCCTGTATATCTCTTAAAGAGAGTTGGGATAATTTAAATCTTTTCCCCATTACACAGGATGTTGAATTGGGCAAACAAGTAAATGATGAAATTTCTGCGAATCAATCTCAGTTTCCAAAAGTCAGTGAACAAGGAAATGAAGAACTATATCAGTATGTAAGAGGTATTGTAAATAAAATTCTCAATAAAGGGGGTGTCGAATATTCTAAAGATTTTGCATGGCAGCTTACTCTGATCAATGATATCAAAACACAAAATGCATTTGCAACTCCCGGAGGTTACATTTTTGTCTATACAGGATTAATAAAATTTCTGGATTCCGAAGATCAGCTGGCCGGAGTGCTTGGACATGAAATCGCGCATGCCGCGAAAAGGCACAGCACCAAGCAACTTACAAAAATGGTGGGATTGCAAGTTTTGGCGGATGCTGCATTAGGGAATAAAGAAACTGTTAAGCAAGTGGCAACAGCATTAATAGGACTTACATTCAGTCGTGCCCACGAAACGCAAGCGGATTCCATGTCCGTAGTATACCTGTGCCCGACAGAATATAATGCTGCAGGGGCCTCAGGGTTTTTTAAGAAAATCAAAAATCTGCCGACTCCTCCTGAATGGTTGAGTACACATCCCAATCCCGCCAATCGTATTGAAAACATTGATGGCAAACACAAGTCTATGGGCTGTACAGGAAAAGAAACGTACAAAGATCGCTACGAAAAAATTAAATTACTCCTCGATAAAATTCCTGCACCCGCCGGCAAACCATCAACAGACAAAACGCTACCGAGTACTAATACCAACAAAACCAAAACAGAAGATACCAAGAAAGACAAGATGGGAAAACCTGTTCCAACCAATACAGGAACAGATACTACACAACAGCATAAGAAAATCGAGAAACCAAAGTAGTTGGTAGTTGGCAGTTGGCAGTTAACAGTTAACAGTTAGCAGTTAGCAGTTAGCAGTTAGCAGTTAGCAGTTAGCAGTTAAAATAATATTGTCAATGAATATTTGTTTACAATTTTAATTGAATTCTTCAAGATGCATAAATTGTTTTTTTATTAAAACTTTTGTTTTAATAAAAAAATACATTATGAACTGTTACGGGCTTTAAATACCTGTAAACTGTATACCGTAAAACAGTTAACTGTTAACTGATAACTGATAAGTTATTTTCCATCCAAAATTACGGGAGTACTCTTATCCATCACGATAATTTTCGCATTCGGAGAATTGACCAAACCCTGGTAAGCTTTTATCAATTCGTATTGTAATTGTTTATCCGTAAGAGTAGCATTTATGATTTTTTGATAGTCGGAAATTCCTTGTGCTTCCACCCGTTTCCGTTCGGCTTCCTGGCGTTCTTTCTGCAACACAAAGGTCATTTTCTGAGCTTCCTGTTCTGCCTGGATTTTTTCTTCTATAGTTCCTTTTACCGCTGCAGGCAAGGTGATATTTCTTACTAACAATTGTTCCAATTCCAGGCCCCTGGTCTTGAATACACTATCAATCCCATGATAAATTCTTTGCTGAAATTCATCACGCTTTAATGAATACAATTCAACCGCCTGATAATAGACGGCATTGTCCCTTATTTTGGTTCTGGATATAGGTCTTACTATTTTATCGACATAATCAATACCGATTTCCTGCACAATCCGAGGTGCTTCCTGCTCACTCAATCTGAATAGCACGGTAAGATCTATAATCACTTCAAGTCCATCAGATGTCAGAACCCGTATAGCATCATCACCAACTTGAGCTCCTTCATCATGAATTCCACTCATGGTGTAATTTTGTGTCCTTACATCCATACGGATAACATTGACTAGGGGATTGATAAAATGCAATCCGCTCTTTAATATATCCGGTTGAACCTTACCAAATAATTTCTTTACCCCGATTTTACCGGCATCTATTTCAATGACACTGGATAATAGAATTCCAACAAGAATAAGTCCGGCGCCTACCGTCCTGGTAGTGCGCATAAAACGATTTAAACCGGATTCCGGATTCCGGATTAAAAAGCTGATGAATAAAACAATAATACCGACTGTAATTAAAAACATAGATTAGAATTTGTATGCCGAAGGTAACATGTTTAATAATCATTCGGTTCCAAATGTTTGAAAATTAACCGGCAGTCGACTTTTTAACAGGTTCTCACCAAAATAATAATTATCCGTAAAAAAATTTTTTAACCAACTTATATGTTTTATCTTGTTTGGTTAATTTTCAACTCATAACTCATAACTCATAACTCATAACTCATAACTCATAACTCATAACTCATAACTCATAACTCATAACTTCTTCTCATGCGCATTGGAATCAACGCCCGTTTTCTAATTAAGGATAAGCTTGAAGGTATTGGTTGGTATACATACAATATCATGCAAAGGATGGTGATAAACCATCCTGAACATGAATATATTTTTTTCTTCGATCGTGAACCAGATCCTTCATTTATTTTTAATGATTCGGTCAAGGCGGTAAAATTATTTCCACCTGCTCGTCATCCGTTTTTGTGGTATGTATGGTTTGAGTTATCAATCCCAAATGCAATAAAAAAATATAAGATAGACTTATTTTTCAGCCCTGATGGATATGCAAGTTTATCGGCAACTATACCACAATTTCTTGTCGTACACGATCTCGCTTTTTTACATTATCCTCAACATGTGCCTTACTTCGTCAGAAAGTATTATCAATGGTTTGTACCCAGACAGCTCATTAAAGCACAATATTTGTTTGCCGTATCTACAGCTACTAAACAAGATATCGTGACTCAATTCCATATCCCTGAAACTAAAATAGGTATTGCATACAATGGGGTTCGGAATGAATTCAAGCCACTAAATGAAGATGAAAAAAAATCAGTAAAGCAAGAATTTTCTCATGGTAAAAATTATTTTTTGTTTGTTGGCGCTATTCATCCCCGTAAAAACATTGCCAACTTAATTCGTGCTTTTGATCGTTTTAAGCAAATCACTTCATCAGAAATTTTATTAATGATTGTTGGTAGAAAAGCTTGGTTGACTAAAGAAACTGAAGATGCCTACCGGAATTCAGTTAATAAAAATGATATCATGTTCTACTCATATTTTAATACAGAGTCTCTGGCTAAAATTACGGCTTCTGCTTTTTACGCTGTCAATCCTTCTTTTCTCGAAGGATTCGGTGGTCCCATTTTAGAAGCACTTTATTGCGATGTTCCGGTGATGGTATCAAACCGGTTTTCATTGCCTGAAGTTGCGGGCCCGGGGGCATTGATATTCAATCCATCCCACATAGAAGAAATAAGCGAGGCGATGATTTATGCCATCCATGATCCGGACCGTGCAAACCGCATAGAAAAGGGAAGAATTCACAGGGAACAATTCAAATGGGAACAAGCGGCTGAATCCATCTATTTGGAGATGACGCAGGCTTCATAAGCATGGATTCTTTGGCATACATTCAGTAATGGCAATTCATAGTTATACCAATATCACTATGAAATACATTATAATTGGTTTAATGTGTTAATGTGCAAATACCATTGATTTACTTCCTGCTTTTTTTTATTTATGTTTGTTGTTAAATTTTATCAAAATGAAACAACTTTACCTATTACTACTCACCTTTTTGTATTTGGGAAGCCTGGATGCCCAATATTATTACCTGCCATATCCAAAAGCAGGAAAAAACCCGGGAGAACTCAATAAAGACAATGAATATCCACCAAATGGCGGATTGCCTTCCGGTTGGACTACGATTTTAACAGGACCATCGGCTTCAGGCAACTGGTCCCCGGTAAGGACTATTCCGTTCCCATTTTATTTTAATGGAGCTTTAGTCACAAAATATAAAGCTGCTGCCAGTGGAGTGGTCACTTTCAATACAACCACCACCATGAAAGTGGATTCAATCAATTTAGCATTGCCGTCTGCTGTAATCCCTGATAGTTCAGTTTGCGTTTGGGGTTTGAGAGCAGCAAGTGGTGATTACATTGTAACTAAAACTTTTGGGACTGCACCAAACCGTCAACATTGGATTAGTTATAATTCTTACAGTGAGACTAATCTTAAATCCGGATGGATTTATATTTCTGTGGTACTTGAAGAAACTACTAATAAAATTTACATCATTGACCAACGAACACAATGTGTAAGCAGTGGTGCAGTTTGTCAGGACAAAACCAATTTAACATTAGGCATTCAAATCGACGCGAACAATGCGGTTATGGTCGATGGATCTCCGGATTATAAGAGCGATAATTTAAATAATTTCACTCCTGAAGACAACACCTATTATGAATTTATAAATGGAGTTCAAAATAAGTTTGATGTTTTGGGATTATCACACGTGATTGGTAAATACTATGCTACAAAAGAATTTCCAATATCGGTGATTGGTAAATTCCGAAACACCGGAGTTGATGTAATTAATAAAGTAACCTACAACTACAGTGTGGATAATGGTCCGCTTTTTACCAGTGAAATTACCGGATTAAATGTTGATCCCTTATCTGATTTTCAAATTACACATCCCGATATGTGGAGTCTTAGCAGCAAAGGAACCTATGTATTAAAATCATGGATCAGTCTTATCAATGATAATCCTTCAGCTTTCATTAGTGATGATACCATAAGATCCACAGTAATTGTAAATGATACTTCAGTAACCCGAAAATTGATGAATGAAAACTGGACTTCATCAACATGCCCACCATGTAAACCGGGTAATGAAACCTTACACGGTGTATTGGCTCAGTATCCTGATTTGTGGACAGAACTGAATTACCATTTCTACTTCCCCGGTACAGGAGATCCATACTACACTACGGAAGCCCGTGCAAGAGGGGATTATTATGCAGGAATAAATGCTATACCTGCTACCATGCTGGACGGAAAAACCCAAATCAATCCAAACGGTTATACAACACAAATCTTTGAAGAGAATCAGGTTGTTCCTGCTTTCTATGAAATTCATCCTTCAGGCACCGTTGACGGTCAAAAAATTAATATACGTGTTGAGATTAAAACCATTGCTCCGATTACTGCTACTACTAAACTTTTTGTTGCGGTTGCAGAAAAATTGACTTATAATAATGTGAAGACAAATCTTGAAACAGAGTTTCCACATGTAATGAAAAAGTTGATTCCTGATCAGAATGGAACCCTTGTTGGAGTTGTTGCCGAAAATTCAAGTAAGACCATCAATTTAACATGGACCGCTCCCGGTGTTTATAGACTGCCTTTGGATGCCCAAACTGCAAACATCATTAACTTAAATACGGAACACAGCATTGAAGAGTTTTGTGATCTTGAAGTGGTAGCATGGCTGCAGGAAAGCGACAGAACCATTTTACAGTCGAATTACGCAGATTTGAATTGCATTGTTTCAAATGATAATCCTGTTGTGAAAAAGGAAATCATGGTAAATCCAAATCCCGCTAATGATTTCTTCTTTATAAACATGTCTTCATTTGATGATTCACAGGAATTGAAAGTTTTGATTGCTGACTCCAATGGTAAACTGGTTTACGGCGATAACACAAACTTAAAATCCCTCTTCGTAAATTCTTCAAATTGGAAACCCGGTATGTATCACATAAAAGTTGTCGGTAAAAACCAGGAAGCAAATAAGAAAATTGTTATTCTTGACTAAGCGATATCAAACAAAAAAAATTTAATCCCATTATGGTTTTAGTTTAAAGTCATCGCTTAGAATTTGGAATTCAAAGTACCTGAAAAAGCCCATGAGTCAATTCATGGGCTTTTTCATTTTTATTCAGATTAAACCTTAAATATTTAACTAAAATCCAACCAAAAACTATCATTTGCCAACTGCACCTGATGAGTTCTTAATTATCTTCGCAGCTTGCTTTTTTAAACCAAGCAAGACAGTAAAAAATGTATCCTATGAATAAACTATTTTTATTGGCGATTGCCTTTTTTTGTATTTCAATTGCAGAAGCACAGTATTATCTGTTACCTGTTGTTAAGAACGGACAAAATCCTGCCAATCTTAACAGAGATTTGGAAAATCAACAAGGTGCCGGATTGACAACAGGATGGATGACTATTTTACAAGGACCACAACCTGCTGGAAATTGGTCATCTACTTTTACAATTCCATTTAAATTTTATTTCAATGGTGCTTTGGTGAAATCCTATAAGGCTTCAACCAGCGGCATTGTCACGTTCAATACCAAGACTTCGGTTAGAGTAGACTCAAATAATATTGCACTTCCTACCTCACGTGTTCCGGACAGTTCTATTTGTATCTGGGGCATTCGCGCCTCCATGGGTGACTTTATTGTAATTAAAACTTTTGGAACTGCCCCTCACCGGCAGTTGTGGATAAGCTACAATTCATTCAGCGAATTAAATATTAAATCAGGTTACATCTTTGCTTCTGTTGTGCTTGAAGAAACTACAAATAAAATTTACTTAGTGGACCAAAGAACACAATGCTTATCAAACAATACACCATGTCCCGACAAAACAAGTCTAACACTTGGAATCCAAATCGATTCTATGAATGCCATTATGGTCCCAGGCTCACCTGATTATCAAAGCGATAATCTCAATAGTGCCGGTGTTGAAGATAATTCTTATTATGAATTCATTCCGGGCGTTCAGCCAAATCTGGATGTAGAGTCACAAAAACATCTCTTAAAGGATTATTATCTGATCAGAGAATATCCAATTCCAGTCAAAGCAAAGTTTAAAAATATCGGTAAGAACACTATTTCAAAGGTGACATACAATTATTCCATTGATAATGGTACTGTAAAAACCAGTGATATCTCAGGATTGAATATAAATCCTTATGAAGATTTTGAATTGACACATACCGAACTTTGGCAAACCAATGATGTTTCTTATACAGTTCATTCCATTAGATCCTGGATCAGTCAAATTAATGATGCACCGGTAAATAATCCAGCTGATGATACCTTGACTTCCACCCTCATAATAAATGATACTTTCATTACCCGGAAATTAATGCATGAAACGTTTACTTCATCCACTTCTCAACAATCAAAAATTGGAAACGATACACTGCACAGTGTGTTAAACAAACAACCTGGTTTATTTACTGAACTCAACTACCAGATGACCAGTTTTCAAGGCGGAGGAGATCCATATTATACTATAGAAGCCGGCAACCGAAGCCGTTATTACAGTATCGGCAACACCATACCAACTACAGTACTAGATGGCTCCACCAATATCAGTCCCGCTGGTTATAATTCACAGACATTTTCTACTTACCAGGAAATCCCATCTTTCTATCAGATCATCCCTTCAGGAACTGTGAAAGGACAACAAATAGACATTCAGATTGAAATTAAAAATGAAGAACCTGTTGCTTCAAATACAAGATTGTACGTTGCTGTTTGTGAAAAAGCCAGCTACAAAAACGTGAAGACAAATGGTGAAACAGTTTTTCCTCATGTAATGAAGAAGTTTATTCCAGATACGCTTGGAACATTAGTAGGATCATTGCCTGCGGATTCAAATAAAATATTCAATTTCAGCTGGACCGTTCCTGGAAATTACAGATTGCCTGTTGATGGGAGAGCTAACAACATTATCAATCTTTCTACAGAACACAGTATTGAAGATTTTTCGAATCTTGAAGTGATCGCCTGGTTGCAAGAAAGTGATAAGACCATTTTACAATCAAATTCAGCTGACTTGAAATTTTCTGTATCCAATCAGGACCCGATACTAAAAAAGGAAATATTGGTTTTTCCAAATCCCGCAAATGACTTCATTTATCTTGATATGTCTTCGTTTCAAACTTCTCAGGAACTAAAAATATTAATTGCTGATTATTCCGGTAAATTGGTATTCTCAGATAACACGTCGTTGAAATCAATATTCATCAATGCATCCTCTTGGAATCCTGGCGTATACTTTGTTAGAGTTTCAGGTAAAGATGAAGAAGGAAATAAAAAGATAATCGTTATTGACTAACTTCAGTTGCCCTTCATGCTAAGAATATTTTTATAGCAAAGACGAAAATTTATATTCAAAAAAATAGCCCGGAAAAATTTTCCCGGGCTATTTAATTTTCTCTAATCCTAATTTTAATTTTCCATTGCTGCTATTTCTTCATAGATGGCGTATTGCTTGCCGATCATTTGCTTTAAAGCTTTTCTTGCAAAAAAGATTCTGCTTTTAACGGTTCCCAATGGCAACTTTAATTCATCAGCAATTTCCTGATATTTAAATCCGTGATAATATCTCAGAAATGGTATTTTAAGACTATCGTCTAAA
>JBGAWX010000138.1:0-9044 GCA_044227375.1 Saprospiraceae bacterium
ATAATTCGACAAGGACCGGTTGTCAAGCAAAAAGCTTGAGGTATCCCGCGATTTCATCACGATGTTGATGTAATTCTCGATAATGTATTCGAATGGTGAATTGTATAAGGTTACTGTATCCCTGTATTGTTCAAGGCTGTTGAGCACAACCATAGCAGGATCACCGATTCCCTGAGGGCCAGGACCACTTCCGGGTTTATGACCATTGTAATCTCCGCCAACCAAAAACTGTGCAAGCAAAATAGCTTGTGAGGATTTTACATAACGGGTACTGGAGTCTAGTTCGATTTCACGCCAATTGCCTTTATTCAATGTAAAACTTTGATTCAGTACATTGCCCTTATTGTATATTTCAATAAGGTTTCCATCCGTAGCAGAAAGAAACCTGTAAATATCCCGAACGGTGTTTTTAGTTGAAACCATTACAAATTCACGACCCCAGCTGTCGACCGGTGGCATTTGCTCAAGCAGGTTGTCCCGGTTGCCTTTTCCTCTTGGCACCTGCGTCCAACGGTTACCGCTGAAAACAGCTAAGGGTTTATTTGCTTTCAGGTATGTACCGGTTAAATCATCATTATCAGTGGCACCGTGAACCTGGTACGTCTGAGCTTTATTCAATTGTATGTTCCATGTACTTCCTTTTGATCTTCCCGATTCTGTTGCAACTGAATTTGTAAGTTCGATTTCTGTTTCATCTTCTACAGCTACGATTGCAAATTCGGAAGGATAATGAATGCCATCAGTCTGGTAAGGAGTATAACTCATGATATAGTACTCTGTACCCAGTGCCGGTACTGGCAATACCAAAGTAGCGTCCGATCTGTATTCATGATATTGATGAATGTAAACTGATGAAGGAACATTCATGGTGACCCGGACTGCTGTTTCATCCACCGTTTCATTGCTGAGCATTTCAGCTTGTCCCGGAATTGAAATAATCTGAACGGTATTTGCAGTGAGATTGACATTTTGACTCCAACCGGTTGAAGGCATTTCAATGATGCCCGATGCATTGTATTTTGAAGTGATCATGCAAACCCGGTTGTTTGTTTGGTCCCGGTGTTCCAGAAATGTGAACCAGAATTCAGTGCCTTCGTTAGATTGAGAATGCAATGAAAAACTGACCGTCATTATTAAAATGAACAAATAGATTGACAATCGAAAATGTGCAGTTCTATGTTTGCAGTTCACAGGATTTAATTAAATATTTAAAATTTATTTGTGTTAGAGAATCATGTATCGTAAATTCATAACTCATAACTCATAACTCATAACTCATAACTCCTGCCCGTCCGGCAGGCGGGCATAACTCATAACTCATCAAGCAAGCGGTCATCACTTAATAATTTGTTCGGCGATCAGCGGGTAAACAATAAGTCTCCAAAAGGTAAATGTACCGAAACTTAGAATTATAAAGAAAATACCCCGACTCAGTTTATGATTTATCTCAAAGTGTTTGAGAAAATTAATGGTGAACCAACTGACCAGAAATACTTTTAGTGAATCAGAAATAATTAAATCAATAGTAAGTCCAGTGATCAGGTGAATCAATATACAAATAATTACAAAGACACTTTGCAACAGTAAAATTGTACCAATCACATAAAAGACACTGGTCAGGCTTTCAAAATAGTTGTATTTGAAGCCGGAAAGTACAATCCAGAAGTATGCACTGATAAAAGGAAAAATCGCAACGAGTATATAACTTAAGTGACGGATGGCATAATCAGTGGATTTCCCCGGGCCATAATAATCGTTATAACTGATCACTACATTTTTACCAAAGAGAAATTCTGTAGCAAGTAACAAGATGATGAAAACAGCGGTCCAAATAATAAAATAAGACACCGGAGGCTGCTCAGATTTGCGTTTGCCTTCCAGAAAGCGAATCACAAGCAATCCAGGATTTGTGAGCATCTGAATCGAAGTATGAATAAATCCTTTTTCGATATGGGTAAAAAAGATCAAAAACTCTTTAAGCAGATAATTAAAGCTAATTCTATCTGTTCTTGCTTTTTGGCCACATTGATAACAATAGGGGCCAATTAATTCCTTGTTGCAGTTTTTGCAGTTCATAACTATACTAAAGTCCGAAGTTACAAACTTCATAAGATTTCAAATGAATTGTATTTTCGAATTTAAGAGAAAATTATGATGGATAAAATCAAAATTGGGTTTCGTGAAAACAAATTTGGAATTATGCAGGATTTGAACAGAACTAAATATCTTTACTTCTTGCATGGCGGCTTATATTATTAAACGATTGCTTGGTGGATTCTTGGTCTTGATGCTGATCCTGTTTATAAGCAACTGGTTGATTCGTTTGATTCCCGGGAGTTATGAAGAGCTCATGAAAATGGAAGGAAATTCATTCTTTGAAAGTGAGACGATTAAAAGTGAGAAGAACCCATTGTTTTATTTTAGCATCATTCCGGATAAATCTGAAAATTATAGGTGGAGTTCTATTCTACCGGACTTCAAATGGAATGGAAATCGAAATGAATTCCATCGGGAGTTGGTTTCATATGCTTCATTCAACTTTGGAAAATCACTGGTTGATGGAGTAGAAGTTAGGAGAAAATTTTTAACGGCACTGCCATGGTCCTTAATACTTGAAATCCCTGCAATTCTTCTTACAATAGTATTGAGTATTTGGTTTGCATTGCGAAGAGTTCGGTTTCCAAATTCTTTGTTTATGAAAACGATCGACAATGCATTGGTCTGGATTCACTCCATTCCGGGATTTTGGTTGGCAACCATGTTGCTATTGCTTTTTGCAAATCCGGATGTGTTGCATTGGTTTCCAACAGGATTTCAATCCGTTTCCTCGTACAATCCATTTGCCATATGGATTTATTATCCACAATACCTCGTTCTACCTTTGATATGTTTGGTTCTTCCGGCATTAGCTTATTTAGTCAGAATGATTAAAAATGGCTTGGAGGAAAGTTTGCAAAAACTATTTTGGAAACGTGCATTGAGCACCGGACTATCATATCAGCAAGCTTTATACAATGAAGCATTGCCTTTGGCACTCATTCCGTTGATTGCATGGTGCGCTGGAATTCTTCCGGCATTAATTTCCGGGTCGTTGATAATTGAACAAATATTTAGCGTTCCGGGACTTGGCAGACTTATGTATTTGTCCATTTCAATGCGCGATTGGCCCGTCGTTCAATTTTTGTTCATGCTGGGAGCCGCAATGACCATTCTCGGTTTTATTATTTCAGATCTGTTACTTCGTTTTGCAGATCCAAGAATTAAGCTAGACCAATGAACATAAAAGCATTATATATTTCTACCTGGAAAAAACACAGAGTATTGATGATTTCAATACATGTGATGCTGAGTTCTTTGTTTTTTACAAATGCTTTAATAGGGCACAAACCCTTACTATGCAAGTACAAAGGGTCGTGGTATGCCTTGATGTTAATGTCTAAACCTGAAAATGGAAGCGAATTGCTTTACGATTTGAGTACAGTGGCACAATATGATTACAAAAAGTTGAGATACGATTATGTAATGTGGCCATTGATCAGTCTTGATGCAAAGGCAATGGATACCGAATCTGCCTGGCTTGCTCCATTTTCAAAAAGTAAAAATGAGAAGCTGCATATATTAGGTACCTATGATCTGGGTAAAGATACTTTCGCAGGATGCCTCTATGGTTTGCATAAAAGTCTGCTGCTGGCCATACTGACTATCTTGATTTCAGGAACGCTTGGTGTTTTCATCGGATCTGTATTCAGTTTTCAATCACAGCGGTTTGAAAAAATTTCGGTATTGTCTATTGCATTCTATATAGCGTGCTTATTGTTATGCTCTTACACGATTGCACTTTATTTGGAATGGAAAAGTATAGATTATAAATTGCTGATGTATTTGTTGTTGATGCAATGCCTCCTGCTGGTGCTTGGAATTTATTTTCATGATCGAATTCCACAGAGAGTATTCAGGTTGGACTTTATTGGTCTTAGATATATTGAAATCATGAAATCCATTCCGGTGATTCTCATTTTATTGATATTGCTTCAGATTTTAAAACAACCCGGTGTTTTTGGAATGGCGATTCTTATTTCCATTGTATATATTCCAGTTGTTGCAAAGTACGCAAGAGCCTATACGATTTCCGCTTCAAATGAATTGTATATCGATTCGACAATTGCTTTAGGACAAACGCGGACCATGATTTATATGAAACATATTCTTCCGAAACTCTTTTCACAGATTCTTCCGGTGCTTGCATTTGGTGTAGCGAACATCATTTTACTTGAAGCGGGTCTTTCATTTTTAGGTTTCGGAATGGCACTGGATGACATCAGTTTAGGTACCATGATGTTTGCTGCACGAGGCAATCCATCTGCTTGGTGGGTAGTTGTTTTTCCGGGTCTTCTGGTTTTTTGGCTTGTGGCAACCTTCAATACGATTGGAGGGATCTGGTCTGATCAGAAAGGAATCCGGGATCTTCAGACTTGATTTATTCGTGTTTCATCTTTTTGGTCATCTTTTTATCGAAGAGACCTGATTTCGGTTTTGATTTGGGATTCCCTTTTTTATCAACTTTTACCTGAGCATCTTCACCCGGGCAACCTGTTTTTCTACTGCAGGCCGTACCAAATGCAATAAAACCAAAAAAAAATAGCAGAAAAAGTGTTCTTTGATATGTTTTAAATGGCTCCATTTTTCAGGCATTTGATTGGTTTGAATTTACAGATAGGCCTATTTTACAGGCTTTTAGCAAAGAATCCATCTTGCAAGGCCGATTCCTAAGGCTTTCCAGATATAATTTATTTTTATATGTGTATTGTATAAACAAAAAATCTAATATATATTTGTGGGGTAAATTTAACCATTAAAATTTAAAACATGAATAAAGCTGATTTGATCAATGCGATCGCAAAAGAAGCAGAAATTACAAAAGTACAGGCTGGAACAGCTCTGGATACCGTTCTTACTGCAATTGAAAAAAGTCTTAAAAAAGGAGAAAGTGTCATCCTTGTTGGATTTGGTACATTCTCAACTTCTGAGCGTAAAGCAAGAACAGGAAGAAACCCTGCAACTGGCAAACCCATTAAAATTGCCAAGAGACGCGTGGCAAAATTTAAAGCCGGCAAGGGTCTTTCTGATGCAGTTAGAAAGTAATTGCTGCAAATCTTTGTAAGAATCTTTTAGTTCGTGAACTTTAAGATTTGGCTAAAAATCTAAACCCGGGGATCATCTCTCCGGGTTTTTTATTTAAAGAAAATGAATCGCAGTTCCCTGAATTTTTTGAGTATACTTTCCTCTAAGCTTTTATTACTTTTATCATTGAAATGAAAATTTCTTATAGCAGGCTATTGTTTAAACTTACGGAAGTTGTCAGCAGATATGATGATCAAAGTATTTCAGCTTTGAAAAATGATTTGCGACAACTTAAATCCTTAACTCTTCCCCAAAATCAATCACTCGGTAAATACAACAACATCCTGATTTTTATTTGTGCACATCCCGCGGATGCTGAGGTATTGAAATTAGCTGAAGGGGAGTTGCATCGGATTGCGACTCATTTTAAAAAACTGAGTTTAAAAAATAAAGAGCGATGGATAAATAGTGGTTTGCCATATACTGAAATTGTTTCTAACTTTTCCATGGACCTGGTGAGTTGGATGATAAAGCAAAATTTTAAAGTCGAGCTGAATGGTTTTGAAGAACAAGGTAAAGAATATAAGAATATTTTGAAAATTACACTTCCTGAAGTTGAAAAAGAAATTACTGCTGTAGAAGATCAAAATGTTTCATTACTCAACGCGCTTCGGGTTGGAAAGAAAAACATCCTACCCTTTTTGTTAGCTGAATTTGAACGCTTGAAAGATTTTCCATCGGTCAAAGATTATTTATTTGATGCTCTGAAGTTGAGTTTCATCATCCCCTTGAAAGAAGTTCAATGGTGCAAATCATTTAATAAATTATCATTTCAACAGGTTTTCTATCACGATCAATTACTTAAAAAATTTGATCACGTTTCCTTATTAAATACACCGGTAAATAATAAGATTGATCTAAATATTGATCAGCGCAATGAATTGATCCGTGTTTGCAAATTAAAACTCATCTTGCTTCAAAGGGAAACAGAGCCTGTGAGTTATATGGATGAAAAAAGTTTGAGTTACTTCGAACTTGAGCGTGGAATTTCTATTGCTTTTTTTACAATGATTCCTGAAAGGCAGTTACCTGTGGAATCTTATGTTGGATACACTTTATTCAGAAACGGTTATCCTGCTGCTTACGGAGGGGCCTGGATTCTTGGACCAAGAGCATTATTTGGTATCAATGTATTTGATTGGTTCCGTGGAGGCGAGTCCGGATATATTTTATGTCAGTTGTTGAGAACCTACCGTCAGGTATTTTCGATTGAGTATTTTGAAGTGGAGCCTTATCAATATGGACTGGGAAATCCCGAAGGCATTGAATCCGGTGCATTTTGGTTCTACTATAAATATGGATTCAGACCATTGGATGCCAAGTTGGAAAAGCTTGCAGCCAATGAACAGAAAAAAATTAAAACAGTTAAAGAATATAAAACCAACAAGGACACCCTTGAGCACTTCACAGAAAGCAACATCGCCTTACAACTTGGTCATTCCATTCCCATAGCGATGTGGCAAATCAGAATGCAGATTACAGAAATGATTCATAAAAAGTTCAAAGACAACAGGGCTGAAGCGGAGAAACAATGCGTAGAAAATTTTAGACTCAAGACTATTTTTAAGAGGGAATTGGATAAGCATCAGATGAAAGTCATGACCGATGTGGCATTAATGGCAGAAGCTTTTGAATGGAATTCAGAAAACATCTTCAGGTTGCTGGAACAAATGGTTTTGGAGAAACCAAAAGATGTATATGCACATCAGAAAATTCTTTTAAAGTTGTTTCAGCAGATTGAAATGAAGGTTGCTCACTCATAAATGTTTGGATCAGTAATTCATTGAATTTTCAATGGCAACGATTGCAATAACCTCAAAAATAAATCTGACTCTTGTCATTTCTCTGTCCTAATAATTTTTAAAACACTAGTAAAATTCAACTCATAGTTTCTCACTCTTCACTCTTCACTTCTCACTCCTAACTCATCACTCCATCTGCGGCTTCCTCCCCACTATTAATTGCCCCTTCCATAAATCCCTGCCAATCCGCAAGGTGCTCACCTGCAAAATGAGTATGCATAAACTGTTGTTTCAAAACGGGCATGGTGCCGTACCATTGTCCTTTGCCATACATGGCATACGCCCCTTTGGAATAGTTGTCGATGCCCCAGTAATACATCAGGCTTTCATTGAGATATTTACTTACATCACCAAATGCAGGTTTCAGTGCTTCCAGAATGATGGCTTCGCGTTGCGACTGACTAACCGATGCAAGGACATCTGCTTTTTCACCAATTGCATAAGCAATTAACACTCCGGGTTTGCCCTTTTGGTCTTTTGTTGCATGATAAAAATAATGTGCCGGAGTATCGGTGATCATGTCAAAGTTTTCGTCTTTCCAAAATCGTTCGGAGAAGACCATTGGAAATTTTCCGATGCGTGCATATTGTAAAGCATTCATGGCATCAACTTGCATTCCCGGAAGTTGCGGAGTCCATTTTATTTTTTGCAAAGAATAAGTTGGCGTTGTGCAAATTAATTTATCAGCAGTAAATTTTTTTCCGTTATCACAATGCACAGTTACCCCTGCTTTCACATCCTGTGTGATTTGCATCACTTTGTGATTGATTAATATAGCATCACGACCAATTGCATCGGCTAATTTCTCTGCAAGCATGCTGTTGCCATTCTTTATTTTCAAATCCATTTCATTGTGTTCACTGCTTTCAGCATATTCAGCAAAGGCAGCAAAGGCGGAAACATGACGAATGCTTTCTCCAAAATCTGTACTGTCGAGCAATTCACGCAACCACAAATCCCGGTCATTGAATCCTTTGTTGGATAAAAAACGCCACCAATCTTGTTTGTCCAGTTTTTTCTTTTTGTCCGGGGTATAGGTTTTCCAGATTGCTTCTTTTTCATTCCAGAATTTTTCAAATTCAGGACTAAATTTCCATTCATTCGCTTTTTGATACTCACCCTGAATTGTCAAATGAGATTCAAATTGATTGTTGAATAATTCCAGTCCGAATTCTTCACACAATGCAATCACGCGTTCATGCGATTCGCCAACCCATTCTGCTCCCAATTCGATGACATTATCGAAGGTGTCTTTTGGCTTGAATGAAAATACACGGCCACCAATTCTGTTTCTCGCTTCCAAAATAGTGACGCGAACTCCTTTCTTTTTTAATGCATAAGCGGCAGACAAACCGGAAAAGCCTGCACCAATAATAATCACCGATTTTGGCTTCTTTCCTTTAGTTATGGATTGGGTTATTATGTCCGGCGATGCAAGGGCCATGCCGCCGATTAATCCGGAATGTTTTAAAAAGTCTCTGCGGTTCATATTCAAATTGGTTTGATGGGTAAATATAGAATTATTCTATAAACGTGCAATCTGATTTGATAGATTCTATCATAGCGGAATCAAACTACATGATCATTAAGATATAAAATGACAGGCGCCGCATAGATTTCCCATCACAGGTACATTAGTGTTTTTTATACATACCACGATTTGGCCTTTATGAGATCTGAATTTTTCAAATGAATGCTGTCTTGAAATCTTGTCCCATTCAGCTCGCACCCAATTACATTATCTGAATAACAAAGCACCCAGAGTGCAAAACATTAACCGTGCCAGGAGAACAAAACAATTACAGCACCAGCGGTTCGAAACAATTATAGCACCAGCGGTGCCAAACATTTGTAGCACCAGCGGTGCGAAATATTTGTAGCACCAGCGGTGCCAGATATTTGTCCCCTATAAACCCGTCAACAACAATAATCCCAAGAAATACCTGTAAATTAACCCTTTGCATTAAATTTGTAGGTCTTTCATAAACTGGAAATGCCATGAAAACTGAATTTTTATCACCAGATCTTTTTCATCAGCCCGCTGTCAAACAGGCGACTATC
>JBGAWX010000139.1:0-9042 GCA_044227375.1 Saprospiraceae bacterium
GATTTTCGAAACAAGGGATATCAACTCATTGGAGTCGAACAAACGGATCAAAGCGTTTCTCTCAACACTTTTAAAGTAGATCCAATGGCATCTTACATTTTAATTCTGGGTCATGAAATTAACGGCATCAGCCAGGAAGTTTTAGACATATTGGATCATAGCGTTGAAATTCCACAATTCGGAACCAAACACAGTTTGAATGTCAGTGTAGCTGCAGGAATTGTTGCCTGGCATTTTGCGAAAGAGTGGTTGTAAGGATTAATGTTATTAGGCGAGTAGGTTATTAGGGGTTTAGGCCATTAGGAATTAGGGATTTAGTTTTTCATTTTTTATCTTTTCTTCTTTGCGAACCAAAGCAATCGAACCATCAGATCGATACGATACCGGTTGTTTTCCGAATCCTGTATAATTTGTTGATCGGTATCCAGTAAATTTCTATCCTGAAATAATTTTGAAATCATGAGGCTCGGACTCAATGTCCATTTTTTATTTATTCCAATATCAATACCTGCACCCAAGCCCAACTGAAAACTTGAATACGATTTCGAATAGGGAAGATCGATATCTTCTATTTTTTTGGAAGAATAAGGAATTGCAGGATAAATAAGAAAATAAAATCCCTTTTCAAAAAATTGTCCACTTTTATTAAAGGTGGGACAATTGCAATCATTTCCAAAATCAAGTGGATAAATCAATATCGGAAGACTAAACGTGATATTGTATTCAGATAAAGTTCCTGTGTTAATGTCGTTTTTGGAATATTCAGATTTATTGTAATCAAATACAACAGCAGGATTAAATTCAATCCTTTTGCTTCTCAGTCTAAACCAATATGAAGGACCCAATGAATAGTGCATTGAATTTGAAGGTGCAAGGGATTTTTGAATTTTACTTTCTTCAAAAATATTATATCCCACAATAGATTGAAATCCAAATTGAGCAAAGCCAATGAATGCAAAAGAGAATATCAACAAAGCAGACAAAGAAAGGCGAAACATATCATTCCAACAATACTTTTGACATATTGTTATCTTTGCGAAAAATAAACACATTTCTTGAAAACCAAAAAAGAAGTTCAAAATAAAGTGCAGATTGTCACTTTGGGATGCTCGAAAAACTGGGTAGATTCAGAGAATTTGATTACCCAACTTCATCACAATCAATTTGAAGTTGAGCATAATCCCATTGGCAATGTTTCAAAAACCGTCATCATAAATACCTGTGGCTTTATAGACCGTGCTAAAGAAGAATCCATCAATACCATTCTGGAATATGCCAAATTGAAATCCACCGGAAAAGTCGATAAGCTTTTTGTAACCGGTTGCTTGTCCCATCGTTACAAATCCAACCTGGAAGAAGAAATTCCTGAAGTTGACGCATTCTATGGAACTATGGAAATGCCTTCCTTACTAGCCAAGCTCAACGCAAATTACAAGCAGGATCTTATAGGCGAACGAATGATCAGCACACCATCTCATTATGCCTATCTGAAAATATCTGAAGGATGTAACCGGACCTGCAGTTTTTGCGCCATTCCATTGATGAGAGGAAAACATGTTTCAGTTCCCATTGAACAATTGCTTAAACAAACAAGGCATCTGGCCAGCCAGGGTGTGAAGGAAATTATTTTAATCGCACAGGAATTGACTTACTACGGACTCGATTTGTATAAAGAAAGAAAATTACCTGAACTATTGCGACTGTTGTCAAAAGTAGATGGAATTGATTGGATAAGGCTTCACTACGCCTATCCATCAAAATTTCCTACAGAGATCTTAGAGGTCATTCGCGAAGAAGAAAAAATATGCAATTACCTCGACATTCCCTTACAACACATTTCCAATCCGGTTTTAAGTGGAATGAAACGACAAATCACCACTGAAGAGACTTATAATTTAATCCGCACAATCCGTGAAAAAGTACCCGGCATTCACATTCGAACTACAATGCTGGTTGGCTTCCCCAATGAACGCGATAATGACTTTAACCTACTTCAAAATTTTATCCGGGAAATGAAATTTGAACGGCTTGGTGTGTTTCAGTATTCACATGAAGAAGATACCTCAGCGTACAATATGGAGGACCTCATTCCGGAAGATGTTAAAGAGCAAAGAGCAAATGACTTAATGTCTTTGCAGGAAGGCATTAGCTATGAAATCAATCAAAAGAAAGTAAACAAAACCTTTAAGGTATTAATAGATAGAAAGGAGAATGGAAGTTATATAGCCAGAACTGAATTTGACAGCCCGGAAGTGGACAATGAAGTCATCATTACTCCGGGAGAAAAACAATATCTTCGCATCGGCGATTTTGTTCATGTGAAAATAAATGGGGCAGAAGCATTTGATTTAACCGCAACTTTAGCTGAATAAAAATGGAAGCGATCAAAAAGTCCATTTTCGACAAATCATTCAAGCCAATGTACCAGGGTCTTTTGGTATTTGGCATCTACATCATTCTTCTTTGTTTTATTTTATTGTTCAAAAATATTAACTGGATTCGTTTCGATTCAATGGATTACTGGAAATATTCCACTTCCATGATTTTATTTTATGTTATGATTTGCTGTGTGTTTTGTTTTTCTGCTAAAGAAAAAATGATCTATTACCGGGATTCGATTTTTACTTACATCATCTTAATTGCAATCCTGTCCGGGGTGAGCCAATGGCTAAGTCACGTATCTCTTTTTGAAGCAGAATCATATTCCTGGATTCTGACAGTGTTCAGTATCATATTTATCGTAATGCTCACCATCATAAACCTGGTACGAAAAATTGTAGAAATCGCCATTAAACAAGATAAAAAGTTGACCAATGAAAAATAGCATGGTTCTTATCTTCATTTATTGCCTGTGCAGTTCTGTCTCCTGCCAGTCCCCTCAAAAAAATGAATTGAAATCTATGGAAAAAAATCAAAGCACAACGGTTGATCTTCCATCTGTTATTCAGCCAATCAATTTAACAGATGATGAATGGAAATTAAAACTTGATGAACAGACCTTTTATATCATGCGTAAGCAAGGAACCGAACGGGCATTTACTGGAAAGTATTGGGACAATCACGAAGATGGCATCTATGTCTGCAATGCCTGTCAACTGGCGCTATTCAGCTCTGATACAAAATTTGAGTCCGGTACAGGATGGCCCAGCTTTTTTGATCCTTTAAGAAAAGACCTTGTTTCTGTTGGCACTGACAATTCGCATGGCATGGTGCGGGATGAAGTAGTTTGTGCTCGGTGTAAAGGTCATCTTGGACATGTGTTTAACGACGGACCCGACCCAACCGGATTGCGCTACTGCATGAATTCTGCTGCCTTGAAATTTATACCTAAAGGAAAAGTTATTGTTAAGTGAATGAAGTCTATTCAAAGGCTTTTTTCCTATGGACTTTTTCTAACAACATGACCCGGAATTTCTTCCA
Source organism: Saprospiraceae bacterium (assembly GCA_044227375.1). Taxonomy (GTDB): domain Bacteria; phylum Bacteroidota; class Bacteroidia; order Chitinophagales; family Saprospiraceae; genus Vicinibacter. The sequence continues at coordinate 3,421 of JBGAWX010000139.1, forward strand.
GAGATTTACATCCAGTCAAACTCATCATAATCTGCAATTCAGACGCCATATTTTGTACATATTCTGTTACAGCAGCATGCCCACCAATTGCAAGTGCATATGCATAGGATCTTCCAAGGCAAATTGCTTTGGCTCCTAATGCTAATGCGATAAATACATCAGCACCTTTGCGTATTCCACCATCCATAAGTAAGGGGTAATTTTCGGGAACCCCTTTTTTAATTTCAATAAGAGCATCCAGGGTAGAAGTAACTCGATCTATCTGGCGGCCACCGTGATTTGATATGATGATTCCATCTATCCCATAATCCAATGCCCGTCTTGCATCATCGGGATGCAATATCCCTTTTAAGAGCACGGGTAACCTGGTGATCGATTTCAACCATTGTACATCATCCCAACTGAGTTCCGGTCTGGAAAAGACATCGAGAAAAGTACGAACTGCTTTTACAGGATTCTGAGTTTTTAAATTGTTGATAAATGAATCCGGGTATGATTTCATTAAAGTAATCAAATCAAAAAGTCCGGGAAGTTTTTTATCAGGGCTCGCTGCCGGAGCATTTTTCATTAATCCTTTAAACACTGGATCTGATGTATACTGAGCAATACCCAATCCTCGTAAAAATGGCAGGTAGCCATTTTGCAGGTCCATATTGCGCCAACCAAGTATCGTAGTATCCAGAGTAAGTACTATTGCTTTATTTCCTGAAGCAGCAGCCCTGTTAACCAGACTCTCCACCAAATCTTTTGATTTACTAAAACAATTCGCAATCACCATGAGGATGTGCAAGACTCAACACACCTATTGGTGCAAATAAAAAGGGAAATGGCAAGCGGGTATTTAGTATTTCAGAATGGATTATAGGAGCTGCATCATTTCCACGTAACATTCTGGGTATAATGCAATACTTATCAAATGCATTTAAATTATTTTGAATTCCGTGATTGGTACCTGCACCTGTGGCAATATATCCGAAAGCATTTTTACTCAGCTTCGCTTTTGCGAGTCGTTCCAGTTCGCTTGAGTCAAAAGGAATTTTTGACTTGTTCCCTGAAAACCCATTCAAATAGATTTCACGCTGCCGGTCTCTGCCTATCGAAATGGACATTTATGAATTCAACTCGATGATGTATTTATTCTTTTTACCATTCTCCACAATCAGGTATTTATCCAGGAGGAAATTCCTTTTAGATAGACTTTCATCTACATTACTTATTTTCTTCTTATTTATCGTTATTGCATTTCCAAGAAGCGCTCTACGGGCTTCAGACTTTGATGCAAAAACTGCTGCTTGTTCTGTAAGAAAATTAATTAATAAAATTTCATCAGCAATCTGATTTGCATTCACAGAATAAAAGGGCAATTCTTCTTTAAGCTGAACAAAAGATTCATGATCGAGATTCTTTAAAAATTCTTCGTTACAATCTTTATTAAACATCAATTCGGAAACCTGCATGGCTTTATCATATGCAGACTGCCCATGAATTCTGATGGTAATTTCTTCTGCAAGGATTTTCTTCAATTGTTTTGGATCTTCCTTGTATGTACTTTCAAGTTGTTCGACTTCTGCACGTGATTTTAAACTAAAATAACGGAACAATTTTGGCAAATCCGCATCATCGCTGTTTATCCAGAATTGATAAAAACGATAGGGCGAAGTCAATGCGGAATCCAACCACACATTGCCTTCTTCAGTTTTCCCGAATTTTTTACCATCTGATTTTGTCAATAGGGGAGTCGTCAATGCAAATGCCCTGGACTCCGGAATGCATTTACCGATGTATTCTGTTCCGGCAGTAATGTTGCCCCATTGATCAGATCCTCCCATCTGAATTTTACAATCGTGTTGATTATACAAACAATAGAAATCATAAGATTGCAACAACTGATAAGAAAATTCTGTGTATGATATTCCTGTTTCCAGGCGCTTTTTTACAGATTCTTTGGATAGCATGTAATTGACGGTCATGTGCTTTCCAACATCTCTTAAAAACTCAAGGGCATTCATGTTTTTGTAAAAATCATAGTTATTCACTAAAATGGCTTTATTCTCCCCCTCTTCAAAATTGATGAGTTTCTCTAATTGTTTTTTCTGATAGAGAATATTTTCATCCAGTTCTTCATATGTTTTTAATTCGCGTTCTTTATCCTTGCCGGAAGGATCTCCGATTCGACCTGTGGCCCCTCCCATGACGATTACAGGCCTGTGACCAGCGCGTTGAAACAAAGTCAGCAACATAATTTGTACATAATTGCCAAGTCCTAAAGACTTTGCAGTAGGATCAAACCCAATATATGCAGATCGTGTACCGCTGCTTAGAAATTCTTCCAGTCCCGGAGTAAAATCCTGCAACATGTTTCTCCAACGTAATTCTTCCAGAAAATTCAAGTTTTGCATAGCAAATTAAAGATTGTAAGTTTGCAAAATTACATGAATAAATGAAATCAGAACTTCGAATACCTACTTTTTAATAGAATGGAAGTCTCAAAATTTATAGCATCAAGGTCTTTTACAAGTTTTAAGAAATCATATACCAAGAGTATCATCAGGCTTTCGATAATTGCCACTTCATTAAGTTTGGCAGTAATGATTATTTCCCAAAGTATATTTAATGGCTTTCAAAAAGAAATAGCAAAAAAAGTTTTTGGATTCTGGGGACATATTCACATCACCGACATCGAGGTGAACCGAAGTATTGAGCCCATAATGATTCAAGTTTCAGAAAGTTTGCTGGACAGTATCAGACAGATGCAAATCCCCGGTGAAAATGCGCCAGCGATCAGACAACTTCAGACATTTATCGTGTTTCCGACCATAGCTGCGACAAAGGAGCAGTTCGAAGGATTATTTCTAAAAGGAGTGGGCAATGATTTTGACTGGAAGTTTTTCTCCAATTTTTTATTAAAAGGTCGCTTACTCAATCCGGAAGACAGCATGAACCGAGAAATCATGATTTCTGAACAAACGGCTTCACGATTATTGATTGACACCGGACAAAATGTAGTTTTAAATTTTATGGTTGATGAAGAGCCTATAAAAAGAAAAATGAAAGTTGTCGGAATATACAACACCGGCCTTGCTGAATATGATAGAAAGTGGGCACTGGTTAGCAAATCATTTTTGCAGCGATTGCTTCACAAAGAATCCGATGAAGTCACCGGAATTGAACTCTTTTGCAATGACATACTGAAAGCAGATGAGATCAATAATTTCTTATATGAAGAATTGTTGCCCGTTAAGTGGTATTCAGAAACCATAAGATTAAAATTTCCAAACATTTTTGAATGGTTGACTTTACAAAATGTAAACAAGAATTTTATCCTCTTATTAATCCTCGCAGTTTGCATAATCAATATGTCTACCACCACAATGATTCTGATCTTTGAAAGAACCCACATGATTGGAGTATTGACAGTACTTGGGATGAAACGATGGATCCAAAAGAAAATTTTCCTGCGTTATGCTGCTAAAATTTTATTGTACAGCATGATTATTGGCAATGTGTTTGGCATAGGCATATGCGTATTGCAGGAAAAATTTAAACTCATTAAATTAAGCGAAAGCGACTATTATCTTTCCTATGCGCCGGTTGATCTTTCTGTTGTTCCCGTGATTTTATTAAATATCCTCTATTTTACACTTATCCTTTTGTTTTTATTGCTTCCAACGATCATCGTTCAGTCCATTCATCCCGTCAAAGCCCTTAAATTCAGATAATCATCAGGTCTTTCCTGAAGCGATCTAAGTACTCTATCGTCCTGACAATTCCTTCAGGATTCCTGCATGCTCATATTGAATAGTGAACTATATAAAAACATATATGTATTAAGGCTTAATAGACTATAGATTCCCAATTGCAATAAATTTAAAAGATATTTTTCATTGGTCCGGTTTTTGCTAATTTTGCAACAGAATAATTTTCATTAAGAATGTTAAAAATTATCAGCGAACAGAATTCAGATGATCCGTTACTATGCCCTCGGAAAAAACGCACTCCTGGAAACAGATTCGCTGCAGTCTTGTTCCTGGATTAATCTTTCCCCACCATTCCAGGCTGGCGAACTGGATGAGTTTGCCCTAACACTTGGCATTGAATCGGATTTCCTTACGGACCCTTTGGATATTGAAGAACGGGCACGATATGAAAAATATGAAGAAGCCCGCAGCATCATCTTCAATATGCCTGTCATCAATGAAACAGAAAAAGAAAATGACCCGATATTTATTACGGTTCCTATGGGCATCATCCTGTGTCAGGGAAAGATCATTACGATTTGCAGTGTAGAATCTCCGGTCATTGAAAAATTTCTGGATAACAAAGTAAAAAATTTCAATCCCTCCAACGAAACTTTGTTCATCCTGCAGCTATTTGAACAGACTGTCCGATTGTTCCTGGAATATCTCAAGAAACTCAACATGAGAAGAAACCTCATCGAACAGGAATTGTATCATTCGAGCAGAAGTGAAGAGCTCCGAAGTTTGTTGCGCATTGAAAAAAGCCTGGTCTATTTTGTAAATTCTCTTAGTGCGAATGAACTTTTAAAATTGAAGATGAAGCGTACTGATTTTCTTGGAATCCGGGATAATGAAGATCACTCTGAATTGTTTGAAGACATTATTGTCGATAATAACCAGGCCAGGGAAGTAGCACAGCTTTATACCAATATTCTAAATGGTACTATGGAAGCTTTTGTATCGATCATTTCCAACAATCTCAACAAATTCATCAATCGACTGACCGTAATTACTGTGGTATTGATGGTGCCTACACTTATATCCAGTTTCTTTGGAATGAACGTCCCAATGCCATTCCGCTTTGGAGATTCTTCGTTTGCATTTTATTTCGTGATCATGCTTTCACTTGGATTCAGCTTATTGCTACTATGGTTTTTTAGAAAAAAAGACGTGATATGAATGAGGCTAAAGGTAAAAGACTAAAGGCTTCTGAAATCATCATTTGAGAATTCAATTCCGATTCAGGAGGAGTATTCAATATTTATTTTTTTTGAAGTAAGATTACCAGTAAAGAGAAGAATTACGAATAATGATCAATGAATATTTTATAAATGTCTGAATACCTACTGCCTTCTTCAAAACAGTCCACTGATCTGAGCCTGAACATCTGAAATGACTTTCCCCAAATGCTCTTTGTTGCCTATAAAATCAAGTTCATCGGCATTGATGATGATTACCGGGCTGTGATTGAATTCTTTTATCCATTGTTCATAGCGTTGGTTGAGTTTTTTTAAATAATCAAGGCTCATGTTTCCTTCATAGTCCCGTCCCCTCAGTTGAATATGATTTACTAATGTGGGAATGGAAGCTTTAAGATAAATCAGCAAATCCGGTGGCCTGATCGTACTCATCATGATTTCAAACAATGAGAAATAATTATCGAAATCTCTTTTAGGCATAAGTCCCATCTCGTGAAGATTCGGAGCAAATATCTGAGCATCTTCATAAATCGTCCTGTCCTGAATTACGGTTTTGTTGCCTTTCTGAATTTTTACGATTTGTTGAAATCGGCTATTTAGAAAATACACCTGAAGGTTGAATGACCATCTCGGCATGTCGTAATAGAAATCACTTAAATAAGGATTGGTACTGGTATCTTCATACA
>JBGAWX010000013.1:0-23890 GCA_044227375.1 Saprospiraceae bacterium
GTCCACGAGGATTAAAATGACACCGCCGGCGACCAGGCTGATTGAAACTACCAGCGGACTAAACAAATATTGTTTTATAAAACCGTAGCACAGGAATCCAATAATTGCAGTGGGAAGAAATGCAATGATCAATTTCATATAGATGTCAATGCCTTTAAAAAAACGCTGGATGTACATTAATGCAATAGCCAGGATTGCACCGAGTTGGATTGAGATTTCAAAACTCTTTAAAAACTCATCATTTTCGATTCCAAGACTTGCAGAGGTAAGAATCATATGGCCAGTTGAAGAAACGGGTAGAAATTCAGTGATTCCTTCTACAATGGCAACTACGATAGCTTCGAAAATGGTCATTTGCTTTTGTAATATTTAAATTAGGTTCAAAAATAAGCGAAATGTAAATTCTTAGCCGAAAGATTTTGCAGTAGGTTGCATGAAGCATCCCTGCTTCATGCTCGTACAGCTGAGTGAAATTTGTTCAATAAAAAGTATTATTATTTGTAAAATTGAATTTAGTAATTTACATCCAAAGAGGCATATCAAAAGTTGAAAATTTCTGCTTTCCATGATAAATAATTCATAGACACAACACAAGATTTAAACTTGCGCTTTGCAATAGTTTGAAGCAGGAATGTTTCAAGAAACAATTAGTTTGAGAATAGATTATAATCATATCGGTTCTTTTCTAAATTCGGCTTGTCTTGATATATGCTTATCCTACATCGCCTCGATTCTGCAGGATGATTTTCAAATACAGTCCTTTGAAACGGGAGCCAAAACTTGCTATGAAAATAATAATTTCATTTTTGGAAGAATTGTTATAGAATTGGGATGTACATAATTTTTAGATGCTAATATGCTCGCATTTATCAGAAATAATATGCAAAATAGATTTTGCCTGAAACACAGACGTAGGCTCAGCCTACGCCTCACAGGGGATTACAATATTAACAAAAATTATTTTCGTTCACGAACAGAATCTCTTGAGAACAATTTGAATTTATGGAATTTTATCTTTTTAAATTTTTCCTGGATCTTATGCTGTTGTCTTTTTATGAATCCGAATTTGCTCATATACCCTTTGTCCATTTCAACCACATTCGTCAGGACTTCTCTGCGTTCTAGTTTTTCATTCTTGTCGCGTAAAGCATTTATAAAGGTTGAGGGAAGTAAGAAAAAACCTTCTGGTATTTTAAGTTTGGAAATAATTTTGCAATATCCTCTCATAAATTCAATGCAATTTGTTCCCAGCAGGCAATATTGTTTTTTAGCCCAGACTTTTTTATAAATCAGGCAAGACAAAAGTTCCTGTTCTGAAATTTCAACTGCGAAATCGTGCTCCCGGTTAGATCCCAAATCGTCTCTCATTTCCCCATCCATATATCCAAACAAACCTTTGGTCTCTATGCCTCCTTTTGGATAAAATCCAAAACAGTCCACCAGAATGTTTTTCTTGAGTACCGGGTCTTCCCATATCAGGCCGACATAGGCATGTCCGAAAGATTGGCGAATGACTCCATCAAAAAAACCTTCTTTCGCAAAAAACACAATCCATTGCTTAGCCTGCAAGCCAATACACAAGAAGAATGATAGTAATATTATGACTCCAATCTTTTTCATAACTCAGCTTTTTGGAGATTAAACAAATTTAAAATAAATTAATGATGTCTTTTTCTGCCAAAGCACTTGACAAATATAATTAGGCTATAGGTTTTTAGGCTGTAGTCTGTATGAAAAGTTGTTAATATGATAAATGATACTCGTTTAAAGATCTGATCATTAATTAGTCAGTAGAGTATAACAGAATTCTCCTACAGCCAAAATGCCTACAACCTAAAGCCTTTTCTTCAACATTTCTCCCTAACTAACAGCTCCTTGTGTAATTTTGGGGGATAATTCAATACCTTATGTTGGCTGAAGTCGCAGTTTATAAACCCAGGCATAAAATACGGATACTCACAGCGGCATCTTTATACGATGGACATGATGCGGCCATAAATATCATGCGCAGAATCATGCAAAGTAGTGGAGCTGAAATTATACATCTTGGACATAATCGTTCGGCTTTGGAAATTGTAGATGCAGCAATACAGGAAGATGTGCAGGGGATTGCCATAACGTCTTACCAGGGTGGACACAATGAATTTTTCAAGTACATCCATGATCTGTTGAAGGAAAGAGGTTGCGGGCATATAAAAGTATTCGGTGGAGGTGGCGGCACGATTCTTCCATCTGAAATTGAAGAACTTCACAGGTACGGCATTGACAGGATCTACAGTCCGGATGATGGGCGTCACATGGGTCTTCAGGGAATGATCAATGATTTGATCGCCCAATGTGACTTTGCAACGGGAACTTCTTTGAATGGTGAATTGAAAGCCGTGGCTAATACAGACTTTAAGGCCATTGCACGCTTGATTTCAGCGGTTGAAAACTATCCCGATCAGGCTGAAGAGCTGGTCAATTCCCTGGCCAAAAACACTTCAACGAAGACCATTCCTGTGCTTGGAATTACAGGTACAGGCGGCGCAGGCAAATCCAGTCTGGTTGATGAGTTGGTGCGCAGATTTGTTTTGGAATTTCCTGATAAAACTATAGCCATTCTTTCAGTAGATCCATCAAAGCGTAAAACAGGAGGTGCACTCCTTGGTGACCGCATTCGCATGAATGCCATTCATCCTGAGTTTCATGGGGGAAGGGTGTATATGCGATCCCTGGCAACGCGTCAAAGCAATCTAGCGCTTTCACCTCATATTAAGAATGCTGTAAAAATTTTGAAAGCTGCGGCATTCGATCTCATTATTCTCGAAACTTCGGGTATCGGTCAAAGTGATACAGAAATTGTTGATTTCGGAGATGTGGCATTGTATGTCATGACTCCTGAATATGGTGCCGCTACACAACTCGAGAAAATTGACATGCTCGATTTTGCAGATATCGTAGCAATCAATAAGTTTGATAAGCGAGGAGCACAGGATGCAATTCGCGATGTGAGAAAACAATTTCAACGCAATCATAAAGCATTTGATAAAAAACCGGAAGACATGCCGGTCTTCGGAACTATTGCATCTCAATTTAATGATCCGGGCACAAACATGCTCTTTCTTAAACTGATTGAAATCATTCAGCAAAAAACTAAAGTGAGTCTTAGTCCAAAGTTGAATTTGATTGTAGGGGAATCTAAAAAAATTTACATCATCCCTCCAAGTCGTACACGATACTTAAGTGAAATCACAGACAACAACAGACAATACGATCAATGGGTGAATCAACAGGCCATAGTGGCTCATGAATTGCAGGCAATAGAAACTACAACTTCATTACTGAAGCAAACAGACAAATCACTTTCGCAAACTTTGCAAAAAACTTCAGAGGAAATTAAATTGAAACTCGATGGAATTTCAAAAGCAATTTTAGATGGCTGGGAAGATAAACGAAAAAGATATGCAGCAGATGAATACATCTACAAAGTAAGAGATAAAGAAATCCGCGTACCGACGTTTACTAAATCACTTTCACATACGCGCATCCCAAGAGTTGTGCTGCCGAAATACAAGGATTGGGGTGATATCCTCACATGGGTTTTACAGGAAAATGTACCTGGTGAATTTCCTTTTACTGCCGGAGTGTATCCGTTCAAACGTGCTGAAGAAGATCCTACGAGAATGTTTGCAGGTGAAGGAGGGCCGGAAAGAACGAACAGAAGATTTCATTACGTCAGTGTCGACATGCCGGCAAATCGCTTGAGTACTGCGTTTGATTCAGTTACTTTATATGGAGAAGATCCGGATTTCAGACCTGATATATACGGTAAAGTAGGAAACAGCGGAGTGAGTATTGCTAGTCTTGACGATGCAAAAAAATTGTACAGTGGTTTTGATTTGTGTGATCCAAAGACTTCGGTCAGTATGACCATCAACGGACCAGCTGCAACCATCTGTGCTTTTTTTATGAATGCCGCTATAGATCAACAATGCGAAAAATTCATACACGAGCACAAGCTGGAGTCAAAAGTTGAAGCAGCACTGAAAGCCAAATACGAAGACAGGGGAATTTCACGACCAAAATATGATGGTGAACTTCCACATGGAAATAATGGACTAGGATTATTATTACTTGGAATCACAGGTGATGAAATTTTAGAACCGGAAGTTTACAATCAGCTTAAAGCAAAAGCACTAAGATCAGTAAGAGGTACCGTTCAGGCGGATATACTTAAGGAAGATCAGGCACAGAATACCTGTATTTTTTCTACGGAGTTTTCTTTAAAACTCATGGGAGATGTTCAGGAGTATTTTATTCAGAATGCTGTGCGCAATTTTTATTCAGTCTCAATAAGTGGTTATCACATTGCCGAAGCAGGAGCAAATCCGATTTCACAGTTGGCATTTACTTTAGCGAATGGATTCACGTTTGTGGAATATTATCTGTCGCGGGGTATGAACATCGATGATTTTGCACCGAATCTTTCTTTTTTCTTTTCTAATGGAGTGGATCCTGAATACGCAGTCATTGGTAGAGTAGCGCGAAGAATTTGGGCAAAGGCGATGAAACACAAATATCATGCGAATGAACGGAGCCAGATGTTGAAGTATCACATTCAGACTTCAGGCCGCTCATTGCATGCCCAGGAAATTTCATTTAATGATATTCGTACAACACTTCAAGCACTGTACGCGATTTATGACAATTGCAATTCATTACACACCAATGCTTATGATGAAGCAATTACAACGCCGACTGAAGAATCTGTTCGTCGTGCCATGGCCATACAGCTCATCATCAACAATGAATTGGGTCTCGCCAAGAATGAAAATCCTATGCAAGGATCTTTTATCATTGAAGAGTTGACGGATCTCGTTGAAGAAGCGGTACTTTCTGAATTTGACAGAATGACGGAGCGTGGTGGTGTGTTGGGTGCAATGGAAACCATGTACCAGCGCAGCAAAATACAGGAAGAGAGCTTGTATTACGAGACTCTAAAACATACCGGGGAATATCCTATCATCGGCGTGAATACCTTTTTGTCTAAAGATGGTTCACCTACAGTGCTTCCAAGAGAAGTCATCCGGGCTACAGAAGAAGAAAAAAATAATCAAATCGCATCTCTTGAATTGCTTAAAAAAGCAAATTCCGCCACGGCTCAGGACAAACTGAACGCATTGCAACAAGCATCCCTTCACAACAAAAACATTTTTGCTGAATTGATTGAAGCGGTCAAATCTTGTTCGCTGGGACAAATTACGACTGCGTTGTATGCGGTGGGAGGGAAGTATAGGAGAAATATGTGAACGAACGATTCCCGCTTCAGCGGGATGAAGCACGATTCGATAATTATCGGGACTACAAGTAAGAGAACCACGAAAGCGGCTTAAACGAGAGAAGCACGATCCAGATAGTTATCAGGACTAGTGAGAGAACCACAAAGACGCAAAGTTTTACAGAAAGGTTGTATTTTAAGAAAAGAAGTATGTATGATTTATCTGGAAAATAGAATTGACTTTCTAATTTCTATTCTGAAATTTATAAATCCTAACTTGAGTCGATAGTCTTGCAGCCATTATTCCAACACACAAACTTTTTTGACAACCTGAATTCCATTCAACTCAAGCAAGAGGAAATAAAAACCTGATTTTACCGGTGAAATGATATCAACTCGCTGAATTCCGGTTTCGCATTCAATTGCCTGACACGAAATATTCTGTCCATAAACATCATACCAAGCACACCTGAGCGATGTGAATATAAGCCCATTATAGGAAATGAAACTACTTCCGGAAGTATTGATCACATTGGGTGTGAAAAGTTTCAACTGAATTAAATGATCCTGTTTGGAATAGAATTCCCGCGAATCAAACTCCCTCTTTGGATATTCAGGGCTGGCTTTTTTGAAGCTGTACAGTTCGACACATTGTGTGTCACGAAGTGTACAATGGATACCGGGAATTGACCATTCAAAACAGTAAATCCCATAATTGAATGCTGTGATTTTTGTTCGTGGATTAGATGGATCTTCAATATGTACATTATACGGACCACTGATCAATCTCCACTGACCATTAGGATTTGAAAATGCATCGAGATACGCAGAGAGTCCTCTATGTTCAAAATCCTGTCCGGTGATTCTTTTATCATAATAAACGGTCAAACATTTCTGACAACTTGTACCACAATCCACATTGTACGAAGCACAGATTTTTCCTGTATCATTTTGAGTTAGGGTCCAGTTTACCTTTACCACTGAACTGTCTGCATTGCTTACAATGGTACCACCATCAACAGTCCAGGTATAATAATTTACTTTTTTAGAAATTACGGTATCTATTTTATATATCCCTGAAGGATCAAAACAATAAATATTCGGACCGGTAAGTGGAAAGCAATCAGGTAGCCCATTGCTTTCATCAATAGATTCACAAAATATTTTAGTGCATGTTAAAGATTCCATTTCTAATTCTGCGAATACGGTAACTCTAAGGCAATAATCCTCTGAAACAGATGGTACCACGATTCTATCATTCTCACTGATAATATCTGCCGGCTTATTCTTTTTATACCATTTGTATTCAAATTTATAGGTCTCGCCTGCACCGCAGGGTTTTAAAATATTTACATTGGGTATCAACTCTACGGTACTTCCATTGCAGTTGGTGGTCCAACTTGGCGCGTAATCAACATTAACGGCTGTCAATAAAATGGAACTATCACATTTATAAGTTTCGGTTGTTCTTGGAAGTGTTACCACGGATTGTTGTGAACAAGGGAAATGCTTCTTGCCTAAAATATCGATGTAAGGTGAATTATCACAGGTAAGATAATAAACTTGTTCCGGTAACGGCGGATCCAGAACTGTAAATTCAACTACGGAATCAAACCTGCAGCAATTTGCGTCTGCAAATTGTTCCCGATAAATACCGCTGGTATAAATTCTTTGAGTGTGCCATTTAAATCCTCCCGGCTTGGTTTTTTCAGAACAAAGTACACGAGGCTTTCCAACTTTATCGACTGAATTTCGTCTGACTTGAACTGTGGCACATTGAGGTATCTGTTGTGCGCAAATAATTCCACTTCCATTGCCTATATATGCAGTAGCACAGATTTGAAAATCACCTGCTTGAGGCAAGTCTAATACAATTTCACGTTCAATATCGCCAACTTCTACTCCATCCAATGTCCATTTACAATAAGGATAACAACCACCTGATGAAATATCAACATAGAATAAAACATTACAAGCACCCTCACAAAATGGCCCAATGATCATATCCGCATCATTGTTGATTTTGCCAATTGGAGACAAAGTTGGAGTGCCACCTCCTGTAGTATTCAGGGTAAAATCACAAACATCACCATTGCAGCCATCTATCCAGAAATAATAGATTCTGCATGCTGCCAGGTTTGCATTGATCGTCGCAACGCCACCAGGCGGAACACATGGATTGGAATGACATGCTACTTGTTCTTCACACTGACCATCACCCCAAATGCCAAATTCAAGTCCCTGACCGGTATTGCAGGTACCATTATTTAAAGTAATGCTGATAGGACCACCCATCGTATAGAAAGCCCACCAACTGGTATTATTGGGGTTTCCTCCCTGTGAACAAACGGGGGTGCATAGACCCGGGATGGTGCTGCTGTTGAAACAACTATAACCATTGAGTTCACCCAATGAGCAAATCAAATTATAATATGAATCTGAAACTGTTTCAGATACCGGTGGTGTGCATTGAGCAAATGCAAAACGTGAAAAGAGGATAAACAATACAATTGGTATTGCCTTGTAGAATTTGGAATGAGACAGTTTCATATCGAGTATGATTAAGAAAAGGTGAATAATGCTGCCTGAGCCTGTAAATATACTTTGAACGCCGGAATAATTGACGTTTAAAAGATCTCGACATCATTAAATGCAATTTCTATTTAATCATTTATTGATATGCCTCAATAAAAAAACCGCAAAGTTCCCGATTCTCTCCTGTAGAATGAAGATAACGGGTTCCTTTGCGGTTATTCTCTTAGCCTGAAATAATTAATTAATAAACCGGCTGGTACCTCGAATGACCTTGCATAATAAAATATGCTATCGATGGATGACGAGGCGTTGACAGATTTGCTGATTGCCTTTAGTCAATTTGCAAACATAAATGCCATTTGGTATGTCATAATTTTCAAAATTCAGTTGATGAATGCCCCTTGCTTTTAATTCATTGTGCATGATACTGTGAATTTTTTTGCCCTCCAAATTGTAAATCTCCAGGCTTATCTTCGCTGATTCATTTAATTCAAACTGAATTGTAGTTTCACCGTTAAATGGATTTGGATTGATTGCAAGATTAGTAATTCCATTCGCCGATCTAGGTGCAGATCTGGTGGATAACAATAAATTGTCAATGAATAATACCCCTCCGGTATCTGCATAGATGTCGTCACCGGGAGTAATAGTCACATCAATATTATTTCCGTTACTTGTCAATGCGACATCATATCCGGCCGACGGAATTAATCCACTTACAATTTGTGCAGTTACGGAATTTGGAATGGAGTAACTGGTATTGCTGAAAGCAGCGTTCCAGATTTTGATAAACATAATGGCGGTATTATTTACCACAGCACCTTCGAATTCAGTTCCTGAATGACTTTGTATGAGAAGTGCATTATCTTTTGAAGCATTTGCATCTGCTCCCTGAATCACATTGAGAAAGCGAATATCAGATGGATTGGAAGGATCTTCAATTTTCAATTCATGTGTCGTTTGTTCCAATTCGCATAAAGCATTTATATTTTCTGATGGGAAAGATGTAAGAACGGATGCAGCTGGTAAGAGATTGGAGATAAAAATTTTCTGATTGCCCGGTGTAGTCACTGTAACATTTTTTCCATTAACATTTGGTGCTGCAGTGAATTGGAGGAAAAATCGTTTGAATCGATTTGCTGTTTTGGATTTTGCACGATCATAAATTACAATGTGGTCTGGTTTTAGCCAAACAATGGAGCGAGATGCAAATTCAATGTCTGTCGCTGCATTAGCTGGATTCCAGTAATCCGGTCTGTTGTAAAGATTGGTTGCATCCCCTGTTCCGTAGACAAATTCAGAATGATTTGTACTCACTATCGCCTTGGGATCACCTGCATTAAGGCCTTCTTTCCATTGTCCGCCACGAGCTGAAATCTGGCCTTCAAACCATTGCATGTTCGGTGGTACCGTATTTTGCAATGCAAGTGTATTATGAAATTCAGAGGTTGTTCCCACATTGTCATTTGTATAACCACTGCGTTCTTTAATCATCCATTCTCCTTTTCTGTAAAATTCAAATTGATTGCCATCACCGGCCTGATGATTTATGGATGTCCAGTGACAATGCCAATCAAACCATCTTGCACTCGAAGTCCAATCTGTTCTTGCTAACATTCTGTTGAATGCAGGATCCCAAAAAACATTGGGAACGGATGGTCTTGGATCTGCCGGATTGGATCCGGAAGGATCCAGTAATAAATAATAGTACAATGCTTGAGTGGCAACGCTGTTAGACCAAACATTTGCAATGCGTCCTGCAAGTTTTGCACTACCACCTTCCAAAACATTGCGAGAGAACCAACGGGTTTTATCTAAACGACTTTGATTGTTTCCACCACGCATATCAATTAATCCAATCGGTGCAGTAATATCAATCATGAATGGCGTCATCCATCCACGCAACAGATCACCATAATTGGCCACAGGATAAATTGCACCATAGTAACTTGCCTGTGCCGGTACATAAGGCACCGGTGCAATAGAATGCAACATGCCATCCATGACTCTTGTCCAGTAATCACTGTTAAACAATTTTGCCTGTTTACCAATTATGGTCTCATCTAACCAACCAGCAGTTTTTAAAGCAAGAACTAACTGTGCCACCCAGCCAATACTTTCACCATATAATGAACCTTCAATAGAAAGTCCACCACTTCCCATGCCAATGCCTGTTACAGGAACTCCATAATCAGCAGCAACAATTTCAGGTTTCTCATACTGTGCATATTGTTGATACAACCAGGCGCCTGTTGCATTAAAAATGTATGAACGCACGCTGTTGCCCAATGCAGAATAATGTAAATTCGGATCAACGGGTGCATCGTCAATGGCATCCATAGACAAGGCCATGTAGGTCATGTTGCGTGCATGACCTGAATAGTAGTTGTTTAATATCCATCGGTTCGTAAGCGATATTTGTTTGTCATTCATCAAACCAACCGGAGTCGGATGATTCCAGGCAACGAGTTGTTCGCTGCACCAGCGCAAAAACACAGTGCGAATTTTTGCTTTGTCAGCAGCAGTCAGGATGTCATTGTTGTTTGCATCTTTGGCATTATAAATCCAATCTACTGTCAACGGACAAGCTTCACCATAAACTCGGGAACGGTCATAAGTCATGAATTGTGGATCGCGGAATGGAACGCCTGCAGATGGTCCAAGTAATGCCTGATCAATGACATACATAAGTAAATTTCGTGCTCTCATGGCGTGTACCGGTCGATTAGCAATAACAGGATCGATAAGTGACCAGAATGCAAAAAACTCTGCGTATGATTCCGTTACATAACCTGACCATGTAGTGCCACCGTTATCCGGCCAAACCGGATTGGCAATACCTCCCGGAAAAAATTTTGAGTTGTATGTGTTGATTGCAGAATTCAATGCTGTCTGCAATGCGATGAAAACCGGATTGGAAGGAACAGCCCAACTTTGCAACACAGGCACATCTGTAGATGTAAATAATAATCTTGGGTGCGTATTTACTGCAGCAGGATTATCTGGCATAGTAGTAAAAGATCGGGGATTGGATGCAGTACCTGTCATTGAAGAATTAGCAGCCTGTACTGTCCAGTAGTACGTGGTGTTATAATTCAAATTCTGAGCAACTCTGTTTGTATTGACCACATTATCATCTGCAAAAATTATATTTGTCATGGCGGCATCTGTTGCAACTTTTACTTTATAGTATGTTGCATTGGCAACAACTTGCCAAACTAAATTGGTACCGGGCACCTGCAATGTCGAAGCATTAGAAGGAGAAACCAATACCGGTGTACCAACGTTTCCTGCACTCAAAGTAAAACTGCGAAGGACTGACCAATCACTCAATTGGAAAGGTGAAAGTTTTTTAGCTCTGATTTTCCAATAGTAAGTTCCTGGTATTAGACCAGATTTGGAATACGAAGTACCGCTATAGCTTGTATCCAAAACAATGTTTCCGTTGCCATTCGGATTATTTCCCAAAGAAACATAGTATTGATCAGCACCCGATACGGCTTGCCAACTCAAGCTTACCGCTGAAGATTGCAAGCTGGCACCTTGAGCAGGTGAAAGTTGCGAAGGAATGGCTAGTGTTCCTCCACCGGAACTTCCTACTGTAAAATTCCATACACCAGACCAGGCGCTTTGTGCATAAGGACTTGGTGTGTGTTTGGCTTTTATTCGCCAATAGTATTTTCCCGGTTTGAGATTCTGGACCTGATAAGAAGTACCTACATAGGTAGTATCCCAAACAATAGATCCTTCAGCGACTGACAACACGCCTAATGCAACTTTGTATTGATCAGCATTGGCTGGAGCTGACCACGTCAGAGTTACTGTAGATGGCTGATTTGTTACATTGTTTGCAGGTGAAAGAAGTACAGGCAGAGAAAGACTTTGAGCCAGGCAATAATAAGAAGCTCCGAGCATGTAGCTGAATGCAACTGCTCTAAAGAGAGAAAAGATACGGTTCATAAAACGTGTTTTAGGATTATTAATAGGGTCATATCAGGGGCTAAGGTAGACCTTGAGGCAATCTCAAGCAACTGAACGAATGTACGGAAATGAAATCATTATTTTTTATTGATTAAGACGTAATGACATATACACTTGTCTTAGCACAATAGGTTTTATAATACTTTCAAGATATAAAATTAAAACATGAATTCTCCTGGAAGCCAAGTTTCACCGAAATTAAATTCAACTGGTGTAGGACTCAAGTTTTCCTTTTTTAAGTCACCCATTACCTCTTGAAGACTCAAAGACTTATTATTATTTCTTAAAATTCTTAATAGTGCGGAAGCAAAAGGAGAATTTATAGAAATGTCATGATCCAAATTTTGATAATAATCATCAACCGAAGTTATCCCGGAGGCAAGAACCTTTTTGAATGGATTTCGCAGTTTTGTTGTTTCATTTTCAGGGTTAGTCTTAATACCATTATATTGAAATGAATTAATAGACAATCCACCAAAACACACATCAGTAATAATCAATACCCGATTAAGTTCATTATCTAATTTTCTAAAAAGGACATTATAGTCTACATACGAATTTAACTCTGTTAGTCGTGGGTTTTCGAAATCCAGTATTTCTTTAGAATCTTTACAAACAATATAACCTGATTTTTGCCTTGGGTCGTAAAATCCATGACCTGCAAAATAAACGATAAATTGATTGTATGGATTTGTTCCTTTATTAGATAATTCATTTATTGCATCTAAAATAGAATCTCTTTTCGAATTAAACAGAAATCTAACTTCATACCCATATAAGTCCGAAAGTACCTTTCCAACGCTTTTGCCATCAGTTATTGGATTCAAAAGCTTTGGCCAAGAATTAGCCTCATACTCCTCAGTTGCAATTATTAGTGCATATTTTTTCTTGCTGAATAAAAGGCTATCGTTTTGATTTTGATTTGATGACACAATTACTCCTCTATTGTTATTTTTATCTATCTTGTATAAAGAAAGTAATATTTCAATAAAATCTACTTCTTTTAGAATATTTATGGTTGCTCTTAATTTTATTTGTTTTTTCCAAATTTGTTCCATAAGGTATTTATATCTACTCTCTGATATCTTGTTGAATAGTTCTATAATATTCAGGCTATCTGGCAAATTACTTAAGCAATAAAACAGGTCTCCTTTATTTATTCGAACATTTTCATCATATGCTTCAGAACTATATAATTCTGGGCATAAAATAATACGGTTCTTTTGAGTGAATTCTGCCTCTAAAGGATTAGAACTAAAAAAATTTCTATAGAAATCTTTTCGAATAACTTTTCCTGATCCAGAATCAAAAATTATTAGTTGATTTTTAGTCGCTAAACCATCTGTGAATGATTTTAATTGACGCAATGTAAATCCTAATTTATATTTACTCACGGATTCACAGAATGTAGAATTGATGGAATAAAGAGCTTCCTTTTCATTATAAACATTATCATTAATAAGAGTCCACGTAGCACTAGAGTAATAAAAAATAAAATAATCTTCACTGGTTATTTTCTCTTTTATTAATTTAAATACGGTATATAAAGTATCAATTGAAATATCTTTGTTGTAAACATATGAAATAATATTGTTTGTAATTAATTGTGAATCCTTTTTTTGACAACTTTTGATAATAAAGTCTCTAAAACCTATGGCGTCATTCGTACATGTTGGACAATATTGACAACTAACAAGGTCGGTTATTTTATTATCTTTATTGTCTCCAGAAACCCCTATGGAAATTAAATAAATTTTTCCGCTAATAAACAAACTATTTTCTCTTCCTGTTACTATGTCAATTACTGTTATAAATAATAGCAGTAAAGAAATTACTTTCGAGTTAATAAAATAGCGATACATTTTCAGAATTACATATAAACAAATACAGCCTGCAGAAATTCGTTATCACTTTAATAGAGAAATGGATTTGGTGATTTTATTACAAATTATTGCAAGATTGATGCTTAAGCAACTATGCAAATATACTAATCATAATTCAAATTAAATATAAAGTATATTCAGATATTTAGTTTGATAGGTTTAACAGAAAGATTGTGGATCTGAGAATAAATATAATAATTTGAAAATAAATGGCATTCAGAAAACCTCATTTAACCCATACAATTAATCTAATTTCTGTGCCTTTTCCAGGTTGAGCATTAAGATTAAGTTTTCCCTTAGCTTTCTCTGCCCTGCGGCGCATATTAGTTAGGCCATTAACCCGTGAAAGTAATTTTTCATCAAAGCCAACTCCATCATCTTTAATAGTAAGTTCTATCGATTTTTCATTTGCGCGAATTTCAATAAATAAATTTTTGCAGTTTGAATGCCTGATGACATTGTTAATGGCTTCCTTTGCAATGAGGATAATACTGATAACGATATCTGAACCCGGTTTCAGACTTTTGACTGAATGATCATCAAATTTAAAATGACAATGGATGTCTTTTGCTTCACACACTTCATTTGCAAACAAGCGAATCAAATTTGCAACACGATCTAATGAATCATTTTTCGGATCGATAGCCCACACAATATCGCTCATGGCTTCCACCAATTCTCTTGCTGTAGTGCCAATGCGATTGTATAATGATTCTTTTTTGATTTCCGGAGTTTCATTTTTTTGTCTAAGCAGCATATCGCTTGCCAATGCAATTCTGGTTAGACCGGATCCTATATCATCATGAAGATCAGCAGCGATGCGACCTCGCAATCGTTCAATTTCAACCAATCTTTTAATGCGAAGATTTACAAGAAACCAAATCAATGTAATAATGGACAATGCAATAATTATGAGAAACCATGCCTGTTGCCACAAAGGTGGAACAATAGTAAATGAAAATGCTGCTGGTTTAATGCTTTCAAGTCCGTCAGTAGTCAATGCTTTAATTAAAAAAGTATATACTCCGGGTTTTAGACCGGCATAATTTACATATTCTAGTGTAGAGGGTGTGCTCCAGTTTTCATTTCTGCTGCCAACCAGTTTATAGGAAAACCGGATAGCATTTCTGCTTTGTAAACAAATTGAACCATACTCAAATACTAAATCATTTTCTTCTGAGCTAAGTTTTAAATTATCCTGAAATGGACTCTCCTTTCCATTAATTAATAATTTATGCAATACAGCCGGAGGATAAAATGCCTGTCTTGTATCTCGTCTTTTATGAAACACCACTTCAAAATTGGTTGCAACCCAGCCACTACCATCTTCAAAGATGCCAAGAGACCAGATAGGGCTTTGAGTCACTTCACGGTTTTCATCTAATTGAATTGAATCTCCATTATAATGAATAAATGCCAATCCGTGCCAGGTCGATATCCACAATGTTTTATTGTTGTCTTCTTCAATTTGTATGATGCGGTCACTTAAAAATCCATTGGATTTATTTAATTTGATAATCTTGCCGGATTTTGTTTTGCAGATCAATCCTTGTGTACTGGTGCCAAACCACATACTTCCGTCTTTATCCTTATGAAGGCAATTGATATCATCATCTTTGTTGCCGGAAATATTTTCAATTGTTTCTTTAATATTTAACTGGGAATCGATGACTACCACTTTATTCGTTTCATAAGCAAACCAGAAGTTGCCGTCTTCATCTTCCGTAATTTCTCTTCTGTTGGAGAGCCTGGTTCCGGGATCAAATGGAATTGTTTTTATTAATACCGGGTGTTCCCTTGAGATATCCACGACATGCAAATTAGGAGCATTGTTTTCAGCATACCACAATCTGTTTTTGCTATCCCTGAAAATCCAAATCGACATGGCTTTTGGGAATCCGTTTCGTGAATTGAGTTCTCTTCGATAATTCAACTTAATATTTTTTCCCGGAACATCTACAATTGTAAAATTTACAAGAGTACCATCATTGCATCCCAGCCAAATTTGATCTTTATCAAAAATCCTTACTGCTCCCATCGACTTAAAATATTTATCCGGAAATGGATTGAGGTGTTGTTCTTGCCAGTTGCCCAGGTTGTTTCCAGTTATTTGTCTGCCAATGACACGCAAGCCATCAGGTGTTGAAAACCAAAGTTGTTCTTTGTCATCGACACAACCTAATCCGGCTGCAAATGGATAATTAAATCTGTATGTCTGTGTTTCTTCTAATTTGTAAATCCCTTTTCCATAGGAAGCAAACCATAGATTTCTTTCGCGATCGGGAAATATAGAGGCAACTATACTTGAGGGTAAACCATTTTCTGTAGTGATCCATTCTGCATTTTCTGCGGAGGGATTAGCAAGAGTTGTTTTTAAAAGTCCTTTGTTGGTGGCAATCCAAAGGTATCCTTCGCTATCTTCCACAGCAAATCCATTGACACAATCTCTTAATAAAATAGTATGTTCAACTTTATGGTTTTTGAATACATAGACGCGCTGGTTTCCGACGCAACCTACAACAAAACGTCCATCGCTTAAAAGGGTAGCCCAGTCAAAGTGATCTTTGCTGTCAAAATGCGAAATTGAATCGAGTATCATTCCATTTGAAGGATTGATGCTGCGAAGTTGGCCGTCAAACAAAGCCCAAATCAATCCATCGGTATCTTTAAATAAACTGCCTGCCGCAGAAAATTTATAAGTACGCATTAATTTAGCATCACGGATTAATGGTTCGATTTTATTTTCTCTCATTTTGTACAACCCAGCTTCAGTTCCGATTAATAAAGTATTGGGTTCAGATTCGAGTAAAGCAGTGACATAATTGCTTCTTGGCAAATCGCTGATCAAAAAGCGTTGAAATTTTTCACCATCAAACTTTAGTAATCCATTTCCATTCCCACCGACCCAAAGTGTACCATCTATTGTTTGAGCGAAACTAATACCCAAGCCGATAGGTTTTCCGTCAATGGCTTTATCATAGTTTGTAAAATGTTTCCCGTCAAATCTGCTCAGCCCGGCTTCAGTACTGGTCCATAAATAACCTTCCCGATCTTGAAAAAAAAAGTAACATACATTGGACATCAACCCATCCCGTGTAGTGTAATTTCTGAAAGGAAGTTGCTGGCTGTACATTTCGCATGACAGACTTAAAAGTATTAATGAAATTATTATTCGCAACATGGTTTATGAGGTGTGGATATCCATATTATTTCTTGTAATGAATTCTTTAATTCAGTAGTATGTCGTCCTTGATGTTTTGCTAAGCTTGAATGATTCAAATTAATCTTGTAAAATCATCTCACAGCTTTCAATTTGTTCTCAATGATTCCATATTATAATCGATTAAAACCATCTGTGTTTCATCGCCTTAGCTACTGCCTCCATTCTCGATCGCACATGGAGTTTTTCATAAATATTGTGAAGATGAAACCGAATCGTGTGCACGCTTAAAAAAAGTTTGTCTGCAATGGCTTTGTAACTGTGTCCTTCTATGAGAAGTTGAAGCACATCGAGTTCTCGGTCTGACAATTCGGAGATGGATGGATTTGTTTTTGGTTTTCGAAAAAAATCCAATACTTTGCGTGCCACTTCACCACTCATGGGTACACCACCTTCATGAGCATCGCGAATCGATTGAAGCAAACGCTCTGTTGTGATCTTTTTCAGGATATAACCACAGGCTCCTGCCTGGAGCGAATCAAAAATCATTTCATCAGAACTGTGCACAGTCTGCATGACAATTTTTAGTGAAGGGTATTTATCCTTTAATATTTTAACGCATTCCACCCCGGATTGACCTGGAAGTCCAATGTCCATCAGGATTACATCCGGTAAATTATTGGCGTCATTTAATCCTGCTACAGCTTCGGCACAGTTGTTAAATAATCCTGTACAAGTAAATCCGGAAGAATTATCAAAAAGCCAATGCATGGCTTCCCGGATATCTGAGTCATCATCTACTATGGCAACAGTCAATGGTCGGTTCGTTTCCATTTTTCAAGTTTAACTTAAATATAGAGTCTTCGTGATTTTTAGTAACTAAACATTCGTACTGTTTTTATAGAAAAACTTAATTTGGTTGTCATGAACTTATATAAAATTTTATAAAAATCCGAACTATGATTCTCCTTGGCTTGGAATTCATACAAGAGTGTTGGAGTAATTTTTAACATGTAAATTATTTGAAGTTTAAGAATTTAAATGAATAACTGAAACTAGAATGTTTAATGTTCAATTATTCGTTTTTCACTATTCACTATTCACTATTCACTTTTAGTTTCCCCCCGAGCCAGGTACAGGGAATTGCCGTTAAGACTAGTGCGATGGGATACCAATGGGAAGATTTATCCCACATAGTAATGGCACCAATACTACTTAAAATAAATCCAAGGACTCCAAGAATTATGGCATGCCGCAAAGGTTCATTAGGGGCAAAACGTGCTGTAACGTATCCACCTATTACAGCATAGATGCAGCGATAGATCAATGCAAGTAAAAGCATCCAGGTTACAAATAATCCTTGTTCCTGTTGCTCAGTAAAACTTGGGAAGATGCCTGCTTGTTCCAGAATAAAATCTGTAGCAATGGATAGGCCTATAATAGTGATCATCCCGGCCAGGATGGCGAGGGCACTTTTACCAACGGTTGTATTCATTTGATTATGATTTTCGTAATTGGCAAGACAAATGTATTTGTTTTATTTAAAATAAAAAGGTGTAAATGATACAATGCGATGGGTGATTTCCGGCAGAAAATACTTAGAAAAAATAGCATTGTTGAATTCAAAGTACTTTAATCTTCTTAGTTACTGCCTCTTTGGTCCCTAATGAAAAATGTATAATGATACGATCTGAAAAAGCAAGTGAAAGTTATTCATTAATCAGACCACCGTTAATTCATTGCAAGATTAAATAGAATCACTAGCCCAATTGCAATACCAATAGATATCCAATTTATAATGCGGTTTTGATTAGAGAGTTCCGGTGAATCATTTTTGACTAATAAAATTATTGATAAATAAAGATTAACCACAACAAAAACCTTTGCAAATATCAATTTCTTTGGGTCCAGTACCCAGTCTGATTTTTTATTCATGTCTGATACCAGTGCCAACAACATCCAAATACTCCAGCAGAGGGTCAGTATACCCAAAATCAAATTTATATTTTTAAATTGAAATTTCAGTGGAATCAAAAAGAGTAAGGCTAGAACTAACATTAAAAGGGCAGACCACCACCACCATGTTCCGTTTGAAGCAAGAGTAAAATGTTGGATGAAGAATAAAATACAAATTCCAGAAAAGTAAAAGTACGGAATTATCTCATGGACTTTCTTAAAAATGAGTTTGATAGAATTCATGATGTAGTCTGTATAAGTTTGACAATAGTAAAAAGAAAGAACGGGGCAATTAGTTCTTTATTGTAAATTTTTATAGTCTGAAATGATAGGAGAACGTGAATTCTATTTCCATTGATTAAAATCAATAGTAGTTTAGTAGAAAATTACATTTCATAATTTAATCTTCAAATTCAAAATTTAACTTAAGGCAAACGGGATTATTCAACGAGCCTAATTGACTTTAGTCAAATGCGAATTAATCGAAGGATTAGAATAATTTGTTCAATACAATTACAATTGATTTCAATCAATTGTTTTAAACAAGCAATTGCAAAATTTTAAGTAAGCTCTATGTGTATCTTTGTATCGGTCTCGTAAGACATGTCGGCCCACCTCCACCTTTCACACTAATCTCTGCTCCTTTATATAGGGTCACTTTGCAGCCTGCTTGTTCCAATACAGCTTTGGTTATTGGATTGCCATACACCATCAAACAGTCACGGGGTGCAAGTGCAAAGACATTGCAAGCCATGCTGTCGAATTCGTCATCCGGTACTTCTATCAATTGATAACCCTTGTTTAATAACAAATTACGAAACGCTATGGGCATTAAAGGTGAATAAACAACCGCAAGATCCTTATCAATTGGACTTAAAATAGACATGAGATGAAATACATCATGATGTCCTTTGTAATGTGGAAGGGGAACTATGATTACTTCTACTTCAAGTGGTTTTAATAAACTGGTTAATTGTCGAATTCCTTCTTCATTGGTTCTGTAGGAATGGCCAACAGCAAGAGTATGTTCGTCAAGCCATGCTACGTCACCTCCTTCAAGAGTTCCGGGGGATTTGATAGTTCCTAATATTTTAATACCATTCGCTTCATATGTCTTTTGTTGGGCAAGGGGTTCGTTTTTTCTAGCAACTTTTCCCATGTTACAGAGGATCATGCCTGCGTCAGTTGCAATGGAAGCATCTCTGCAATAAATGGAATCTATATTCACATGCACATCCTCCGGAAAATAATAAAGTTCAGCACCTTGTTGTTTTAAGATATTTTCAAAAAATGCATACTCATTGATCGCTTCATCAAGATCAGGCTTGCCGAGGTAATTTAAATCTTTCCAGTATTGTTCAATGTACTCATCACTTATGAAAGCCTGTTTAGCTTTTTTGATAAACAGCGATTTTATTTTTCCGTATTCTGAATGAGCAGTGAAATTCATTGATGAAAGTTGTTGGAGAAAGTTATGAGATCTGAACTATGAGATCTGAGATGTTTTAGTAATAATTAGACTCTTGTTCGAAATCATAAATTTATTATTTTCATTTGTGCAATCGATTTTGATTTATTCAATCCTATGATCTTAAATCTCAGATCTCATAGTTCAGATCTCCGATCTAATTCCTTCTTACTCCTCCAAAGTATAATCACGTAAAACGGAATTCCCGCCATCAACATAATAAATCCCCAATAGACCGTTTCCTGTCCAGCGCCGGCAATGATCCATAATGCAAAAATAAAAGCCAATGAAGCCAATATGGTTGATGAAATCCATCGTATGCCTTTGGTTTTTGTTTCCATTAAGATCAGGATATATGCTGCTGATGAAAAAAGATACGCAACCAATACGGTTAAAGTGGATAGTAGAATTAAAAATTTGTATTGCTCAACAAGACCTTTGGTATAATTCATGGTCATCAAAATGGAAACCAAAATGCTCGAAATGATTATTCCCAATGCTGGAACTCCTTTCTTGTTTTCTTTCGCAAAGAGTGGAGGAAATAATTTATCTTTTGAAATGGCATGTGGTATCTGTCCCTGGATGAGTATCCAGCCATTTAATGCACCGAATGCTGCAATGGCAACTCCAGCACTTACCCAGTATTTGGAATGCTCTCCCCAGATGAGTACTGCTGCATCTGCAAATGGTGTCACAGAATGTTGCAGATCTGCAGCAGGGATCATTCCTAAGATCGCTGCACTGCTGGCGATATAGATAAACGTTGCAATGAGTGTGCCCATGATCGTTGCACGTGGAATTGTTTTTTCAGGATTGTTGACACTGCAAGAAGGAATGGTCGCGCATTCAAAACCTAAAAATGCAAAGAATGTAAATGTTGCAGTTGCATTGATTGCTGAAAAATCAGAAAGACCGCTGGTATTAAATGGAGAAAAATATTCTATGTGTAAGTAAGAAAAGCCAAATCCTGCGATCAACACCAAAGGAATTGTTTTTAGTATGGTCGTAATCAATTGCATTTTACCTGAAGTCACAATGCCCAAAGTATTTATCCAACTCAGAAACCAGATTGCACTTAAACCGGTCATGATTGCAATGAATGGATTGGTTTCAAGCACAGGAAAAAAAGTACTTAATGCACTGATCAATGAAACTGTGATTGCAGCATTGGAACACCATATCGAAATCCAATACCCCCAGGTTACAAGAAAACCTGAAAAATCACCAAAGCCTTTGCGTGCATAAGCATAAGGACCGCCGTCAGTCCGTGGTACCAGCTTGCTCAAATTAGCAAATACTTTTGCAAGTAGGATTGCACCTACAGCTGAAAATAACCATCCAAATAAACTAATCCCGCCATAAGCAGCCAATGCAGCCGGCATCAGGAATACTCCCGAACCAATCATGTTGCCAACAACCAATGATGTGCTGGTCCATAATCCTAATTTATTTTTTTGATTCGAATCTTCGAGCTTTAACATGTAGCAAAATAAAATGAGAAGGGAAGATACAATTAAAATGGGTAACAGAAAAAGTTGAGGAGTAATGAATAAATTAGTTTTTAAAAATCTGGAAAAACGTTCGAAATACAGCGCGTGGCGAGTATTTTCCGCTGTTGCTATTAAGGAGATTCTTTTATTAAATGAATCTGCATTTAACTGTGATGATTTGAAGCCAAAGATCCCGAAAGCATTCGGGATAGGAAAATAGGAGTTGAAGCTTTGTGAGAATGCAATAGCGCCTTATTTCTCCCGCTAGCGGGACTTTTGGTTTTCTTTTGGGCGACTGCAAAAGAACGAAACACCACTTTTAAATATGCTCTCCATCATTGGAAGTAAGTTATTTTGAAAATTAAAAATCCAATTTCAATTGATAGGTTCATCAAAGCTTTATCTGCCGAATCACTTTTACCATCTTGTCAATTTCCAATTTAATAACATAAACACCTGATGGAATTTCCAAATCGTCTAAATTAATGCGTTCGATATATTTTCCATACCCTCTGCTTTCATTCTTAATAATTTTAGAAATTACATTGCCTTGCAAATCGAAAATGGAGAGATTGACATTCGTCCTTTCATGAAGTTTAAAAGAAACAAATGTATAATCACACGCTGGATTAGGATAATTTTCAAAACTAAAAATATCATATGAATTATCTTTTTCACCAGTTGATGTTATGATATCTTCCAATCTCGTGATATCAGTCCAGATGCTCAGCATGCCATTATTTAACCTGGTCCATATTGGACGAATGATTCCATTGTGTGCAGTAATGTTTGTATAGTCACCAAAAAAAACTCCGCTGTTTGGAAAAAATGGAGATTGACTTATTTTGCGATTGAAAAATGTATTACCACCATCAATCGAGACGGCAACGTAAACATCTGTCGAATCATCTGAATAGTTTCTCCGGTCATAAAAAACAAAATATAAATACCCATTGGTTTGATCAATCGTCATCCATGTAAAGAATTGTTGTTTTTTGGAGTCGTCATCATTGACTTTTTTAGGAGTCGACCAGGATTGTCCACCATCCGTAGATTCAACCAACCAAATATCTGTATTCGAACTTCCATTTCTTTGATCTGACCAGTTGATGTAAATGGTACCACGATTTGGACCATTGCTTAGATCACAAGTTGTAATTGGTAAACCATTCGCTCTATAAATTCCAGAAATAGAATAATCCCAACCACCTGGAATTTGCGTAACAATTATTTCATTATTCAGCCAGGTCTTGCCTTGATCCAATGATTTATTAAATGTCAGTCCACTCGGTCCGGCCCATGCAACATAAATTTCTCCATTAGGTCCAACTGCAGGGACGGCACCTTCTACGGTATTGTCGCGATCAATACAATCCCCTGCGACTTTATTTATTCTAACAGGTGATGACCAAGAATTTCCGGCATCCAAAGATTTTGAAAATAAAATAATGCTACTGTCTTTTGGATCCGCACTACCATATCGATCGAATTGAGTCCAGGTGATGTACATATTATTATTCGTTCGGTCTATTGCCCACCATTGTTTATCCTGTGCCTTAGTGCCATTTAATCCCGCGTACGATCCATCTGACCAGGTCTTTCCATTGTCCGAAGACTTTTGACAAACAATCCGGTCGATCCAACTTCCAGATGGGGGATTGGATAAATGAAAAAAATAAAAGTTACTTGCAGTATCTACAGCAAGAGCTGGATCGCCCCAAACGCCATAACTTGAATTCAATCTCTGTTCCGTCCAGGTAAATCCGGTATCCAGACTGATGTAATAATTATTGAGATTCGTTGCAGCAATTAATACGTGTGGATTTTTTGGATCTATAATTATTGAAGGTTCATTTGGATTAAATTTATTACTAATCAAAATATTTTGAGTGGATAAATGACTTTTGAGAAGAATCATTAAAAACAGAAATAAGGTCAAGCTTTTCAGCTTATCTATTCTAACCGCCATGTTCATTTGGATTTATTTATTAGCAGCATTTGAATTTTTTATCTTTTTCTAAAATATCAGCCCCTTCTTGCACTAAGATCATTGCAGTGGTGATATCAGTAGATTCAATAGCCGCAAGCATTAGAGGGGTTCTACCTTGATTATTCTTTGCATTCATTTTTGCACCAGCATCAATTAAGGCAAACATA
>JBGAWX010000140.1:0-9024 GCA_044227375.1 Saprospiraceae bacterium
ATGTCCTTTCCGAAATCCAGGCTCAGTAAATTGCTTGGATTTAAAATCGTAACACTGGTATCTATATAACAATTGTTTTTATCATAGACCCGCACACTGTAATTTCCGGAAAACAAAGGAACCAAATTTCCTAAATCATTTGGTGCGCCACTATTAATTGTAAATCTAAATGCCGGACCGGAACCACCATTTGCCTGCAATACTGAAAAGTCTATTTGATCATTTTCGCATTTCGGAGTATCGACAGGAGTCATTTGTATTCTGATCGGTGGGGGTTCTAAAATCGTGTATTCATTCGAACCTTTGCATCCATTGACATCAGTAACCTGCAGTACATATCGTCCGGCTTTCAGATTGGTTGCAATGGAATCTGGCGGATTGATATTCGGGTTCCATTGGAATGTTCCCCTTCCTTTATTCCCGCCGGTCCATGCTGTAGTGATTCTTCCATCACTTTTTCCCGGACAGGTTACATCAAGTGTTGATCCCAAAATGATATCTACACGAATAGAATCCGGTTGTCTCAATCGCACTGAATCCAAATGAGAACAATTCAATGCATCAATGATATTGACATAGTATGTACTGTCACCAAGATTCATGATGGTTGGCGAATTGACATTGGGAAATAACCATTGATACCGATAAGGGCCTGTTCCTCCTTTTGCAAGTAGCGTTATTTTACCATCATTGGATTCGTAACATCGCGGTGCGGAAATCAATGCACTGTCGATCGTGATTGGTACCGGTTCGGGAACATTGAATAATATAGTATCCATACATCGGTTTCCATTTGCAACGATTACAAATTGGTCACCTGCACATAATTTAAAAGCCGTATCACAACGATTAGTGTCTTTAAGACTTATTTCACCTGATGACCAAATAAACTGATAAAGGGAATCAATTCCAAGTGCACACGCGATGGCTGTACCATCACAAGTGCCAGCGGTCGCACAACTTGGCAAACCAACATTGGTTAATTGAATATTAATTTTTGGCGGATCTATTAATTCAAAACAAGTATCGATCTGTGGGCATGCACCCGGATCATCAATGGTGACACAATAAATTCCTGCAGTCAGATTTGCATTAACTGAAGTTTGGTTGCCATTAGACCATTTATAAGTGACTCCCTGAGGAGCATTTGGTAAACTGATGGTGATGAATCCATCTGACAATCGGTTGCAACTTGGATGTTTAATATTTGTGGAAGCAATGTATAATCCTGCAGATGGATTTAAATTAATGCTGTCAACATCAAAGCAACCATTGATGTCTGTAATGGTGACTATGTAAGTCCCTACACCTAAATTTGATAATTTGTTGGTCTGGCCTGCAACATTCCATTGAAATTTATTCACTGCAGCATCACCATTGGTATACAAAACTTCTACACTGCCATTGGTATCGCCTGTACAAGTTGGTTTTGTAATCCTGAAGCTGTCGATCGTTGGACCTTTAGGTTTTGTAATGGTGTAAGATTGCGTTGCTGTACATCCATTAAAATCTGTTACGGTGACTGTATAGTTTCCCTGGTTTAGAGAACTAATACTTCCACCCATACCCATATTGCTCCATTTGAAATTATATGTAGGAGTTCCCCCTTTGCCATCAACTGTGATAAATGCATCACTTCCAGGATCGCAACTTTCAGTAGAATCGATCGGTCCATTTTGCACTTCTAATAATGGAGGTTGTGATAGCATAATGGTGTCAAATCGTTTACAACCTGAATTGTCTGTACTTTCAAGAAAATATTTTCCCGCTTTCAATTTGGGACTGATGTAATTATCAACACCATTTGCCCCACCAAAAACAGTAGCGCCATTCATATCGGTTAATATAAATGACACCGGAATATTTAAAGTAGTTTTCGAACTAATAAAAGCCTGAAACGATCCCGTTGAATCAAAGCAAGGAATCGGATTCACTACAATGGAATCGAGCAACTCGCCGGTAAATTTAATTTCAAATTCAACCGTATCTCTACAGCCACGACAATCCTGAACAATTACACATTGTTTACCTGATAATTTATCATTCATGCTCATCGAATCACAATTATTGGCAGCAGGATTTTGACACCAGAAAAAGCAATACGCATTATTCGGAGGACAAGGATCGCCACCGGTTGCACGTGCTATAGCTTTGCCATCATCGGCACAAGAGGCGTCTTTTACAATTTCAACTTGTGCATACATCGTGTCGGCAAACATGGTGAAACTGTCTGTTGCAACACAACCTACACTGTCCATGATGGTAACAAAATAAGTTCCAACGCCTAATCCCGTTACTCTTGTCACTCCATAAAGATCTAATGGTCTCCATCCGATAGTTAAACTTCCGGTACCTCCGGTGATTCTTAAATCGATGACTCCATTGTTTTCATTCCAACATCTGGGTTGTGTAAATCCATTCGGAATAATTGCAATTGGATTTGCAAGACTGATTGTAATATTAAGTGTGGTGTCTTTACCCGATGAATCTGTTACTTTAATTTGATAAATTCCCGGAAACAAATTGTTGAAGCTGATGCTTTCACCGCTTTTTTTCAATATATTGGTTGAACCAGGAGGTGTTAAAAAATCTACGGTGTAATCTGGTGTGCCTCCAAAGGGTTTTATAGTGATCGTCCCAGTATTGGTTAACGTGCCACATGAATGTGCTACGACACAAAGCATGTTTGGTTCACCAATGCAGATGTCATTATCCTGCGGATTGATTTCTTCGACACAATAATTATTTACATTACAATCATAAAACTCGGTTACAAAAATTCTGGAAGGACTTATAGTAACCGGTGTACAGGTACCTGGTTCGCCGATCAATTTGAATTTAACCATGATCAAAGTATCTCCATCATTTAAAAATGCTTTGCAATCACCAACATTATCGGTCCAAACTAGTCGTACAATTTTTTGAGTTGCAGAAAACACAAAAGAATTTCCACTGGTATCCAAATTTCGTAATCTGGTGTTGGCCCATTTGTCAACAGGCATTAAGACCTGGGGATCATACGATAAACCGACCTGGCAACCCAATAATGAATCGAAATTATAAACGATGAAAGGCACCCAGATACAATCTCCTTTTGCCGCAGTGCCTCCAATAATGTCGTATTTGATGCAATTGTTCTGCGCATTAGACTGGGCAGAAGAGATTAACGCGGTAATGATGAGAAGATAAAAAACGGAACGGTGTCTGCATAGTATTTTTGAGATCATCAAGAGTTCGTTTTAAAGCGCAAAGATATTAAAAAAAATATAATATGAAAGCCACGGGAGCTTTAGAAACTGATACCATTAAACGACATTTAGCTGCTTTTGGTTTTCCCGAATGACTTATGTGAGGCAAAAATCAGGGTTTCCACGGATAAAAACTTTAGAAATCCATGAGTTTCCAAATGAATAGGGCAGATACGCCAGGTTAGGACAAGCTTGACTGATGATAAAACTGGCCGTTTTTCCCGGTTCGATACTGCCTAATTCGGATTCTAAGCCGAGGTTGAAGGCCGGATTGATGGTAAGCGCCTGGATGGCTTCTTCAGGGAGCATCTTCATTTTTATACAGGCGAGACTCATGACAAAGGATAGATTATACGAGGGACTGGTGCCCGGGTTGAAATCGCTGGCAAGTACTACTCCCAAACCCTGGTCGATCATCTTTCGTGCAGGAGGATATTCCTGATTCATGAAAAATGCTGCGGATGGCAACAGCACGGGATGAGTTGTTGAGAGCTTTAATTGGTTAATTTCGTCATCATTGCACACTTCGAGGTGATCAACGCTGATGGCATTGTGTTTTATGGCTACATCGATACCTCCGCTATGTGTGAATTGATTGGTATGAATTCTTGCCCGGAGTCCATGTTTTGAAGCAGCTTCAAGAATTTGTTCAGTTTCTTCAGGACTGTAAAAATTTTGTTCGCAAAAAACATCACAATAATCCGCCAATCTTTCTTTTGAAATTTCAGGAAGCATTTCATCAATGATCTGCCTGATATATCCCTGATGGTTTTGTTTGAACTCTAATGGGAAAGAATGTGCGCCAAGAAATGTTGCTTTAATTGGAATTGGAAAATGATGTTTCAATCGTTGAATCACTCTCAGAATTTTTAATTCATTTTCCGTATTCAAACCATAGCCACTTTTGATTTCGATTGCAACTGTGCCTTTTTTCATGACTTCATTGAGTCGCAGGGCAGACCGATCAAACAATTCATCTTCTGATAATGCAGCTAGTTTTTTTGCAGAGTTTAAAATGCCACCACCTCTGGAGGTAATTTCCTGATAGCTTAATCCATGAATACGATCAATAAACTCAAGTTCACGTGATTCGGCAAAAACCAAATGCGTATGACAATCTATAAATCCGGGTAGAACAATGCCTTTGTTGGCATCGATTATTTCTCCATGAAATTCAGGTGTTTCATCATCCGTACCAAATGAAGCGAATTTTCCACCTTCGATAATTAGAAATGCAGACTCAATGCAGGGTAGCTGAGAGAGTGCTTTGCCTTTTTTAAATGGAATTGGAGATTCGGAGGCAAGAACGAGTTTGCCTATATTTTTAATTAATGTTTTTGTTGAAGACATCAGTTGATCTCAAGGTAGTTGAGATTCAAAGATAGGCATTCAGCTTAGTGGAGTCTAACTAAGGTTTTGAAATTATTTTTTCCGAGAAATTTTTGGAGATTCGTTGCATCTTCTTTATTTGCAAAGTCGCCAATACAAACTTTATAGAGGGTTGAATGATCTTCATTAACTTCTTCGGTGATTCTGATGTCTTGTTGAATATTCATTTTGAGTAATGCAGCCATATTCTCGGCATTCTCTTTGTGTAAAAAAACACCTGCCTGGAGATGATAGTGATTTTCTAAGCTTTTAATTACTGCAGATTTATTTGAAATATTCAATTGGTTTATCAGATCGGTTTCAAGATCTTTAGTTTCTGCACCTGGCACCTCGATCACCACAGGTTCATCAGCAGTCAATTCATCGGTTGTGGATATTTGGGAGAATGGCGTTGCGTTTTTATTGGTATTGATCCAATCCATAAATGCTTCTGAATTCAGGGATTCCTCTTTTTTTGAAATAATGCTTCCAGTTGAACTCATCAATATGATGGTTGGCAATACTTCTACATTAAATTCTTCTTTGAGGTTTTTATTTTCGTCAATATCGATTTGTAAAATGATCGCGTGTTGCTGTGAAAAATTCTGAACTTCAGGATTTTTAAATACATTTTTCTCCATGTATCTGCAGGGCAAGCACCATTTCGCAGTAAATTCCAGGACTAAAATTTTATTTTCCCGAACAGCTCTTTCTTTAGCAGCATTCAAACTACCACCAAAGTCTGCTGTATTCAAGATCGTAGCTTCTGCATTGTAGCTTATGCTCAGACCGATTATTGAGAGGAGAACAAGAATCTTCATTTTTTGACTTTGGGAGTTTGTGATTTATTGATTCACGCCATTGAGAGCAAAATCCGGACCAAAAACTTATTTCATATAAAATAGTTTTATACCGTATGGATTATCAATAGAAAACAAATGAGATCATGGAGCAGAATGTATCTTTGCACGCTCAAATCTGAACTTATGCGAGGAAGACTGGCCGCAATTACTGGAATCCAGGGTTACGTACCCGATTACATTCTTACAAATGCCGAATTGGAAAAAATGGTGGATACCAATGATGAGTGGATCACCACACGAACTGGAATCAAAGAAAGGCATATCCTCAAGGAGCCAGGTAAGGGAGCTTCTGATATGGGAAAAATCATGGTGGAACGGCTTCTTGAAAAAACCAAAACCAATCCGGATGATATTGAATTGATGATCTGTTGTACTGTCACCGGAGATATGGTTTTTCCGGATACTGCAAATACAATTTGTTACAAAACGGGGATAAAAAATGCATTTGGTTTTGATATCAATGCAGCGTGTTCAGGATTTCTTTTCGGATTAACTACCGGTGCAAAATTTATAGAAAGCGGAACCTACAAGAAAGTGATTGTTGTCGGTTTGGATGTCATGTCTTCAATCATTGATTATACCGATCGTGCAACTTGTATCATATTCGGTGATGGAGGAGGTGCCGTGTTATTGGAGCCGGATGAAAGTGGAAATGGGATTATTGATAGTGTATTTCATGGTGATGGAAGTGGCAGGGAGTTCCTGCATATGAAAGCCGGAGGATCTTTAAGGCCGCCCAGTCACGAAACCATTGATAAGAAAGAGCACTATGTGTATCAGGATGGAAAACCGGTATTTAAAGCGGCGATTAAAGGAATGGTGGAATCCATTCAGGAAGTTATGAATCGCAATCATCTTACCAAAGCAGATGTCGATTGGCTGGTGCCGCATCAGGCGAATATCCGAATTATTAATGGTGTTGCTGAAATGCTGGATTTTGATAAAGAAAAAGTAATGATCAATATTCAGAAATATGGCAACACGACTTCAGGTACCCTTCCTTTGTGTCTGTGGGAATGGGAGCCGAAACTTAAAAAAGGGGATAACATACTTTTGACTTCTTTTGGAGGTGGATTTACCTGGGGCACTACATATCTTAAATGGGCTTATTAATTTGCCTTGTAATCAAGCACGACCTCATGCAAGATCATTGAACGTAATGACTATATCATTGTTTATTGATTCATGATTTATGAAATCTTTTCCATTGATCATTCCCGTCCATCCAAGCTTGCGGGCGTTTATCAGTATTCATTATTAGAATTATTATTAGAATTTCGGTTAAAGGACCATTCATGAAAACCCGTCTGACTGAATTGCTTGGCATCGAACATCCAGTGATCATGGCTCCGATGTTTTTGGTGTCCAATGTGAACATGACGATTGCAGCTGCAGAGAATGGAATCGCAGGCTGTATCCCTGCTTTGAATTACCGCAATGATTATGAATTCAGAAAGGCACTTGATGTTTTAAAACAATCCGGATTATGTTATGGTATCAATCTCGTGGTCAATGCTTCGAATTTTCGTCTGAAGGAACAACTCAATACATGTCTTGATTATAAAGTCCCATTCATCATTACTTCTTTAGGCAAACCACAAGAAGTGATTAAAGCGTGCAGACCCCTGGGAATAAAAGTTTTTTGTGATGTCACCGATATGGAATATGCTGAAAAAGCAGCATCATTTCAGCCTGATGGTTTGATAGCAGTAACAAATCATGCCGGAGGACATCTTGGCAACTTTTCACCCCAAGAGTTTATTCCTGCATTGCGATTAAAATTTCCTCAGTTGATCATTATTTGCGCCGGAGGAGTAGGTGATAAAAGGAGTTTACAAGAGAGACTGAATCTTGGTTCGGATGGGGTTTCTGCGGGAAGTATTTTTATTGCATCAGAGGAATCGCCGGTTTGTGAAAAATACAAACAAGCATGTGTGGAATACCATGCAAAAGATATTGTGACCACAACTAAATTAAGCGGCAGTCCATGTACTGTGATCAATACCCCTCATGTTCAGAAGATCGGTACGAAGCAAAATTGGTTGCAGGCCATTCTGA
The DNA here is from genome assembly GCA_044227375.1 of Saprospiraceae bacterium. GTDB lineage: Bacteria > Bacteroidota > Bacteroidia > Chitinophagales > Saprospiraceae > Vicinibacter. The sequence continues at coordinate 7,538 of JBGAWX010000140.1, forward strand.
ATAAAAATAAAAGATTCAAAAAGTGGTTTAAACTCATCACCTACATGCGTGGCATGAGCAAGCTTCGTAAAGCAGCATTTGACACGAGTTATCAAAACGTGTGGTGTGCGGGTACGACTATTGAATATGTGAATGCGATTAAGCCCGTAAAAGAAATTGTAAGGCAACTCGTTGCATAGTCTTCAAAGCATTTCCTGAATTCAAAGATGTTGAATAAAATTAACTCCTTGGATTGACAGGATTTCTCAATGAATCTTCTTCGCTGTCATACATTTCGGATTCCTTGATTTTCTTTTTTGCTTTGGTTTTAGCAGCCAACTTTACGGCTTCGTATGCATTGATCGTTCCACCTGAAACTGAAATTTGAGACAACTTAACCTCCTTGTTATCTCCGGGCAATTTGGTGAGTTCATTTTGTTTGATGGCACTTTTAATCATGATCTCTTTTACCTGTTTTGCAGTCAGCGCAGGGAAATATGAGCGAAGTATGGCTGCAACACCCGCTGCAATTGGACTGGCCATTGAGGTTCCTTGTAAATTCTCATATTTACTTCCCGGAATGGTAGAATAAATCTGAACTCCCGGAGAAAACAGATCTACACTTTTTTTACCATAATTGGAAAAGCCAGCCACCATATCAGGTGCAGGTTCGAATGAAGAAGCGCCGACTTCAAGCCAATTCGGGGCTTTGTTACATCCAAGGAATTTTTTCTTTTGATAATATTTACTTGGGAAATTTGGGATTTTGTCATTGTTGGATCCTGCATTTCCTGAAGCATGAACCAACAATACATCATGTTCAGCTGCATATTTTACTGCAGCATCAACCGCATCCTTTGAAGGCGAATAACCTTTTCCAAAACTCATATTGATAATGGAAGCCCCATTGTCTACGGCATACCGGATTGCATTAGCAACATCTTTATCGCGTTCGTCGCCATCCGGTACACATCGCACGGACATGATCCGAACATGATCAGCAATGCCATCCATACCCAATCCATTAAATCGTTTTGCTGCAATCAACCCGGCAACATGCGTTCCGTGAGTTGCATCAGGACCTATCACATCATTATTGCCATAAAATTTTTCATTTACATTACTGTAATCATCGCCCACGATGGTTCTCGGATTGTAGTCCGGATTGAAAGCATAATTTAATTCATTGCTGTAATGATCTTTGCCTTCTTTGAAATCCTGTTGGATAAAGCTTTTGAAATCTGCAACAGTTTTAAAATTCACATTCTCCTCCAACACCTGTTTCGCGATGGCTACTCCAAGCGATAGATTTTTAGAATCCCCTTCATCTATCTTTTCAATATTTTCTTTGCTAAATGCCTTTTCACCTAATGCTTCTTCCAAAGCACTCAAAGCAGCGAGTACCGTAGTTTCTGATTGTTGGATTTTGCTGAGGTTGTTTTCTGCATTTTTTCTTCTGCCTTCAACTTCATCCTTTAGTTTTAAGAACAAATCAAACTCTTCTTTTT
>JBGAWX010000141.1:0-8991 GCA_044227375.1 Saprospiraceae bacterium
ATTCATTGATGCAGGAACCTATTCAAGTTTCCAAGCAAATCCAGGATGGACCGTTGACCAAATCAGTCCAAACGAAATCCTAATTAAACATAGTTCTGGGCGCATACCAAAAGGAGTTAGCATCCCTGGCACTTTTTGTTTGGAGCCCGGATTTGATCCGTTGTTGTCTATTACCTGGGCTAATACTTGTGACTTACTAGGTTGCTTTCGTGATATCCCTCTTAAGGGTTGTACAATTGTCGCAGATGCTTGCATACTGGGAGTAAAATACCGGGAATGTAATCAAGCCGTTTATTCTAATCAAACCCCAATTCCAAATTTTACTATTAATCTGCTTGATAACCGTGGTATAGTAATTAGCAGCACGGTAACAGATTCCGCAGGTGAATATTCTTTTTGTGATCTAGCTCCGGGAAATTATATCGTGAGAGAAGTGAGTCAGGCTGGTTGGACATCAAACATTCCTGCAAGTGGTCAATATGCTGTCACTCTCTTACAATCAGAAATTGTAACACGAAATTTTGGAAATTGCCCAGTATGTTCATGTGATTCCATTTATGTGGATATTGTTGAAGATGGAGGAGATTCCGATACCTGTTCTTATACATTTGTTATTCAAAATACAGGTGGATATTGTTTTCAGAAAATCAAAGTTAAGGCCACCACTGTAGATATAGGAAAATCAAATACTTTTCGAACATTAGAACCAGGTTGGATACTAAGCCAAATTGACACTCAAAACCTAGAACTTATTCCACCTGGAGGTTATATTCCAAAAGGAGTTAGCTATCCTTTAAATATTAGATTTTATATAGGCAGTACTGAACCTTTTAAATTTACAGTTACAACTTATTACCAGAACGGGAGCAATCAGCAAGAATGCAATAAGGAATTTTTCTTTACATGTCCAAAAATTAAGCCACCCGCTAATTGTTGTCCAACCGGAACCACACAAGGAGCTGAATTGGCAATTAATGGAAACTTTGAAACACCGGGAACCGGACCTATTGGATTCACAGATTGTTTTCCCTGGTTTAATCCAGGCAGTACAACTTCTGTTGGCAGTTACTCTGTACTTCAAAGCAATCAAGTATTTGCTGCAAATGCACAGTGGGCCTGCACTGATCATACTGCTAGTTTGCCAACCGGAAAAATGTTGATTGTCGATGGACAAAATACAAACTGCGGTTTTGTATGGCAAGAATTAGTCAATGTACAACCAGGAGAGCAATATGCTTTTTGTGTTTTTGTAAACAATCTTGTTATACCTACAAAAAACTTTGATGATCCCATCGTCGAACTTTGGATAAACAATACACAAGTACAAACAATCACGCTCACTGAATCACCTGATCAATGGAAGCCTTTAAATGCTCTTTGGCCTTCCGGAACAAATACATCCACACTATTGCAAATCAGGCTTGGCGCACCAACTGTAGTCGGAAATGATTTTGCAGTTGACGATATTAGTTTTCGTAAATGCAAAACGGACACTTGCTTGTGTGGTCCATTTGATTTACAATACAGTATTGGCCGGGGGCCATTGCTGCCTTATTATTGCGGAGATACATTATCTGTACCAGCATCCGCCGCTATTCTACCCATTCACTTTTTATCTGCCTTTACCTGTTTAGGAACTAATTGTCCGCAAGTAACAGTGGATTTGATTCTTACCGGACCGCCTGGATTTATTCCTATCACCATTTCAGGTGTGCAAGCGATTCCTGATTTTATCATTCCGTTTACAAATTCTACATTTTCAATTGCAGGATTATATACCCTTACAATTAATGGGCATTGTGGAAGCAATAATTGTCCATGTATCATTTATTTTAAGGCCGATGGACATGATTGTTGTTCCAATCAGTTTGATTTTGAATTGGGCATCTCAAATAATGTAACCATAAGTGTGGATAATAATAAATGTAAAGCTACACTCAACATAGTAAATCTTCCCAAATGCGATTCCATCGGACCTATATTCTGGGGAGACGGAACTTCAACACAAGGAATTTTTTTTGCAGGATCAATGCCTATGCATACCTACGGAGGTAACGGAACTTATTACATCACATGGACTGCTACTGAATATGATTACTTCGTAATGCCGCCTAGAAAGTGTTTTGAAAAAGTATTCAGAGATTCAATAACACTAGTTTGTGATACCTGTCAATGCAAATCGTTTTCTCCATTGTCCTTTGTCAATCCCAGCTGGCCAGGATATGGAGGTGCCGTGATTTGTGGAGGACCTTCTGTTCAATTGCCCTGCCTTAAACCTGCACAATATTTCACGTTCCATGGCAATCTAAATTGCAATGCAAAAAATTGTGTAAGGGATTCTATACATTGGAACATTGTGCAAACAACTTCTGGTCAACTGGTATCATCCGGGACAGCTTCTCTCTTTTCACTGAATCCCAACTCAAGTGCTCATTTTGATATTCCCTTAAATATACTTTGGTTCAGCTCTGGCATCCAATACACGATCAATGTAGGTGGTCAATGTGGATCCAATATCTGTACTTGCAAAGTAAACTTTTCGTTTGCTGATTGTCCTTGTCCCTGTGATTCTATAGTACAGGATGTTTTTCAGGGATTTTATGTTGGTGGAAACCAGTTGAGTTGCAATAGAAAAGTAAAACCGGCATCACTTTGCCCAAATGACCTTGTAAATTGGCAAGTCAATCCTTCAATCACTCCAGCACCTGTAAATTCAATAGGTAATAATAGTCAGATCATCCACTTCACCAATCCTGGAATCTATACCGTGTGCATGAACGTCATGCGCATAGATCCAGTTAAATTGGATACTTGCAGGGAATCTTATTGTAGGAAAGTAACGGTGAATTGCTTTCCAAACCCATCGCTTGGATTATGTGCAACCAATGCAATAAAAAACGGAGATTTCACAGAAGGGCTGGTGAAAGGTGAGTTGAGCAAAAGTCAATTAGCTAAAAGCCGAGGCAAAATTGCAAATTGGGAATTGTTTCCGAATGATGGAGATGGTTTTGTTTTGGTGACTGATAGTTCAGGGATTTCGGATGATGGACAAGTCATTTTGATTGGTAATAAAAATAATTTTGCCGGAATTTGGCAAGAAATTGATTTGCCGGTTGACAATTACATCAATATTGGATTTAACTATCTTGATTACAGAAGAAATAAATTACTCGATCATTTATTAGCCTACGACCTCGTCGTCCGTTTACAAAATGATTCTACCTTAAATGCTAGCAATCAGGTTGTACTGCTCAAAAAAAAGGATCCGGGTAAAAAGGATGAGGACAAAATAAAGCGAGTTGACACTTCGATTAATCTGCAACACAATCCTGAATTAAAATACCTGGTGATCTGTTTGCAAAATGATAGCGAAACTGAATTTTCAATCGTCGGGCTTGACAACTTCGAATTGTGTTCTTCGAAAGTTCCACTTTCAACACATACAGAAGAATTTCTAAAATTGCGGATTTACCCGAATCCAAGCAATGGCATTTACACTATTGAAATGCAACAAGATGCTACTGCAGGCATGAGCTTTCGTATCATAGATTTAACTGGAAGAAACGTACTTGAAAAACAAACAACAATTGGTAATCAAATTCAGAATATCGATGCCAGCAAATTAGCATCCGGATTTTATTTCTTACAAGTTATTTCTAAAGGGAAAGTGTTGGCTGTGGAGAAATTGATGAAGGAGTAGGAATTTGTTTTTTGAAAAGATTGAAGGGGGCCACCCGCCTTCGGTAGGCAGGCTTCAAGCAACTATTCGTTTTTATGCTTGCAGTTAAATAAGAGATCATTATTGAATAAACAATTCGGTCCTGTAGCAGGGGGCGTAATTCATTAATTAAAATATTTCTTCTTCAGCGTAGTATACCCCGGATCCTTCATTAATGATTTAAAGTCAGGTTCCTGTTCAAGCTCTTCTAGTTGTTTAAATCCGTTTTGGAATGTTTTTTCAAGAGCTTCCAATGCTTTATCATTTTGTCCTTTCTGGATATAAATAAAAGTTAGTGGTAAATAAACTCTTGGATAGTCCGGATAGATCTTCATACATTTTAAAACATAATACTCCGCTTGTAGATAATTTTTGTCCTCATAGAGTACCTGGGCAAGATTAAGTAAAGCATCCTTATCGGTGCTATCTAATTCAAGAGTCTTCGAATAATGAACTGCGGCGGCTTTCCAATTTGAATTATGTTGATAGGCATTTCCAAGATTGTATTGTGACAATATAGATTTTGGGTTTAATTCAACAGCTTTTAATCCAGATTGTATCGCCATTTCGCTATTTCCCGTTTTATCATAACTACTACACAGGTTAGCCCAGGGATAGGCCCATCTGGGCGACAGTGTAATCGCTTGTTTAAAAAATGGTATGGACCTTTCATAATCTTTAAATCTTCTTTGGAGGATTCCTAATTCATTATAGGCATAAGCAGCCGAACTATCTAAAGTAATCGTAACATTTTGTTCTATCATCGCCAGTCTATGAAGTGCAGTGTCATTAGTGCGTTCACCATGAAGTCGCAAGTTCAATCCGGCAAAATAATGTTCCCTTGATTTAATTGTTTTATAGAGCAGATGCTTATCACCCAGTATTTCCGCCGCTTTACCAAGATATACCGGAAATTTCTCATAGCGATCGTCATAGCTCCAACGTTTTTTCAATTCAGCCGGATCTGAATTAAGATAATCATTAATGGCTTGTTGGGCTTCATCTTGAAAGGCAGCAACGAGATTATTTTGCATCATGATTAAATCTGAAGTTGCTATGTTTTTGCCTTTAAGTTCCTGATAAATAGACCAGGCCGAATTTTCCTCAGGAATCAATAGCTGCCCTTTATCTAATGCTTTATTAAAATTGATATATTTTTCTAAAAGAACAGGATCCCTTGGATAGTGAGAATACATCGTTCGTTTTATGGAATCATTGGTTAGCAAATCACCGGAAAATAAATCAGCAAATTCATCATTTATTAATTTATTATGGTTGTTTAAATCTATCTTGCTAACAATAGAGTTTGGTTCACCCACTGTTATTTGAAGCCAGAACTTAGTTGAATTGATTTTATCGCATTCAGTGTGCAGGTAATTGCTGATTTCAAAAAACGAAATAAGCTTATTGTGATCTACATCGGCTAATCCAGTAAGTCCGTTTAACAAATGGTATGAAAATTCGCTTCTTCCTTTAATAGATCTTCGCCCCTGATGGGAGATGCCGTTCGAATGACACGAAATGATTCTTATCTCATTGTTAAATTGTTCGATGAAATAATCGGTCAGATTCTGGTTGGAAACAGTGTCTTCAATTCCAGGTTTTTCAAGTTCCCAAAGATCCATAATGATATCAACCCGCGCCTGAGTCTGGGAAGTTAGTAAGAAGGAGACATCATTGAGATACGCCAAACCGAAAGCGCCACCACCCGTATAGACTTTAGAAGGCGAATCCCAGCATAACAAAAAAGCAGGTTGAGAACTTATTTTCCGCTCTACATCGGCATGACCCGAAAAATAAATAATAGCCCGGTCTCCTTTTTTCAATGTATGAATCAACCAATCGAATGAAGCTGCATACTGTCCTGCGGTTGCTTTTTCATCCAGTAAATAAACAATATGATCATCCGGGATAAGACCTCCTGAAGAACTTTTCAAATAGTTTACAAAAGCAATCGCATCATTTTTTGCATATTGTAAATCAGGAATATCAGGATCCTGATAATCGGATATACCAACCACAACAGCAAATGTATTTTTATAACTTAGTTGTTGACTGTTTGAATGAGGGTTTACGCCTTTTCCTGAATAATGATTCAGGATCTGTTGTTGTGCATTTGTCCAAAAGAAAATAAAAAGTAAAACAATCGGAAAAGTAGTTTTCATAATTTTCATGGAAACAATATTCTGAGAAGAGGACTTACTGAGTGATGAGTTGTTTAAGAAAAACTATTCGTAATTCATATCCCAATAAAACAGGGACGTAATTTTTAATTAAAATATTTATTCTTAAGCGCCTTATACTTTGACGTTGTAATGAAGTTTTTTAAATCGGGTTCTGATTCAATTGAACTAAAATCATTGAATCCAAGCTTTAAAAATGACTCTAATGTTTCAAGTGCTTTGTCCTCTTTTTCCTGCTTAAAATAAATACAAACTAAAGCTGGTACAAACATTGATTTTTCATGCGGATACAGTCTGCTGTACTTTTCCACTATTTGCTCAGCTTGATTGTAATCTCTATCTAAATAATATACAAGTCCGAGATTAATCAAAGCATTGCTTTCGGAACTATCGATCTGAAGTGTGATACTAAAGTGTTTCTTTGCTTCGGTCAAATTTGAATCCAAAATATAAGCCATAGCAAGATTATAATGTGCTAATGCTGAACTGGGATCAATTGCAATAGCTTTCATTCCGGCTTCAATAGCTTTTTCAGGATCATTAATTAAATGATAACTTGTACACAAATTGGCCCAAGGAAAAACCCACTTCGGAGATTGTAGAATCGCCTGGTTGAAATAATTAATTGATGATTGATAATTATTGTATCTTCTCTCAAGTAGACCCAACTCATTAAAAGCATAAGCGGCACTAGAATCAAATAACAATGTTTGGTTCTGCTCAAGAAATGCCAACCGATAAAGTGAAGTGTCTTTTTTTTGTTCACCTTGAAGCCTGAGGTTTAATCCTTTAAAATAATGTTCTCTCGCCTTAATGTTTTTGTACAAATAATGGGATTCTCCTAATAACTCTGCAGCTTTATTTAGATAGATTGGAAATCGCTCATATTTGTCATCATAGCTCCATCGCCTCTTCAATTCGTTGGGATCTCCTTTAAGATAATCATTAATCGCTTGTTGGGCTTCATCCTGCAATGCCGCGGCAAATTGACTTTGAATACCTGCTAATTCAGCAGACAGGAATGGTTTATCTTTAATTTCCTGAAATAATGACCACGCAGAATTTTCTTCAGGATAAACCAGGTGCCCTTCCTTCAAGGCCTTTTTAAAGTGGTTATACTTCTCAATGAGAATTGGATCTGTTTTGCCTGTCGCAAATGCATCTGACTTTTTATCTGATTTATCATTAACAGCCACTATTTGTTCAGAATACAAATTGTCATTTTTTTGCAATGCCAATAAACTGGTCTGATCCACGCTGCTTATAGTACTTCCTTTATTTCCAATAGTCATGGGAATCTGAATCCGTGGAGAAGTAGCTTCAGGAATTTTATCACCAAGAAATCGATCGATTTCAAATAAAGAAACATTTCCATCCTTATTCAAATCTGCAAATCCCGTAATTCCATTTAAAAAGAAAAATGAAAAGACGCCACGCCCTCCTCCCCATTCAGGACCTTCAATGGAAAGTTCATCAGGTTGACAAGACAAGATTTTTATTTCATTCGCATATTGCTTTGCAAGATTTGCCGCTGTGGCATGCGATCCACCAATTTCGCTACCTGCCAATTTTCCGGAACGGCAAGCATCTGTGATGACAATGACTTTTGCTTTTGTTTGAAGAGAAAGCGTCGAAATGATTTCCTGTAAATAGATCAGACCAAATGTTCCACCTCCCATATATACTTTAGCCGGTGCATCCCAACATAATAAAAAACCGGGTTGTGTAATGGTCTTGCGTTCCACATCACCATGGCCGGAAAAATAAATAACGGCCTGGTCATTTTCTTTTGCTTTTTCCATTAGCCAGTCCAATGCTGCTGCAAACCGTCCAGCAGTGGCCTGCTCATTCAACAAACTTTGGATATGGCTGTCCTCTACACGACCTCCGGCAGGACTCTTCAGATATTGCACAAAAGCCGCAGCATCTTTATGAGCATATTGCAGATCCGGAATATCAGGATTTTGATAATCCGAAATGCCTACAACTACTGCCCAGGTATTTCCAATTGCAGTATTCGCTTTACTCTGCACAGGAGTCACTCCTTTAGTGCCCTGTGCAGATAAAGCCAAGATTCCAATCCATAAAAAATAAAAAACCAGAATCTGTTTCATTTCTTTTTGTGTATCAAGCTTGCAAGCGAGACGATTGCAAGAACATATTCTTTTACATTCCTAAGGCATAACTGCCGCATCCGCCATTTCAAATGAATAGCCTCTCACCCAAAATGCCGCATGCATCATGTTGACCAGGTTATTGTTAGCATCTTTCTTTTTCAGTTGCATAAAAATTTGTGAAACATCATAAAACCAATCATCATCTTCCAGCACTACTGCTTCCATCAACGAACGGGTAGTGGCATCAGCGGTTGCATAAATTTTTGATTTATTTAATTTTGCCAAAACTGATTTTTTTGAATCCATAGATTCAATTGCAAATTGGTATTCATTTGAAACTGATTCCGCATTTTCAATTGAAGATACCTTCCATGAATACTGTTCTTCATGATTGATGACCAGTTTTTTCAAATCGATATCTGCAAAAGTATCCTTGACTACAACAGAATGTATTTCCTTTTTATTCTGATCAAAAATCTGCACTTTATAAGAAGTCGTACCACCAGGTCTTGACCAGGAAAAATGTGTTTTTTTGGTTTCGAGTTTACCAATTGGCATTATTAGGTAAATCTTTTTACCAACTCCTCCCCAGCCATCTTTTCCCCCAGCTCCCCAACCGTCTTTTCCTCCAGCTCCCCAGCCGTCTTTTCCTCCGGCTCCCCAACCGTCTTTTCCTCCGGCTCCCCAACCGTCTTTTCCTCCAGCTCCCCAACCGTCTTTTCCTCCGGCTCCCCAGCCATCTTTTCCTCCAGCTCCCCAACCATCTTTTCCTCCGGCTCCCCAGCCATCTTTTCCTCCAGCTCCCCAACCATCTTTTCCTCCGGCTCCCCAGCCATCACCACCTACTCCTTTTGGGTCTGTAATTTTTGCCCAACCGGAATTGTGGCCGTTAGCAACAAGTGCTAACTGTGCTGCAGAAACCATAAAATCGGCAACTTTAGTGTCGACATTAAGGCCTCTCGTACCTTCTTTG
>JBGAWX010000142.1:0-8974 GCA_044227375.1 Saprospiraceae bacterium
GTAAACTTTATGTTATTGTAAATTGCTGAAATGGGTTCTATCCATAGATTCGTTTCAAATGATAATGCCTGACTTGAAGGATGATTTTTTTTATCATTGCGTTCCTTGAGTAATTTTTTGAGATAGCATTTACCATGACATTTTTTCAAGGGTTTTGATTTGTTGATGCAAAGTTTCGATTCAATATTGCTCTGATTTATTTTGAAAAATCCAAATTGCACTATATTGTTCATGCTGGACAACAGAATAAAGATTGACAATATGATTGCAAAATGTCTGGACATTAAATCTCTTATTTCTCTACAAACTAAACCGCCCGAAAATAATTTATTTTAGAACAAGGCTAAAAGTACCTAAAATATCTTATCACAACATGATAATCATTTCTCACTAAAATGATATCTGTCATTTTTCAAAATAAGATTGGAATAGAAGATGAATATTAATTATTGAACAGAATACTTGGGTTTCATCAATTCGATTTCCGCGACTTTTTTCCCAATTTGAAATCCCATACGAAGTCCTTCTTCACAATCCATACGGAAATGCACCCCCAGAGAAATTCTTGAAAATGCATTTTCGAAAGCCATATCATAAAATGAATGAAACAATCTGGGTTTGCCCATAAACTCATCTCTACCCTTGTGACTGTTGTCTGTCATTGTATAATTCGGTCCAAACATTTGAGTGAGTACTTCGCAGGCAGCGGCACCAAACACGGAATGCCCGGAAGGATATGATGGAAAAGGCGGCGTATGAAACAACGGATGCCAGTTTCTATCAAAAACTTTATGGATGTATGTTTCGGGTCTTTCCAGACAATAAAAGTATTTTGACTTCCAGCAGGCAATGGATCCATCCGTTAAAGCGAATCCTACTTTCATATACGTCTCAAGTGTTTTTTCAATAGCAGGGCATTCTTTCTCAATCACCTGACTTGTAATTGAAATCCACCTTGAAGAAGGTGTAAACGTGATTCCCGGATGATCATCACTCCAAAACTCGGCGATCCATTTATTTTCCACTGATAAAGGAGAACTTACTGTAAGCACTTCGAGTGCCTCTGTATAAATGATGGATGAAGGCAATAGGGAATATTCAGGTAAAGGGGAAGCTAAATATTCAGAAGTTTTGATGACAAATGGTCTTACTTCGCCCCAATGGGGTAAAAGAGGAGGCATTGGTATTTCTTCAGATACTTGCCATTTTCCTTCTCCGGTATTTGGTATATAGCGTCTGTCATAAATATGCAGATAAGCCTGATGACCTATGCTGTCAGTAGAAGAATATTCAAATAGCGCGTTTGCAACTTCAGATCCATAAAGCTTCGAAGCTTCATATATACTATCACTTACGATTGGTTTTAATTTGAGTTCCCATTTCTGAAATAACTGCTCAGCCTGTTCCTGTTCATTATTCCTTGCTGTCAAATAAAATTTATCGAACAGCTTTTTATAACATGCATTCAAAGCTGCCAACATCTGAAAGTCTTTATACCGGTTATATTCTGGAAGCTGGAGATTCATATAAGTTGAAGCGAACGACTGGTACGTAGTCCCGATCTGCGGGAGCGTGGATTCATAAGCTGCAAGTCCGATATAACCCATCGTTCTCGCAGATATCGGTCCTCTAAAACCTTCTGCATATCGGTCTGCATTCAAGAACATGTGGTACCAATCCAAAACCAATTGATTGTTAAATTGATTTTGTTTGTTCATCATAGGCATTTTAGATCTCAACACAAATGCAATGCACCCAAGAGCAAGTATTGCAATCAATACTATTTTTTGGTTTCTGTTGCTCAATCTAAATTTTCCCATCATGATTTATACGATTTATCAAAAAGGCCTGAACTTTAAATTTGCATCAATTGTAATGTGCAATTTCATCTCCTTTGCCAACACTCTTGTTTGAAGCCATGGACTTTAAGTATGCTGGTAACTAAAGAAAGGCCAATCCCTGAACCTCTGATAGAAGAGGTCTTCGGACTCCTAAAGAAAGGCTCAAAAATATAAGGCAAATCTTCTTCCCGGATTCCCGGGCCATTATCCTCGATTTCCAAAACAATGCCCTGGTCTTTAATATAGGAAAGTCTCAATTGGACCCGTTGATCCGGACTAAATTTACAACCGTTATCCAGTAAATTAATGATTGCTGTTTTTAATAAAGGTTCATTCGCACGGATTTTTAATTGATTTTCATCTTCCGGTAAATTTAAAATTTCAAAGTTTATAGTATACTCCGGATGTGATTTCAGGAGGTTGGATTTTAACTGCCACAACAATTCATCAATACGAATCCATTGCAAATCTACCATGGCATTATCTGCATTGATCTTTGCAAGTTGCATGAGTTTGTTTGAGACTTCATTAAGATTTTTCACATCCTCCATAATGGAAGTCAATGTTTCCTTGTACTCATTCACTTTCCGTTCTTTTTGTAATGTAATTTCTATTTGTGAAATGATCACACTCAATGGATTTTTCAATTCATGGGAGATGTTCGATAGAAATAATTTTTGCGTGATGAATGCTTTCTGTATACGGTCAAGCAGTTTATTAAAGGTCACCACAAGTCTTGACAGCTCATCATTTTGTTTGAAAATTTTTAAACGATGACTCATATCCGTTGGCAATAAATCATCGACCTGGTTCATGATTTGATTTACAGGTGCGAGAGCCTGACCTGCGAAAATCCAACCTCCGATCGCAACAAAAGCAATGAATAGAAGGAAAACAATCAACAAGATGTCATTTAAGTCATTGATGTGCTCGGATTTGAAAATCGCCTCGGCAATGACCACATAAGGTGTATTGGTCTTATCGTGATACAACATGCCCAATGCACTATATTGATCTTTATTAAACCTGGATTCGCCCGAATGTCTGATTTCATTCAATACAGATTCATTGATTTCTTCAGGCACCGGGTTAAAACTATAAATGCGCTGATTGAATTGATTATAAATCGTAATGTTTTCTGAATAAACAGGAAGATTTGTAGTCTGTGTAAATTCATTTCCCTTATTGGGATATTTTATCTCCTGACCCACAATCATGTCTGCAGTAAGAATTGCTTTTGATTTCAAGCTTCCATAAAAATCATCTCTTAACTGCTCTCTGAATTCAATATGAATAAAGAACAATGCAAACGCCATAATGACTGCAACAATCAATATGAATTGTAAAGTAAGCCGACTTCTTATTTGCATGCAATCCTAAATTTCAATCTAATCTACTTTAAAAACATATCCTGATCCGAAAATGGTATGAATGAGTTTTTTATCAAATGGACGATCTATTTTATTCCGGAGATAGTTAATATACACTTCAATCATATTGGTATTGGTGTCAAAGCTGATATCCCAGACTTTTTCTGCGATCTCCCCTTTAGAGATGACTCTCCCCTGATGTCGTAAAAAATATTCGAGCAATGCAAATTCTTTAGGAGTCAATTCAATTCGTTTTCCTGATCTGAAAAATTCTTTGGCATCAATATCCATTTTAACATCCGCATAGTTTAACACCTTATGTTGAATTGGACTGTCTTTACCTCTTCTGGAGAGTGCCTTCAACCTGGCCAGTAATTCTTTAAACTCAAAGGGTTTAACCATGTAGTCATCGGCACCTGCTTCGAGTCCTTCCACGGTATTGTCAGTTCCGCTTAAAGCCGTTAACAAAATCACCGGAACACGATTTCCTTTACTTCTCAGCAATTTGACCAATTCGAAACCACTGAGATTTGGCATGATGATATCCGAAATGATGACATCATAATGATTGGTCTCTGCCATATTAAGTCCATCCAAACCATTGTAAGCCACGTCTGCTTTAATGTGATTTTCTAAAAACCCCCGTTTAAGCGTTTCAATAGCCTTCACTTCATCTTCAATAAGCAAAATTTTCATAATGATAAAATGACTCCGTAAAGTTCATATCTGCCTTCCTAGGAATCAAATAAGTCCTTGAGTTTAAGGAAATTCTAATTAAATTCTAAAGACTTCAAAACGGATTGTAAAAGTAGCCTTTCTAATTTTGTGACGCAAACCTAATTTATAAAAACTTCATTAATTTAACTCTAATTCTATGAAAATCAAATTTTTATTACAGTTCGCTCTCGTGCTGTTTGCATCGCTATTTATGGTTACCTCCTGTAATGAAGACAGCAATGATTCTCCGGGCATCTCTTCTGAAGCCAAGGGTCTCGTGAAGAGTTTTCCGGCCGAAGCTTCTTTAGAATGGAATAAGATGTTCCTCGAAATCGAAAGATACGCAGCTGGTTACCGCCCAGGTCCTGCTCCACGTTCCTTAGGGCTTATGGGCCTTGCTTGTTATGAAGCATGTGTAACTGGAATGCCTGATTTCCAATCCATTAAGACATTATATTCTGGAACAGGTTTAAATGTCCCGGCGATTCAGTCCGGTAAGACTTATTACTGGCCTGCAGTCGTTCATGGCGTTTATTCTACAATGATTCCTAAATTCTTTCCGGATATCAATGTGAATGTAAAACCAAGAGTTGACGCATTGATTAACAGATTAAATGAAAAATACCTTGCTGAAGCCGGTAAGGATGTTTATGATTTATCCAAGGCTTATGGTCAGGAAGTTGGTTTGGCAGTATGGAATTGGTCAACCACTGATTACATAGGACATGATCATTATAAAGATCCATTCCAGGGATATGACTGGCAAGCTCATTATGATGGACCGGGTGATTGGAAACCAACCGTACCAGGTCCGACCAAACCTATGGGTGGAGTGTATGGTGGTGCAAGAACTTTCGCCATTACACAACAGGACAAACTTTGTTATCCTCCATCATATTATTTCATGCAATACAGTGAAGATCCGCATTCAGAATATTATTCTGAGGCTTTACAGACTTATACCAAGAATGCCAAAACAGATTACTATACAAAATGGGTTGGTGAGTTTTGGAGTGATGACCTTTTAAATCTTACATTCAGCCCTGGTCCACGATGGATTGCAATCGGAAACCAGATCATCGAAGCTGAAAAATCAAATTTGGAGACTGCAATATTCGCCTATGCAAAAACAGGAATGGCGCTTAGCGATGCCGCAGTGGGTGCTTGGTATTCTAAATATGTCTATAATGTTGAACGCCCAGTTACATATATCAATAAAGTGATAGATCCTAACTATAAGTCCAATCTGGACAATCCAATAACCGGAGATAAAGGATTTACACCTCCATTCCCGGCTTATCCATCGGGTCACTCTACGATGGGAGGTGCCGGAGCAGAAGCTTTGGCCAGTGTGTTTGGATATTCGTATTCCATGACCGACAGATGTCATGAAGGAAGAACTGATTTCGTGGGTTTGCCAAGAAGTTTTGGAAGCCTTTATGAAATGGCAGTTGAAAATGCATGGTCCAGAGTGCTTCTTGGAGTACATTGGAACATGGATTGTGTAGAAGGAGTACGATTTGGTACGGTGATCGGCAGAAAAGTAAATGCATTACCCTGGAAGAAAAAATAATCTATTACAATAACTAATCCTTTTAAAGGCCGGCTTTAAAAGTCGGCCTTTTTCTATTAATCCAAATCCCAAATTGCTAGCTAATTTTGTTTGGATTTAAAATCTCTAATTATACGTCTACAATCCACATGCAATGCATAAATCAACTTACTTCATGCTTTTCATTACAACAGTATGCTTCGCTTTTCTATCGTGCAGCGATAAAAAATCAGAACAGGTTTTTACCTACCCCACCGGAGAAGTAAAATTGCGAATCCCATTGGTGAATGGTAAAAAACAAGGTGAAATGTTGGAGTACTATCGAACCGGTGAAATTTTATCCAGAAGTAATTTCACTAATGATGTGCAAACAGGAAAAGCCATTTATTATTACAGAAATGGCGACATCCAGGAAGTCAAATATTATAAAAACAACAAGCTGGACCAGGCCGACACTTCATTTTATGAAAATGGAAATATAGAACTCATAGTTGAATATTCCGATGGGATGAAAAACGGCTATATTAAAAAATTTGACACGACCGGCGTGATGTATTTTAATGCAAAATATAAAATGGATACTTTGGTGGAAGTAAAAGGAATGCCCTTACAGAAATAATTACCCTTGGAACCTAAACTCAAAATTAATATCCCACTATACTGAAATGATTTTAAACCCTCATTTAAAATCATTTGATCAGTTATTGCTTTGAAAACGATTCACGGTTTTATTGCATTCATCCGCGACAAGATGTCATTCATCATATCAATAGGTTTTCTGATCACTTCACCTTTCAACTGTTCAATGACCGAAAATTCTTTTCCTGAGATATTGATTATAAATGATTCCATACGTACAGATAAATTATTAACAAGCTCAAACAAACATCTTTGAATTAAACAATCAAAGCTAACATCTTTTCAGTGAGAATTTTAAATTGAAATGCATCTAAATTTCCAACATGAACTCATTATAAAAAAAAAGCCAGTGTATGGCTACACTGGCAAGTTTCTGAATTTTGATTAATTAAAAACAATAAATTTTACATCCTGAATAACTTTCCATTCTCTTCAACGACAATATAGGAATCTTTAAATCCCCTTGCCTTTAACTTGGAAATTACATCTTTTGCAGATGATTCCGTTTGATAATTACCGAGAACTATAATGGTCCATCCACTTTTTGTCCAATGTTCAATATTGCCGAGATCATTGATTTTACTGATATCAAACCAATCCGGTGCTTTATATTCGGCTACACGTATTTTGTATTTGCCCTCTTCTTTAAAACTTGGATTTTCAGTTTTATCCTCTTCGGGCTGATCCGGCTTAGAAATCTTTGCGTTAGCTTTTGTGATCAATGAGGTCCTTCCCGGATCGATTACATCACCAACTATAAATGCATCTTTGATTCCATTCTTTTTTAACAAATTCATCAATGCAACAGCCTCATTGATATCTACAAATGATCCAATTCTGATTTTTGTGATCCCGTCTGCATTGACTTTGTAAACATCCCCATATACTCCATATTTTTTAAACCGCTCTTCCATTTTATCTGAATACTTGGTAAGCGATGTGATTTGTACAAAATACAATTTACTGGTTTGTGCTTCAAGCTTATTAAGTATTGCAGGATCATCAAAAATGTAGGACTCCTGTTCCTTGTTTATCGTTGTTGTTGACATTGATGCCTTTGCAGTTAATGCAATATCACCAATTTCAGTATCGATTATGGCATTACCGGAAGCATCTTTGGGTAACTTCAATTTCATAGCCTGGTAAATATCTTCTCCTCCTTTTCCTCCAAATCGGTTGGAAGTAAAATAACCATTCCCACCATTATCCATCATGAAATAATACTCATCCATAGTTGAATTCACGCAAGTTCCCATATTTTGAACATCTTCCCAGACATCTCCTCTTTGCTTAGTTTTAAACACATCAAAACCTCCAAATCCCTGATGCCAGTCTGAAGAAAAGAATAGCAGCTGATCTTTATAAAAAGGTGAAATTTCATTTCCGGGAGTATTGATTATTGCACCGAGGTTTCTTGGCTCCATCCAGTGACCGTCCGAATCAAGCGTGCTAAAATAGATATCATAACCTCCAAATCCTCCCGGTGCATTGGAAGCAAAATACAAGGTTTTTCCCCCATCAGCTAATGCAGGAAATCCATAAGAATAATGCTTCTGATTGTAATCAAATGGTCTGATGTTTGTCCATGAATTGCTTTCATTTATATCCGCCAAATAAATCTCAAGAGGACTTAACGCTTGCATCACAATGTGTTCACTCAACTGTGCAGATTTTGAAAATGCTACACTTTTTCCATCTTCAGAAAAACTTACATTACCCAAACCTTGTGCTTCTTTGCTAAGTACATCCATCATGCTGGACGTGGTTTTGTCATTTCCGTTTCCATTCACATTGGTCTTGAATAATTCAACTCTCAATGCAGATTTTACATTTTGATCATGTGCTCTTTCGGAAGCAAACAGGAGATCTTCTCCCACCGCCACAGGTGCAAAATCAGAACCTTCTGTATTGGATTCCAGATTTTTCAATCGGCAATACGCGGGTTGTTTCAATTGAGTCTGTGCAAAATCGCAGGTTTGAGCGAAATAATTTCCAACAACCGGATTGTGAATTGCATATTTTTCAAAATAGCGCTTGGCTTCTTCATAATTTCCTGAGCTTCTGAGCAAATCTGCATATTCAAACAAAAGTTCTATGTCAGAAGTGGGTTTGTCAACGATTTCAGAGAAGACTTTTAAAGCCTGTTCCGTTTGATTGCTGTATTTGTAACTCAATGCGAGTTTGGGAAGGATCTGCGTATTTTTAGGATCCGCCAGCAAAATAGATTCATAAACTGAAGCGGCTTTCCCATAATTTTTTAATTCAAACTGCATTTCAGCCGTTCTAAGATCTTTGGCTTGTGAAACCAAAATGGAAATCGGACAAATCAACAGGATTCCAAAGATTAATAAGATGGACTTTTTCATACAACGATTTTTGGATAACTTAATATGCTTCTGCTAATAAGACGCTAATATATGATTATTAATCGTAATTTGTATATAAATAAATAAATTTTTTAATTTAAGTTTATTAATATTGCCTTCATTATTAATGGATTAAACTCAATCTATGATTTCGATTCAGGGAATAATCCCCAGAGGATACAGGACTTTTCCCCTGTTGTTTTTATTAATTGGCTCACTCTTCAGTTTAAAGAGTCAGTCCTTGTCATACCGACAGGGGCAGCTGATCATTCAATTCAAACCGGAATACGGAATGGACAGCGGCCAAAAGGGCCGTTTCTCAATGCGCTCAGCCACAATCTTCAATCAGATTCAGGCATCAAAAAGGTTGGGAAATGTATGGAACATCTGGTTGATAAGTTTTGACTTCTCAAAAATCAGTGAAAGCACCTTGATGAATGAATTGAAAGAGCTTCCGGAAGTGTTGGCAGCCCAGAAAAATCATCTCAT
>JBGAWX010000143.1:0-8915 GCA_044227375.1 Saprospiraceae bacterium
ACCATAAAGTATAATGGTCCGGTTTTTTAAAATCCAATGGGTAAAAGTCTCTTTAGTTTCCAATTGTTCTATGCTTCAATTATTCTAGTTGTTCACGAAAAAGTGTGCAGAACTAAATCTTTGTCATTTTATCAAGTACATCTTCTAATGGATGCATTATGGTGCTCGAATAACATTTGATTCTATCTATAAAGTTTGAAGAATTGGGAAAATGGATTATTGTATTTATGGCAGTTGCACTTTGAATATGGATTCCATGCAGGGTATCATTGTGCATGTAAAACCCATCCGGAGTAAATAGATCGAGCAATTTCAAAATTATAAATTTAAGTGAAGAATCTTGTTTTTCCAGAGCAAAGGTAAAAATTCACCGAAGATCAGACAAAGCAACTTTTATTCCTAAAGCCATCAATACGGTTCCACAAATCCTGTTTAACATCACACTGATTCTGTTGTTGTTTTTTATGTTGCTGAATATCATGTAAGAGAAATTCGCCAAGATAAGGCACCAAATGGTTCCAGTAAGGGTAAAGCTTAGACCAAGAATTATGAACGCAATAGTTTTTTGTGGATAATCGGGGACTATGAATTGCGGAAGGAATGCGAGAAAGAACAGCGCTACCTTGGGATTTAATAAATTGGTCAATAAGCCTTCGAAGTAAATTTTAAAATCATATTTTTTTGATTTAGTGTTAATTACTTCTGCATTGATTATTGTTTTTTGAAAAAACAATTTGGATCCAAGATAGATCAGGTATATGGCGCCAGCAAATTTGATCATATTGAAAAGCAGCATCGATTCAGAAATGATCAGGGACAGACCTAATGCTGCAAACAACGTATGCAAAATGGAACCGGTAGTAATACCAAGCACTGAATATATACCGGCTTTTCTCCCATGGGAAATGCTTTTTGTTAATATAAATATGGTATCGTTACCCGGGCTAAGATTCAATAGAATTCCGGCAATTAGAAATGTTTCAAAATGAATAATTCCATTCACGGATTTATAAATAATCCATAAATTTAGGCAATTACGAATTCAATAGAGTAAATTTATTTTTGTTGTTCTTTTTCAAAACTCACCATCCAGTTGATGCCAAATTTATCTGTGCACATTCCAAAGTAAGCTCCCCAGAATGTTTCGTTCATGGGCATTCCAACAGTTCCTCCGGATGAAAGGTCGTTGAACAGGCGGTCGGCTTCTGCTTTGCTGTCCGTGTTTACCGAGATGGAAAAATTATTACCAATTTTTAACGGGGCACCGAATCCTTCAACGGTATCGCTTCCCATCAAATTCGTTTCATTGCTTACAGGTAAGGCAACATGCATGATTTTATCTCCATCTGCGGCAGACATTTCTGTATCACCCATTGGAGGCATGTCTTTGAATCGTCCGATATAAGTGAAATCTCCACCAAAAACAGATTTGTAAAAATTGAAAGCTGCTTCGCAGTTGCCATTAAAAGTTAAATACACGTTGACTGTGGTCATGATATGTTTTTTAATTGAAGCTCAAAAATACATTTTACCTGAAAGTATAAAAATATTAATCGTTAAATAAATATTAGATCTGAATTAAGCGATCTGGTATGAGTTTTTCTGTCATGCTTAATTATGATCGAGGAATGTACGGTAGAATAGAAGTCTAATTCAGTATTGTCAATTTCCTGATTGCAGTATAGAGATTATAAATTGACAAACTTGTGTTTCCTGGTATTTTCGAATTCCATTTGATCACTGTGTAGTCTTCAAAAGGATTTGGATAATTCTGATAGAGATCAAGTAATTTATCGGAAGGATTTAATTCATTATTCAATGTGGACGTGATGTTCTTTTTCAAAAACCAGGGGACGGTGCTGCTGTCCGTTGAAAAGAAATTCAATAACATATTAGCCACTTTCAATCTGCCGGAATTGGAAGGATGTGTGCCATCGGATTGAAAGTCGCCAGGCAACCAGGTCAATCCATCTTGTCTTGGGCTAGTACCTTTAGCCCATAAATAGGGACCCCATGACAGCCAGGGTGCATTGATTCTGTTTCCGTTGTAAAGCAATGATGTATCTCCTTTGATTTGTTCATCAATCAACCATTTTACCGAGAATCCGGATTCATATGCATATGGTTCCGGATTTAATGTTGTGCTTGCATAACCCGCATAAATTCTACTGGATAAATAAACAAGTTTTAAATTGGGATATTTTGTTTTCAATACCCGCACAATGCTTTTCAGATCTGATTTAAGATCTTCAGCATGCTTTGGAAATGCAGCAGTAGGATTGGCATTGGCTTCTTTTAACCAAGCGGTCTGAACCTGCAGAGGATGCACATTTTGTTGCGTCAGTCTTTGATTGACCACTCTCCAGAAATTGGCAGCTGGATCTTTGATGACGGATGCGGTTTGTCCACCTTGAGCTCCATCGACAACAATTACTTTTGGATTTTTCTGACTAAAGGTATCCGCAAGTATTTTAAATACAGAATATTCCTGAGTTGCATTGGACATGCCAATCGATAATAAAACAATTTTACCATTGGTGTTATCCTGATTGCCTAATGTATCCAAAGGGACTATAGCTTTTGCAATTGCAATGCCTGCAGAGTCATGTGTAAAAGGTCTTGTATTCATTCCATTCGCATACAAACCGCCCGAATTGTTTTTCCAGGTTCCGGTTCCCAGTTCAGTAAGGGGAATTGTGTCTACTGTTGGCGTTGATGTTTTTGATTTGAGATGAATGTATTTTGAATTCTTCATCTCCTGTTTGTACTTATTGGTGACATAAGTACTGTTTTCAATTCTTGCATCACCCCAATTGGGATATGCACCTGCCGGCCAGTTGGCATCGATATAACTGTAGCCTTTGATTTCCTGATGTGCAGCGATGAACGTAAAAAATTTTGCAAACCAATTGTTCCAGTCATTGATTCCATCCAATGAATCTGCACTGATGTAGATACCCTTCGCAGAAGTCTCGCTCATATAAACGGGTTTCGATTTTGCCCTGGCCATTGCAAGAAAACGTTCTGATTTTCCTTTCCTGGTAATCATTCCACGATCATAATCGGGTAAGGATTGATCAAAATGCGACGCATCGAATACATCCAGCCCAAACCAATCTACATAATCATCACCCGGATACCATAATGGTCCTTTTGAATTTATGGAATCAAAATCATTTGCTGCGTCGGGTTCATAACACCATATCGTTGCTATGGAATCTCTGAATCCCTTTGCTTTATACCGGTCTACTATTTTTTGAAACATGGTAACATAGAGATTCGGATGATAGCCACCTCCATTCCAATCAGGAGCTTTGCCATTGAATTCACCACCAATGCGCAGAAACATACTCTTTCCATAATTCTTTGAAATGCCAATGATGCTGTCGATGATCCAATCGTATTGATTGGAAACCGCTATGATGCTATCCGTAGCCGTGTTGCCAACGAGAAATAAACTAACTTCAGGTGTGAATCCAATGGAGTCCGCACCGCGTAAAAAATTCTTTAATCCGATGAATGTTTTATCCGGACCCCGAGTACCCGGAATGCTGAAAAAGAATCCATGTACCTTCGGAAGAATTGTAGAATCATTCAAGGCATCAAGATATCCTGATATGGGATCCGGAGTTGTTGCATATGTTGCCAGTTGAACTCCATGATACACATGACCATCTTCTGGTTCTAATAAAATTCTGGTTTCTGCCTGATTCACAAATTCAAAAAACTTCTTGCAGATGTAAGTAAAAGTGTAGGGTTCTGATTCCGGTGTATTTTTATCCGGATAGGTATACCATGACCACACTTCAATTTCATCCGGATCACCTCCGATGCTTTTATATTTTATATACGAGTCCAAAGTATTGTCATAAAACAGTTTGCTGCTGGTGGATCCTCCCAGTGATGAATTGTTGATTCTACCATGTCGAATTCCTCTGGTATGCAACCAGTCTTCAACAACTTTTATTTTTTCCCATCCCGGTGTGGCAGGATCATTCGAATAATCATAAGGTGAATCGGAATGAAAAATATCGATCTTTTCTCCACGGCTTTCAATGATTGTAATCACAGTATCCAGTGTTTTAATTAGATCACCATAGTCATTACCTGGAAAACTTGGTAGGTTGCCAATATGATACCAGGGAATCGGTTCTACAATAGCAAATTTTACATTGGGAAGTTTCATGCGAACCGCTTTCATGTAATCGACCAGTTCATTTGCAGTGCGCTCCACAGTCCAATCGCAGGTGCCGCTTGGATCTCCACCTTTGATCATGGTGTTGATTGGTGAATCCATAGTGATGATATCTATTTTACCACCGCGAATAAACCATTTGTATAAATATGATAATTCAAGTTGTGCTTGTCGTTCACCTGACAAGGAATCACAACCGGAGAACGGACGCAAACCTCCGCATTCAAAATTTATTAATGCTCCGGACGATTTAAGTTTTTGAATTGCATTGTTGATTAAGGTGGTGTCAAGACGGTTTCCACTAAGTGCGTTTACATGAATACTGAATACGTCTATTTGATTGCGCAGTGAATCCCATTTTGCATCAGACGAAAACATATCCCAGAAGTCTAATCGTACAGAGGCGGGAGATATCCACAGTCGGGGTTGAGATTGCAAGGTGTACAATGAAAGGATTAGTGTAAAAAGAGGGTAAAGTGTTTTTTTCATATTAATGTGGATTATGAATATGATTTGAATACGAACAAATCTTTGGTAAAGTTGGTGGAATGAATGGGATCGAGCAAAATATTGAATTGCTCAATGGTCTTTGCTAATCGAAAGACTGATTGGCAGCTGCTGCGAGGTTGACCATTTCCTGGTACTCTAATGGAGAAAGTTGATCCATGCAATAATTAATTGGATTGACGGCTTTTCCCTGATAATGCACTTCATAATGACAATGCGGGGCTGTAGAAGTGCCGGTACTTCCAATAAGGCCTATGAGTTGGCCTTTTTTAACTTTTTCCCCAAGACGGACTTTGATTTCCTTCATATGACCATATAAAGTCTGATAGCCATATCCATGGTCGATGACGACATTCCTGCCATAACCGGATGACTTATTTTCAACTTTGATTACTCTTCCGTTTCCGGTGGCTTGAATCGCAGTACCCGAAGGAGCGGCAAAGTCTATGCCTTCGTGCATTTTATTAATCTTGTGTATTGGATGGAGCCTGATTCCAAATCCAGACATTTGACTGACTTCACGGTTGAGCTTATCTATTCTAACTGGTTTTATACTGGGTATGCTGAGAAACATATCTTCTCTGCTCTTGGCCATTTTTTCAAGTGTGTCCAAAGACTTTGATTGTAAATAAATATGCCTTTCAAGTTTGCTAAGATAATTTTGGGTTTCTTTAAATGAAGTGCCTGCGTATTTCATCCCTTGTGCGATTGCATTGGGATCATGTCCACCGATACCGCCATCCCAGATATCTTTATCAATAGGATCCATTCCAAATAATACTCTATGCACTTTAGCATCCCGTGCTTGAATATTGTTCATGACTTTATCCATAGTCAAGAGTCTTTCCTTCATCATCAGAAGTTGAAACTCGACCTGACTCAGCTCTTTTTTAAGGGCTTTTTCTTTTGGAGAAGGGAAGTATTCTGAAGTAAAAAAGTAAAATAAAAAAGTAGTGACAATGACAGCAGAAACGAAGCCTACGACACGGAATAAATAGCCCGTGCTGGTGAGCTTAATCTTCTCAAACTGAAGTGTTTGTGGATTATATACGTATTTTTCAGATCTCTTCAATCCTTTGCTGCATTAAAAAAACTAAATTTGCGATCCGATTACGCTCGCTTTGTTTGAATAATACAAAAGTAGATAATTTTTCCAAACTATTGAGTTGACATCACAGAAAAAATGATATATTAGGTATATTGTTTTTTAAAATCTTAAAATTAAATTGAATAAATATTATAAATTTTCATAATATTATATGGAGTCGCAGCAGATTAGAAGGAAATTTCTTGAATTTTTTGAGTCCCATCAGCACAAGATCGTTGACTCGGCTCCTATCGTCATAAAAAATGATCCAAGTCTCATGTTTACCAATGCCGGCATGAATCAATTCAAGGATTATTTTCTTGGCAATAAAATCTCTCCTTATCCAAGAATTGCGGACACTCAAAAGTGCTTACGGGTGAGCGGAAAGCATAATGATTTGGAAGAAGTAGGTACTGACGGTTATCATCACACCATGTTTGAAATGTTGGGAAACTGGTCCTTCGGAAATTATTTCAAACAGGAAGCGATTGAAATGGCATGGAAGCTTTTGACTGAAGTCTACAAACTGCCCAAGGACTGTCTTTTCGTTTCTGTGTTTGGTGGTGATGAAAAAGAAGGATTGGATAAAGATTTTGAAGCAGTTGAATTTTGGAAAAAATGGATTGCGGAAGAACGCATTTTGTTTTTTGGTAAAAAAGATAATTTTTGGGAAATGGGAGATTCAGGACCCTGTGGACCATGTTCAGAAATTCATGTCGATTTAAGATCAAAAGAAGAACAGAAAAAAAAATCTGGAGCAGAGTTGGTCAACGCCGGAACTCCTGAAGTCATGGAAATCTGGAATCTTGTTTTCATTCAATACAATCGCAAATCCAACGGTCAACTCGAAGAATTGCCCGCAAAGCATATTGATACCGGAATGGGTTTCGAACGGATCAGTATGGTGTTGCAAAATAAAAAATCGAGTTACGATACTGATATTTTTCAGCCATTAATTCAATTCATTTCGGATTTTACCCAGATACCATACACCGGTTCCTACGCAAGCAATGCTAAAACCGATATGGCAATGCGCGTTATGGCAGATCATATACGTGCTATAAGTTTTGCAATTGCTGATGGCTCAATTCCATCAAACACAGGGCCTGGATATGTCATTCGTAGAATCTTGCGAAGAGCAGTACGCTATTATTATTCATTTCTGCAAATCAGATCGCCATTCTTATACCGGCTGGTTCCCATTTTGGTAGAAACCATGGGGGCTGTCTTTTCTGAATTGAAACAACAAAGAGAATTAATCATCAGGGTCATTCGCGAAGAAGAATCTTCATTTTTAAAAACATTGGAAGACGGATTGCGCAGACTGGAACAGATGGATACTAAACAAAAGAAAATTTCCGGTCAGCTGGCATTTGACTTGTACGATACCTATGGATTTCCATTTGATCTGACGCAATTGATTGCAAAGGAGAATGATTGGGATGTCGATGAAGTCGGTTTTCATTCCGCAATGTCTGAACAAAAAGCGCGCTCGCGATCCGATGCAAAGAAAGAATATTCCGATTGGAACATCATTAAGGATGGACAAACGAGTTTTGTAGGTTATGACACACTTGAAGTGGATCATTCCCATTTACTTCGCTGGCGTAAAACGGAATCCAAGTCTCAGCAAAATTTTCAACTGGTTTTTGATCAAACTCCGTTTTATCCTGAAGGTGGTGGTCAGGTTGGTGATGTAGGCATTGCGTATTTTGACGGATTCCCTGTTGAAATAAAAGATACAGTTAAAGAAAATGATTTGATCATTCATATCACTGATGTGCTTCCAAAAAAATTGGATGCATCTGTACGAATGAGTGTGAATGGTTATCGGAGATCATTGATTGAAAACAATCACAGCGCAACGCATCTCCTGCATGCTGCTTTGCGAAAGGTTTTAGGAAATCATGTCCAGCAAAGAGGTTCATTGGTTAGAGAAGATTATTTGCGTTTTGACTTCTCGCATTTTCAAAAAATGGAGGAAAGTGAAATCCTGAAGGTAGAACAATTGGTCAATGAGAAAATAAGACAAAACATCATCCGGGAAGAAAACCGGAATATACCTATAGAAGCGGCAAAAAATGCAGGTGCAATGATGTTGTTTGGGGAGAAGTATGGTGAAAAAGTAAGAATGATCACCTTTGATCCTGAATATTCCATTGAATTGTGTGGCGGATGTCATGTGGAAGCAACAGGTCAAATCGGGTATTTCAAAATTGTTTCTGAATCTGCTATCGCAGCAGGGATCAGAAGAATTGAAGCCGTTTCAGGCCGTGCATCTGAACAATTGATTCAAGAGCAATTTTCTCAAGTGCACCAGATTAAGCAGTTGTTGAAAAATCCTAAAGACGTAGTTGAAGCGATCCATTCCGCTCTTGAAGAAAATAAAAATCTGCAGAAACAAATTCAAGAGCTTAAAGAAAATCAAGCGGGTCAATTGAAAGAGATTTTGATTCCAAGAGTCAAAAATGAAAAAGGAATCAATATATTAATTGAACAAGTTTCGCTCGACGATGGTAAAATCATCAAGAATTTAATTTATCAAATTGGAAAGGAGCACTCGCCTGCAATCATAGTTTTTGGTTTTTCAGAAAATGGAAAGCCTCAATTGATGTGTTACATCAGTGAGGAATTGGTATCATCTCATTCATTGAATGCAACTGAATGGATCAGGACTATTGCTAAGCATATTGATGGAGGGGGAGGGGGACAGGCATTTTTTGCTAGTGCGGGAGGAAAGAACGTCAATGGCATTCCGAATGCACTAAAGCAAGCAGAAGAATTAATCTTAAATCAATTATAAATTAAAAATTAAGAACTACAAGTTGTGCTAATTCAAAACAGTGCGATCTTAAATTTTAATATCCCGAATCTCCAGATTAAGATTTTAGATCATAACTCATCGTTCATAACTCATAACTATTCTTCCGCTTTATGTTAAGTCCAATTGCAGTAGCCATTTTCATTTTCGCAATTTTTGTTGCATTCAATTTGTACATCCGGATCAAGACTTTTAAGTTTTACAGGGAATTGGTACAAAAGAGAATCCAATTTAAACTGAATGATCTTTTTTCGAAAGATAAATGGCAAATCGTACTCAATCAGTATCCAAAGGAACAGGAACTG
>JBGAWX010000144.1:0-8902 GCA_044227375.1 Saprospiraceae bacterium
AGGTAATCAATCCACAAGCTGCAGTGGATATTAAAATCTTATTCAATTTTGTCGTTGCTTTAAGATGTGCTTGAAAAGCATAATAAAATGTAGCGATCAACAAACAAAGAAAAATGAGTAAGCCGGGAAGTCCAGTCTCTGCAAGAGGACCCAGATACTCACTATGCGCATTGCCTACATCACCGAAATTTGTACTGATCTCCGTATAATTTCCTTTCAATTGATAAGGTGCATATTCAAACATATAGGTTCCCGGACCAAAACCGAAAATGGGTTTGTCCTTCCACATTTCGATAGCACAGGCCCAACGATTGATCCGCTCCAGATTGGACGGATCGGTGCTGATGTTAGAAATGGATTCTGCATTTTCTACAAGATCATCGCTTCCGGCAACTTTATTTCTTGCCATGTCCATCAATATGGTATCCACATTAAAAGCCAAATACCCAATCACGATCAGGAAACTTATAAATACCCATCGGAATCGCATCCTGAACAGAAATAATAAATACAGAAGAATCGCTGGCACAACACTCGCCCATGCAGCCCGGGAATAAGTCACTATCAAACAAAATACAAGAATCAAAAAAAATACAATCAATACTGAACTCTTAACAACATCCTTACCTGATAATTTTAACAATCCAAGACAAAGTGGAAGGGTAATGGCAATAATGGCTCCAAGTATGGCATGATCTTTAAAAAACGGTTGCATGGTCCATTGTGATGGAAGATCCTCAAATGAAAACATGGACAGGTGGATGACATTGAATGTAGAAACCAAAGCCATACTCAATACAAAAAGAAACATGTACCGGATGATGTTTTTATTCTCCCGAAAATATATTCCGGCAAGAAAAAAACAGGGCACAATAAACCAGATCTTCGCAATTAAAAATTTAATTGAAACCAATTTATGAACACTGGTAATGCAACAGATGCCAAGCCAGATGAAATAAACATAAATGATCAGGCTGATCGGATGCATTAAATATTTCTTATCGACCTTACTTGTGGTGAAAAACAAAAGAAAAAAGAAAAGAACCAGCAATGCTGCCACCGGCTCAGAGGGAATCGACAAACTCAGCTTACCGAGTTCCACATCTGAAGGATTGATGGATAATGGTGTGATAAAAGCCAGGAAATAGAAAAACAAATCCGGTTTAAAGAAAAAACCCAAGGCAATAAATAAAAATGGCGGTATAAAAAGCAGGATATAAAGTTCAGTTGCAAATGCAACTCCAATCAAAGTCAAAATGAAAATGACTATGAATGCAATCTGACGGTAACTAAAACCCAATTCAGAATTCATTAGTCCATAAGAATTTTCCTGTAATCGGGCCAGCGCTTTTTAACCAACAACAACCCAACGGAAATGAACATTGCGGAAATTAAACTTACAAGCACTACAAGCCATCTCACCGGATAAGCTTTCCTGTCAGCGGGTTCCGCTTTATCTACAACAAATTTTTGTGAAAACTGTAGTTCAGCATCCGCCTTTGTTTGAACAAGATATTTTTTTAACAACAAGAGGTTCTCGATTTCATATCCATAAATTCTTTCCACCACATCAAACTTCTCTCCCAAATTAATATTATCATCAACTAATTTTTTTAATTGTGCGCGTTCTGGTCCGTTTGATTGTGCGTAGGCTTCCAATAGATATCCTCTTTGAAACTGACTCATAATACCTAAATTGGTAAGACTGTCCATTTGCATTTTCAAACTGTCAATCAATCCCTGTTGCTTATCCCTGTGAATTTCCAGATTTTTAATCAATTCATTCGCACGGGTTAATACAATTTCATATTTAATCGTATCCAGATAATCCGCGATAGAATTTGCAATGTTTGCTGCCATGACTGCATCCCTGTCTTTAACTTTTATCTGTATTGAATTGAATTTAGTTCGTTTGATATTTACATTTCCCTGATAGGTCTTAAATACAAAAGTTTTAGATGCTGGCAGATTGCGGGGAATTTTATAATGTTCGTATAAATTGAATTTTTCGACTACCCGTTCCATCAAAGAATTTGAATTCAAGATTTCCAGTGCTTGTTCTGCTTCACCCGTTTCGCCAAAATCGCTGATGTTTCCACGGCGAAATGCAGTTTCATTTACAGGTGCCTGCGCCAATTTCACAGGAAAGATGGTGGTGGTGGATTCATAGTACACAGGCAATATTAATGCAACTATGACAGATCCGATAATGGTCAGAACCGCTATAATGAGTAATGTTCTGAAATTTGTCCAGATAATTTTAAAGAGTTCGTTCAGGCTTAAAATCTCCATGTTCTTTGTCTTTTCAGTGGTAAATAAACATTCTAAACGCTTGATTACTAAAATTTATTTAATAATCACGCGAAGATAAGAATTATAGGTTGACTCATTATTTTTCCTTAGCTGAACTTGCAGGGACCCATCGGGGCAAAATTAAAACTTTAGATTCTATAAATTTACAATTCACAATTTTGAAATCTTATGTACGACGATTCTCTTGTGCAATTGCTTATATGATTTATCGCTTTAAGATCAGTCAAACCAAAATGCAGTATTAATGCATTCTTTCACTGTCCATATTTTTCATCCGATTGAAAATACTCAACAAATCTGCATAATGAATCAAATCCCGTTCATCCGTACTCATTTTTGTTTTGATAAACTTTATCCGGTCTTCCGTCACGGGATGAGTATTTAGAAATTTTGGAACAGCCACGCCCTTTTTGCCTTCACTCAAAAAGACATTAAACAGATCCAGCATTCCTGTAAGGCCAATCTTTCGATCCAATAAGAGTTGCACCGCATTGGCATCCGCTTCTTCTTCAAACTTTCTGGAATAACTCAGGTTCTGTATTGTGTTTGCATTTTCAATAATGATTCCAGCCAAGCCCGTCAGGTCTCCGAAAAATGCAGCAAGCATGATGTATGAAGAAACAGATCTGAAAATCGTTTTCAAACTGTGCTTAAATTCAACATGAGTATATTCATGTCCGATCAGGCCTGCAAGTGATTCATAGGAATGGATTTTATCGAATAATCCTTTATAAATGACAATGTTTCCTCCCGGCATTGCAAATGCATTCACAATAGAATCATTAATAAAATGAAAGCGAATCGGATATTGGCTCTTTATCTCCAGAATTCTAAAAAACGTATCCAGCATTGCAGATTTTAATTTGTCTTCCTTTTCTTCATGAATCAAACCTGCAGCCATCTTTTGCCCCAACTCAGTTTCCCAACTTACCGGCACTGATTTGGACAACATATCAGATATATTCGGAACCAACAAAAAATAGGCGGCAATGCATATCACCAAAAAGAGACCAACAATTCCACTCACAGCAGCCAGTGGATTTCTGGTAAATGCGTTTCCTGTCTTTCTCCACTTTTTATGTTTGTATACCTGTTCGAATAAAACAAAGGATTGCGGATCTTCAAATTCAAGATATTCATAGGGATGTGCCGTGCCATATTGTAAAATAAATTTCTGATCCCTTGTATCCTGATCCGGTTTGATCTTATCCAATTCCCAATATCTTTTTTCATGGACATCATTTTTCAAATAGTCAATTTGAATCTGACCTGCCTCAAGCATCACTTCGGCTTCCAATGCCTGGGGTTTAATACCAGAATAATACCGCGCTTTCAATACCACATTCATAGTTTTAGAATTCCAGAGTTTCTTTATTTAGTTTTTGTTTTTGCATGCAATCAAAATGCTTTTTAGGACAAGATTGGTATCCCAGTTTACTGCAGGGTCTACA
Organism: Saprospiraceae bacterium; assembly: GCA_044227375.1. Taxonomy (GTDB): domain Bacteria; phylum Bacteroidota; class Bacteroidia; order Chitinophagales; family Saprospiraceae; genus Vicinibacter. The sequence continues at coordinate 3,765 of JBGAWX010000144.1, forward strand.
GGACAATCCACTCACTTCATGATATCTGACCTCGCCCGGCTCGATACCAAAGTATGGAAACATTCCAAATTGCGGAATGGTATTTCCCCATATCACATGAAGCGGCTTTCTTAGCGCAGCTGCAATATGCATCATGCCGGTATCCGGTGTAATGACCCTATTTGAATGCTTAATCAACATTGCGGATTGAGAGATATTCATCTGTCCTGTAAAATCAATGACTTTCGAAGGAAATTCACGAAACAATAATGCCCCCATTTCTTGTTCATTGACTCCACCAATTAATACCAAGGGAAGGTTTATGGAATGTATCATTTCAATCCATTTGTTTATTGGGATTTGCTTTGTATAATATGTAGCACCTAAGACCCCGACAACATAAGATTGAGGCAATTTCAAATTCTCCATTCGCCCGATCTCATCATCACCAATGTAAAAATCCAAACCCTTTCCGTCATTTTGAATTCCAAGTTTTCCAAAAGCATCAAAATAGCGATCGACAAGATGCTTTTGTGGCAGGCGATTGAAATGAAATGTGGTCATTAACCATTTCTCAAGATTTAATTTATCAAAACGGAGATAAGGTTTTCTCAATTGCCAGGTAAGCTTAATGCTTCGAAAATTATAATGCAGGTCTATTACGAAATCAAAATGTTCTGCTCTTAATTCCTGAATGATCTCATTGGTATCTTTTTGGATCTTCCAGATTTTTGAGAGGTGCGGATTGTTGTTTAAGACTTCAGCAAATTTTGCCTTCGTCACCAGATGTATTTCAGCTTTTGTTTGATTTTTCAAACAGCGGATCACCGGAGTTGTAAGGACCAAATCTCCAATCGAACTAAACCTGATGATTAATATTTTGCGATACAAATGAATGAGTATGAATTTATAAATTCATTTTTTCCATGACATGAAATCACAGAATGTTTTCAATATTGTCAAGGTGATGAAATTTACAAGAATACCAATTATTCCTCAACCTTAATCAAAGTGAAGCCGGACTCCCCTTCCCCTGAAAACAATTTCAGGTAATAGATTCCGGGAGGAATATTTTGAAGTTGCAATTGAACCACATTATTTCCTGTAAGCAAAGGGACCGAAGCACGAATCAAATCCTGACCGGTAATATTAAACAAAGCATAGTCGAGCATCTGATCCGATCCGCTTTCGATGTTGATGCGCAATACTGAACTGAATGGGTTTGGGTTGATGCTAACTCCTTTAAGTTTATTTTCATTGCTTGTACTGACCAGACTCCTTTTACCATTTGCATACCAATTGCCCCATTGAGCTCCGCTCGCCATTAATTGTTCCGTATCATTGGATTGGATTTTGTTGGCTGCGAGTTTAATAAATTTAAGAGATTTTGTCTGAGCATTATCAAATCCATTATAGAGTAAATAGTCATCCCTTACTGAATAAGAAGGATACCCTGTGTTATCCCGGTCGATTGCAATCTCCCCAATGTCTCCTGTTTCAATATTTGCTGCCAACACCGAAAAGGTTGGACCAAATACGGTCTCTTCGAGATAATCAAAGGCCATGATATACGGTGAATTTTTTGAGTAGACCGGATTTCCGACGCTGGTGTTATCCGGAAGATTTGAAAACAATTTTTCAATATGGCCATCACCAAAAGTTTTTGTTGCCAGATCCCAAACTCTCAAAAACCCGATATCCCAATATAGATAAGTACCGCCACCATCACGGTCGAGCTTGCTCAGACAATCGTACATCAGGTATTGGCCTGAGTGTTCAAAATCCATATAATCTGCATAGCGCACATTGGATGTAGCAACACCATTGGTGGTCGTGGGATTCGTCAATGTAAAGGTTTTCCATGCAGATGAAGCAAATTCATAGACATGGATTTTATTCTCTTCCGTCTCGTACAAGACGGATAACAAACTGCCGTCTTTTGAAATCGAAGCATTTCTATAAATTGGTGTTGGATCCAGTATTGTTTCCTCAAACTTTGAAGTAGCAGGATTAAAAAACAATGCATAGAGCTTTGAATCTTTTCCGATATAATAAATTTCAGCACCATTGTCCGTTACACTCGGTTTGCTTTTGATGAATTGATCACTTACTTTTGAGAAAGTGCCTTTATCCAAATCACCGATATAAACTCCTTCCTGAATGTCATCAGTACATACGACAAATTCTTTCCCGGGATTTACAGAAAGATCTTTCTGATAATTTCCTCCACCACTACTGGAACCTATACCTACTAAATCAAATGCTTTTTTTGCAGCATTGTGTATTGATGAATTGTTACCGTGCAAATCGATACATGCTTGTTCAACTGCAATTCTAAGATCTTTAAAAACAGAAGACCTGGTGAGATATTGACTCAATGCTTTGTAATATATTTTTTCCGCAGTCTTTTTCGCTTGTTCTTCATTGCTGGTCTTGGCAATTTCCTGAACAAAGAGATAGTATGCATAATTTGAAATTCCGCTATTGATATGGACACCACCATTATCCTGGTTTCCTTTATATTGTTCATTGACATGTTTAGGTTGCCATTTGAAATCATTGGCAGGTGCACCATTATGCGGATCGCTCATGTTTCGCAAAGCACCTGAAGGAAACACATTGAGCTTCACAACATCTTCTCCGATTTTCCAATCATCGCGATCGATCATGGCTCCAAAGATGTCGGCAAAAGATTCGTTGATGGCTCCCGACTCTCCCTCATAAGCGAGATTGGCGGTACTTTGAATTACACCGTGAGACATTTCATGTCCTCCGACATCCAGTCCCTTTGCAAGCGGATTGAATGCCTGTGCACCATTACCATAAAACATGGCCTCGCCATTCCAGAAGGCATTATCAAGTCCGCCTCCATTTTCATCATTGACATTAATCAGAGAAATGATGGTGCCGCCTTTACCGTTTATCGAATTTCTCCCATGAGTATTTGCAAAATATTCATATGCCAGTCCTGCATTATAATGTGCGGAGACCGCATTTTTCGCGAAGGTGTTTGAGCTGGTCTTAATTTGATCCCAAATGATGTTGTTGGGATTTGAATTTTTAGCATCTATAGTCCAAATAGCCCCTGCAGGATCATTCAGGTTAAACTGGCTTGGTTTAAACATAGCACGGGACCCATCCAATAAATACAAATCCGTGCCCTGTCTCCAAACATCAATAGTTCTGGTGATGTCTAATAGATCTTTGGCAGTAGTTTTTTCTGCACCCTGTGGACCGGGTTCATGACTTGCATTAATATGAGTAGATGATTCCGGATGATGCAACATGCATTCATTGCGAAGGGCTTTAAGGATTTCTCCTGAAATGGCATCTACGGTAATCAACCATCTGCTCATTGCATTCGGGTAAACATCCAGACGATACACGAGATGCCAGACTTCATCCGATGGATTTTGCCAATAAGCTAATATCACCTCCTGCAATCCGGTTTTTATCCAGGATGCCTGATCTTTCTTTTTATCAATACACTGTATGCCGAGTTTACTCAAATGTTTTTTTGCGACAGTATAAGCATCATCCGGATTCAACCTGGCTTGCAATGCTTGTGATGGTTGCAGCAAATTGCCTTGAGCCATCGCGGATTGATCCTGGTAAATGTGTACAAAATATTCAGCATCCAAAACCGGTACTCCATCAAAAGTCTGATCGAATTTAAGATGGGTAATTTGCTGATCGTCTTCTTCGAGACTTCTGATTTTATATGCTATGCCCGATTGTGGAGAAAGCCTGAGCAACTCGGGCAGTTTTTCAGACCAGAAGTTAACCGGATTCGTATTGGATTGTGCATCGTATGAAGAACATTTAAATCTCGAAGGGCGTCCTTCTCCATCAACTTCCTGAACACTGATATTCGTGCGTAAACCATCAAATGCTGATGACGAAATGGAACGATACTTTGGAGTGAAGGCCCCGAAACTCCGTGCATCCAATTTTGATGGTAAATATTTTGGTTTGCTGAGTTTATTGTGTTGAATGACCGTGCCTTTGGGTATTAAAAACTCATGAGGTTTTTTGAGCTCCTGGCTTTGTGATACAAAAGCAAAAAAAAGAACCGGTAACACAATTCGAATCGACTTCCTCATTTAGTAGATTTTTGGATTAAATAATTTACATGATCATAAAACAAATTCAACTTGCTGTCCACATCGGCAGAATTGCTATCCCAGGTGATTTTATGTGTGGATCCATTTTGTGTAAATTCAATGAATTTATAAAGATTCCCCGGTTTATTGTAATCGATCTCATTCAATTTTAAAATGTCTATATTTCCAAAAAGTTGATTCACATCTGAAGACTTCAGTCTGCTGATTACTTTTCCACCCATTTCAACCTGTCCGTTCTTCAAAACCGTATAAATGGTTTCAATGCCAGCAAACCCGCCGCCATTACCTATCCTGAGGAATTCATTTGATTGTACAGATTTCGAAGAATTGCAGGAAGCCAACACTGCAAAATAAATTAAACAATTGATAATCTGTAAGTTAAACTGTTGTAACATGTTGGGTTCCTTAAATCTAAGTTAAAGCTTCAAAAGAGAAATAAAATATAAAAATAAGCTGTTTATCTTTGTCATCGTAATTAATTAAAAATTTAACTTATGAAAAAATTGATTGTATTTATTGGATTTGGATTATTCGCACTTGCAGGTAATGGATATGCTCAAACATGTAATCATGGCAGCAAAACTGCAGAAGCAAAGACCTGTGCAAAACCATCTGAAGCCGCATTGAAAGCCGCTTCATTAGACCCAACTATCGAAACTAAAACATGTAAAGATGGTTCTGTTTGTTTCGTAAGAAAAACAACAGATGCTTCAGGAGTTGCTATAACAACACAGCTTACTTATGATGAAGCTAAAGCTCAATTCGTAGCCATGACTGATGCAGAAGCTACACCAGGATCTGCTAAAAACGGTAAAGCTTGTTCCGCTTCAAAAGCTTGTTGTGCTAAAGGTGCAGCATCTGGTAAAGCATGTTGCAAAGCAAAAGGAACTGCAGCAGTTACAGCTCCGGAAAATGCAGCGCCAGAACAACCAGCCAAATCCAATTAATTTTTTAAAAAATATATTTTTAAAAGGCTTTCCAGTTGGAAAGCCTTTTTTATTTTGTACCGATGAACTATTTTAATCCTACCGTGGT
>JBGAWX010000145.1:0-8019 GCA_044227375.1 Saprospiraceae bacterium
CCCATCCAACCAGAATTCGATAGTTTGTCGCACACAATCTGTAAAGGGGATAGCATCGAATTGGTAAAATCATTTGATCCCAACGGATCTTATAGTTGGTCACCCGCTGCAGGTTTGAGTTGTGTGCATTGCGCCAATCCAAAAGCAAGTCCTGATAAAGATATTAAATATGTTGTGAAGTCTACAGATGGCATCTGCAGTCGTACGGACACCATCACGGTAGCCGTAATAAATTGTATAGTCGATTCTTGCGCAATGTCAATTCGCAAAACCTGTTTGCAAAACGGAATGGTAGAAATCGCTGCTTTGGATTTTAAAGGAAAAGTAATTGAGCCAAAACCCAGAGTGCATGAATTGTTTTTGGATGTCAAACAAAATGGAATTGATCCTGCATTTTCACTGAGTAATAAAAATCCGGTTTTGCTGACATCCAACAGAGCGTTTACGCTGACTTCCAAAATATACCGCTGGAAACCCAATCTGCCAAAGACGATTGAGTATGCAGAGATATGTAAAAGAGTATTGAGTGATTCATCCAATATTGAATGCAGTGGTCCCTGTGAAGACATCCAATTTATACTTTCGTCGTGTGAAGATGATTATGATGTAGCAAATAATCTTAATTTTCCTCCTTCGATTTGTCAATCCATTTGCAGTAATGCCTGCAATTACATTGTTGGATTGTTTGAAACGGATGGCACTTTAATCAATCCTTCAAACTATAAAATTAAATGGTCGGTCGGAGGCAGCGGAGCCTATGTGATGATGATGGGTCCTTATTACAATACGCTTACTGTTGAAGTACAGAAAGGGGATTGCAATTGGTATGGACGATATTGGAAGTCTTGTAAAAATTATCAGGGTAATTTGCATTCAGACCTTCCTGGATTGAATTCGCTGAATCCTGGTGTCATTGATTTGAATAGAATAGAGGCCTTGATTCAATCAACACAAGCAATTTGGATATATAATATTCAGGGACAATTGATTTCGGTAAATAAATATCAAATTGAAAATTTGGAATCGGGAATTTATTTTCTGCAAACTGGTGACGACAGAGGATCGGTCTACAAATTGATAAAATAATTTTATTAATGAAACGAAATTGATGAGTTAACACTTCGTCAAAAGCAAGTTTTATACTTTGAGTAATTTTCAATATTCAAATCTCAAAGAAAATAATCCTGAACATGGAGCACTGTTGATCAGATTCTGAATATGTAAAAATATGGAGAGCCTTATAACGAATTCATCATTCCGGATTAATGATACGATTAAGATTTATTTTATAGTCCAAAAATTAAGGGATCATGCCGGTATGATAGTCATTTGGTCTTCCGAAGCTTCGGATGTAACCAGTCATTGCGAATATCCTTTCGGTATTAAAATTTGATTAGATTCATCCTGCTCCGGATTTTTTTAATAATTTTATCTGTTCAAATTTCAGTCATATGAGTAATGTCTTATTCTATGTATTATTAAGCTTTCCTTTAATAGTTCAAGCTCAAGCTGTTGATACTACAACTATCATAAATGAAATTGACAGCCTTATTCAGGTATCCAGAAATTTTACTGCAAAAAAAGATTATACCGAAGCATTGAAAATCAACGCCATCGCTGAGAACTTGGCTCTGGATGTGTTTGGAAAAGAGTCTGCAGAATATGCCAGTACGTGTTTCAATCGCGGTAGAATTAACATGTTTAATTTGGATAGATCAGAAGCAGAAAAATGGTATCTTGAATCAAAAGTCATCCGTGAAAAAGTATTGGGCAAGAATCATCCAGATTACGCCTGGTCACTGAATAACCTTGGAGTAATGTATATGAATCTTGGTAACTTTGAAAAAGCAGAACCCCTTCTGCTCGAAGCCAAGACAATTCGGGAAAATGCATTGGGTAAAACGAATCCAGATTATGCAATGAGTTTAAATAATTTGGCCAATTTATATATGTATTCCGGAAGTTTTGAAAAAGCGGAATCCCTTTACCTAGAAGCTTTAACTACGCGCGAGAACGTTTTAGGCAAGGACCATCCCGATTACGCAACAAGTCTCAATAACCTTGGACTTTATTATTATAAGATAGGAGAAAATGAAAAAGCGGAAACTCTTTTATCGGAGTCAAAAGCAATTCGCGAAAGAGTTCTTGGCAAAGATCATCCTGATTACTCATCAAGCGTAAATAACCTGGCAGCATTGTATCATCAAATGTTCAATTATGAAAAAGCCGAGCCACTTTACATAGAATCGAAATCAATCAGGGAAAAGTCCCTTGGTAAAGATCATCCTCTGTATGGATCGATCCTGAGTAACCTTGCTTCATTGTATATCAATATGGGACAACTCAAAAAAGCAGAACCTTTGTTCCTGGAATCCAAAGCCGTTCGAGAAAAAACACTGGGCAAGGAACATCCTGAATATTTATCCACGCTTTTAAATTTAGCGGTGTTGTATATGGATCTTGGTCAGTTCGATATATCAGAAAAATATTTTCTTGAAACAAAAGAAATTCAGGAAAAAGTAATTGGTAAGCAACATCCGGATTACGCAATTACCATAAACTCGTTGGCCAATTTATACACGGCCATGAATAATAATGAAAAAGCAGAACCTCTTTTATTAGAGGCCAAAGCCATCCGGGAAAAAGTACTTGGAAAGGATCATCCCTCCTATTCATGGAGTCTGAAAAACCTGACTTTTCTGTATGAACAGCAAGGTAAGTATTCAATATCTGAACCTATGCTCGAAGAACTGTCTTTCCTGCAACAACGTGAGATTACAAAAGCTTTATCTTTTCTTTCAGAATTGGAACTTGCCAATTATACTAAAACGATTCAAGTGTCCGGAGATCATTTGGGTGCATACATCTTGTCCCGAAATACAATCGGTGAACGCATTGACGTATTATGTTCTCTGGCTTATGATCATTCACTTTTTTACAAAGGATTTTTGCAAACCGCCGCAGCCCGTTTGCGAACACTTGCGTTTACTTCTGCAGAATCTGAAGAAATAAACCGGAAACTAAAAAATCTGAGGAGACGCCTTTCAGAAGAATATACAAAACCCAATGTGGATAGAAAGGAGATTGCAGATCTTGAAGAAAAGGCTACCAACGCAGAGAAGGAACTCGCGCGTTCCGTCGCCGGATATTCCGAAACAATCAAACAATTGAATTGGAAGGATGTGCAACGAAAACTAAAACCCGATGAGGCCGCCATTGAATTTATACATTTTAAGGTGAATTTTCCGAGTAAAATGGACAGTATAATGTATGCTGCATTGTTAATCAAAGTAGGCGTTAAAGTCCCTGTCTTTATTTCTCTCTTTGAAGAAAAATCAATTGATTCCTTATTGCAAAAAAATTCAACATTGAAGGCAGATTATGTCATTGATCTGTATTCAATTGCAAACCGTGGTGTGGTTGAGGTTAAAACTCCCAGAAGATCTTTATTTGAAATTCTATGGAAACCTTTGGAGCAATATTTAAGTGGAATTACCACGATTTATTTTTCTCCAAGCGGATTATTACATCGGTTAAATTTAAACGCGATTCCTTTTTCTGATCCGATGGGTGTTGGATCCGAAACATTAGCAGACAAATATCATTTAATTGAATTGAGCAGCACAAGACAATTGGTAATTCCTTCGAATAATAAATTTTCAAAGAATGAATCAGTTCTGTATGGTGGAATTCAATATGAACTGGATACTAATTTAAAATTATCGGAACCATTGATTGCATCCCGATCCAGAGGGGCATTCTCTTTTTCAGATGTTGACTCAACATTTAGAGGCGGTGATTGGAATTATTTAACGGGTACGGAACGTGAAGTGAGTTCCATTGAAAAAATAATGCAGGATGCAGGAATAAAAGTTAAAACAAAAAAAGGATTTGAAGCGACCGAAGAGTCCTTTAAAAATTTTGGTGCAAATAATTCTGAATCGCCAAGGATACTTCATATTGCTACACACGGATATTTTTTTCCGGATCAGAAGGAGAAAGATAGCAATAGGCAATTGGCAATGGGCAACGGGCAAAATGAACCCGTGTTTAAGATGTCAGATCACCCTATGTTGCGTTCCGGATTAATCATGGCTGGTGGTAATGCAGCCTGGCAAGGAAAACAAACACCAGAAGGAAGAGAAGACGGAATATTAACAGCGTATGAAATTTCACAAATGAATTTATCCAACACCGAGTTAGTGATTTTATCGGCATGCGAAACAGGTCTGGGAGACATCGAAGGCAATGAAGGTGTATATGGTTTGCAACGTGCGTTCAAAATTGCCGGTGCAAAATATCTGATTATGAGTTTGTGGCAAGTTCCAGATAAGCAAACTTCATTATTGATGACGACATTTTATAAAAAGTGGTTGACTGAAAAGATGACAATACCCAATGCATTTCATGCCGCGCAAAAAGAATTGCGCGATTCAGGCCTGGATCCTTATCAATGGGCTGGATTCGTATTAGTAGAATAATCACTTAAACACTCAGTCGATGATTGAAACTGGATACAAACTCAAACTATGGATTCAGATACGATTCGTTTTAGTTGAAAATAAAATTTATTGACATTGAAATAACAGTGATCAAAGTTCAATTTTTAATTTCCAAGTTGATAATTGTGAATTTATTTTAGAAATCTCATGTGAGCTTGGTGCTTTGCCTGACCAGCAGTTTCCATTTTCCATTGGTATTTATCCAGACCTGACAGACGTATAGTCTGAGACTAATGCTTTTCCCATTCAGGATCGCATCGATCATTGAGTGACATCGGAGAATTGCAATATTTTCGGTGTATCTTACACGTACACTGTCCATTTGGATTTTTTCATAAATCAGAAATTCGGATTGATTGTTTTTTATGAGTTCATTTTTATTTTCAACCCATGCATTAGAATGTCCATAACTCAAGTCATCATGAAGTAATTCTTGAAGTAGATTTTCATTTCTTTCGATCAAAGCCTGGTTTAGAGATGTTGAAAGTTGTTCAACAGATTGGCCGACTTGTGCAATTATTGTAGATCCTGATAAAATAAGGAGTACAACATATGTTGAAATGTATCTGAGTTTAGCAATTAACATAGTAAACAACTTGAAATCAGTATAAGTGAATAGAATTCAATTAGAATTGTTGAATGACGGAACCCATACGATCGGAAATTATTTTTTATCATCCTTCCATTGAACATGGATTGGCATTGAGATTTTTTATTTTACAATCATTAAAATCCATATCCAAAATTCAAACCATAAACGAGGACCGTGTTGCCGTCAATAAAATCCAAATTAACCATTGGTCCAATGGACTTATTCTTTATGTGGAAATCATATCCCGCTCCGGCCCGAAATCCCAATTCAAAATGGAGTTCGGTGCCATCAGGAATGACCTCGAGCATAGTGAATGCAAACAACGGAGCCGCCAGAATTTTAAAGTTATGTACAGGATGCCACACCAGAGGGATACCCAATAAAATTTCAGCATGATCTTCAAAGACGTATTCGGCGAATAAACCGGTTCCAAATTTCTCAGCAAACCGGTATTCATAGTCCAGACCCAGAGTAAATGCTGTATGAGGATGTTTTAAATTGGAAGAAGCTCCTATAAAAAGAGCCAGGTGTTTTTTGTCATGAGAGTCATTCTCGTGATGACTCTTGTCTTCAAGATGTGACTGAGCAAAAGAATGTACAGTTGAAGTAATTATAGAAACGACCAGACAAAAAAGGATTTGAATTGACTTTTTGGTTTGCATTATGGTTTGATTTATGTTGAAGGACCAAATGTATTAAAACTTTTGTTCTCACCCCGGAATATAATTGATTTCAGAGTCGACAAATCATTTGAAATGAATTTGATCCACAATGGCTATTCACAATCTGCCATTACGTCGCAAAAAAAAAGTGACGTAGTTTGCTACGTCACTTTTTAAACGATAACTATGAAAGTCTACTTAAGAATAATCAATGACTGAATGGATTTGGACTCCTCGTTTTGGATCATCAATTTAAACAAACCATAACCGATATCTTTCATCTCATCGGATTGGATGTTGATTAAACTTGTCGGAGTATTGATTTTCCGTTTCCATACCTCAACTCCGAGCAAATTGTAGATGTGGATGGAGAAATTGTTGGTCACCTGATCCAGTTGAATGGTAAAATTTCCATGACTTGGATTTGGAATGACCATGAAATTCAAATTATTGGATTGTAAAATATCAAAATCTGATAAGTCATTTTCATTTTGATCATCTTCTCGTAATCCAAATTTGTTGCCGACGACACCATTGCATTTTGCTTCATCACATTGACCCACATAATCCCCGTGTTCCAGATGCGATGCCACGGTAGCGTAATCAACACAAAGGGTCATGAATACCGGTGGATCTTCGGGTTCATTGCCTGGTTCTTTATGACAGATGTACACTTTGTTCATTCCGCATTTCCAGGATGCCACTAAGTTCTTGAAGGAAACAGGAAACTTTACATCAGGTTTGCCATCCCGGTTTTTGTCAATTTTATCATTGCCTCCCGGGCAGATATCAAGACAATCTGCGACGCCATCACAATCACTGTCTTTGTCAACTTTATTACAACCACATTGTCCGGGTGATGATTTTTTAGGATCCTGAGGACAAAGGTCTACACAATCCGGGATGCCATCTTTATCAGAGTCCGTTTCCGGAAAGCCGCAACCGCAGTATCCGGGAGCAATTTTATTTGGATCTTCCGGGCATTTATCGCATCGGTCTCCAACACCATCTTTGTCGGTATCTTTTTGATCTTTGTTACTATTCTCGGGACAGTTATCGCATAGATCTCCAATTCCATCTCTGTCTGAATCTTTTTGATCTTTGTTAGACAATTTTGGACAGTTATCACATGCATCCCCGATACCATCTTCATCCGTACTTTCTTGTTTAGGATTGACTTTTGAAGGGCAATTATCACAAACATCACCGACCCCATCACGATCAACATCTTGTTGTTCTCTGTTTTTGATTCTCGGGCAATTGTCACATACATCACCAACGCCATCCTGATCAAAGTCTTCCTGTTTAGGATTGGCTTTCTTTGGACAATTATCACACACATCACCTATGCCGTCCTGATCAAAGTCTTCCTGTCTAGGATTTGCTTTCTTAAGACAATTATCGCAAAAGTCACCGACTCCATCCTGATCTGCATCTTCCTGTCTGGGGTTTGCTTGTTTAAGACAATTATCGCATACATCGCCAATGCCGTCCTTGTCAGCGTCTAATTGATCCCTATTGGCTGTACCGGGACAATTATCGCATGCATTACCGATACCATCGTGATCAGAATCTTCTTGTTTAGGGTTGGCTTTTTCCCTGCAATTATCGCACACGTCGCCTACACCATCTTGATCAGCATCCGCCTGATCTTTATTTGGAGTTTTCGGACAGTTATCACATGCATCAGGAATTCCATCCTGATCTGTATCTTCTTGTTTTGGATTTTCTTTTCTAGGACAATTATCACACACATCACCGACTCCATCATGATCAGTATCTAACTGATCCCGATTTTCGATGAGTGGACAATTATCACATCGATCACCGTGCCCATCTTTATCGCTATCTTTTTGATCGATATTAAATTTTAGAGGACAGTTATCGCAAACATCACCAACCCCATCCTGATCAGAATCTTTTTGATCAGGATTGTAAACAAAAGGACAATTGTCACATACATTGCCGATTCCATCTTTATCGAAATCTTCGCGGTTGGGATTTGAATCGCAGTCGCATGCATCTCCTATTTTGTCTTTGTCGGAATCTTTTTGATCACTGTTTTGAATTCGAGGGCAATTGTCGCACACATCACCAATTCCATCTTTGTCAAAGTCTTCCTGGTTTGGATTGAATGTTCGAGGACAATTGTCTTTCTCATCGATTATCCCATCACCATCGGAATCTTCATCGAGTATGTCGAATAATATTTTTGATTTTTCAAGCGCCACAGCAGAGCGATTGTGTTCTCCCAATACTGGGA
>JBGAWX010000145.1:8029-8897 GCA_044227375.1 Saprospiraceae bacterium
GTCCCATGCATAGTGAAAAGGCGACCAGAAAGGTCAAGCCTTTAAGTTTGATTTGTAGTTTCATGATTTGAGAATTTAATTAGGGTTTAAAAATTTAGTGAATTACAATTTTTGCTTAAATAGATTTTAAGGGTTAACAATAAATAAAACCGCGAAATGTGATCTATTCGCCGGAATGCATCACCTTCCAGGATTTATACTTTAATTTGAATATCAGATTATTGCATGAAAAAATACATTATCATGAAATAGTCTTGCACTTAAACATGAAGCAAAAAGCGTGCCATATATTATCAATTTTTGTAATATGTTTAAATGCAAATGATTAATTTACAAAGACTTAATATTTGCAAGCCTCAGCATGGCATCCATTGGTTAAGTGGTAGGATTAGGGAATGCTTTGGGTTTCCCGGAAAAGAAGAATCAATGATTTTGGAGTATCAGAAGTTCAGTTTCACACAATTTGAAAATAAAGAAATTTTAGTCCAAAATTATAAGGTATAATGCCGAGGTGAATGTGGTTAGGACTCCCGATGCTTCGAGATGTAATTGGAACATTACATATATCCTTTTGGTAATTGAATTGATCTTTAGTCTCATGCTTCGCAGTCTATTTTAATGAAAGAGGGTCAAATAAAAAAGGAGCTAAGATTTACATATCTTAACTCCTTGATTTTCAATGTGGAGGATCAGGGATTCGAACCCAGGACCCCCTGCGTGCAAGGCAGGTGCTCTAGCCAGCTGAGCTAATCCCCCTTTCATCGTTGCTCCTTATTGGTCAATGCTTATTGATTGACTCTCCATCCCCCCAATATCCCTAACTCTCTCAACTGACAACCAACTCCGTAGGGCTGACCAGAGTTGAACT
>JBGAWX010000146.1:0-8896 GCA_044227375.1 Saprospiraceae bacterium
TTATCTCAATGAATACATGGAAAAATTGGTTGCTGCAAAAGGTAATTCATCTTCCAGTATCACAAAAGAAGATTTGCGAAAATACATTAAGGACGGTGCAGTGCAACGATTGCGTCCTAAATTGATGACGGTTTCAGTTTCATTATTTGGTTTAATTCCAATTTTATGGGCAACCGGAACAGGTAGTGATGTTATGTTACCGGTTACAATTCCACTAATTGGCGGCGTCATCAGTTCGACGATTTATGTTTTACTGGTCACTCCAGTTATTTATGAAATGGTAAAAGAAAGAGAATTGAAAAAACATGGTAAAATGATCATACCAGGAGCTCATGAGGAACTTTAAATACAATTGGCAAGGGGCAAGGGGCAATAAGCTAGACGCAATTGTCAAATGGCATGGGGTAATAGACAATAGGCCAATGAACATGGTGATACAGCAAATGAAATTTTGCCTCTTGCTCCCGATGACCATCGGAATTGCCTCTTGCCTCTTTTCCTTTTTATTATCCGCTCAAACTATCTCGCTTGATTCTGTTCTTAACAGAATAGAGCATTCCAATCCTATGTTAAAAATGTATGACCAGCAAATACTTGCTGTTAATCAATATGCTGAGATAGCTGATAGCTGGATGCCTCCTACTCTGTCGACTGGTCCATGGCAAGCGCCCTACAAAAGTTTTTCGGATGGCATGTGGATGATAAATGCCGAACAAATGATCCCGAATCCTGCAAAACAAAAAGCAAATTACAAGTACATGAAATCTATGGCTTCAGTTGAACAATTAAATCAACAAGCCAGAAAGAATGAAATGTTTGCAATGGCCAAACAGCTTTATTATGGTTGGATCATCTTGAAAAAGAAAAATGAAGTGTTGACTCAAACAGATTCTCTATTAAATTATATAGTCCGCATTTCGGAATTACGATATAGCTACAATAAAGAAAAACTCAATACTATTTATAAAGCAAAAGCTGATTTATTTGAATTGCGAAATATGACGACCATGATCCATGGTGATATAAGAATGAAAAATATAGAGTTGAACACATTGATGAATTTGGATAAAAATTTAATTTTTGATATAGATACCTTTATTCAGGATAGGAATTACGATTTACTTTTACCTGACACTGCAACGATTGCTTCATCGAGGAGTGACATCAAACAATTTGATGCATCCTATAACCTTATCAGACTTCAACAAGAATTCGAGAGATCAAAAAGACTTCCAGAATTTGGAATATCCTTAACTCATATGCAAGCCTTAAGTGATTTCCCAAATCAATTTTCTGCAATGGGCATGATTACAATTCCGATTGTTCCATGGGCTTCAAAAGAATACAAATCAAAAATCAAAGGATTAAATAATGAAGCTAATGCTATCCGTTATTTACAACAATCTCTTATTAATGAATCAACCGGTGAAATTGCCTCAATTCAAGCCCAATTAAAATCCGTTAAACAACAATTTTCCAATTATACCGAAAACATTATTCCAAATTATTTAAAAAGCTATCAGTCTGCAATGATTGCTTATGAACAAAACACGGAAGATTTATTTGTCGTGCTAGATGGATTGAAAATGTACCGAATGGCACTCATGACTAAATTTGAATTATTAAACACAATGTTGAAATTGCAAATTGACTATGAGAAAGAATTGGAAATACGGTAATCAATTGGCAATTTACAATGAACAATTGACAATTGTAATTGAGAAACTTGTTTTCAATATTTTGCATTTTGCCTATTGCATATTGCCCATTTCCTCCTTCCTCATAATTCTACCCTCTTGTAAACAACAAGATGAACACAAACACATTTCCACGAATTCCAAAATTGAATTAGACGGTCTTGTACAACCAACAAATCAATCGGTTTTAAGTAACATAAAGACAATCACTCCGATTGATAAATCTATTAAACCCGTTTTTAAAGCTACTGGAGTAATTTCCTACGATCCTCGTTTGATCAACAATATAAGTTCGCGATTTAGTGGAAGAATTGAAAAACTATATCTGAAATACAATTTTCAAGAAGTACGGACCGGTCAACGCCTCATGGATATTTATAGTCCTGAAATAGTAACTGCACAGCAAGATTTGTTATTTCTGTTAAACAATTCTCCAGGAGAAATAGAACTCATAAAGTCTTCTAAACAAAAATTAAAATGGTTTGGACTATCTGATGAACAACTAGCTTACGTTGAAAAAGTTAGACAGGTTTTAAATCCACTACCTGTATACAGTTTATACAGCGGACATATTCATGACATCGGCATATCTTCAACGCCTTTGTCTTCAACTTCTTCCAATGGCATGTCCAATATGAATAATTCGACTGCTACTCCTTCGGATGTACAAATTGAAAATATTCCAATATCTCAAACATCTGCATTGGGCATTAAAGAAGGAATGTATATCCAAAAAGGACAAACATTGTTTGCTGTTTACAATATCAGTATGGTATGGGTGATTCTCAATATTTTTCCAAGTGACGCTGCTTACATTAAAATAGGAGATCAGGTATCCATAACCGAAGAAACGCATCCAGATGACCAGATAACTTCTAAAATAAATTTTTTAGAACCGGTAAGCAGTCAGAATGCATCCACAATAAAAGCGAGAGTATATCTGAAGAATTCACGTAACAAACCTCTTATAATAGGAACATTGGTCGCAGCTGAAATCAGGGCTCAACAGATTAGCGGAATCTGGCTACCCAGAGTATCCATCTTAAATCTTGGCCAATCCCAAATTGCATTCATTAAAGCCGAAAATCATTTTGAAACAAAGAGAATTAAAACCGGCATAAGAACTGATTCATTGATACAAATAATCTCGGGACTCAATATCACAGATTCTGTTGCTGCAAATGCTCAATACCTGGTCGATAGTGAAAGCTTTATTAAAAATAAATAGGCTATGAGCAATGGACAATAGGCAATGAGCAATTTATAATTAACAGAATACAACATTTTATAATGTACTATTTTAAAGTAATATTCAACACGAAAAGATCAATAAACAATAATATTATTTTAATAAATAAAATGCAATTGCCCTTTTCTACTTGCCAATTACATTTTATTTATTGCCAATTGCTTATTGCCTATTGCCTATTTCTTTCAATCGCTTGCAATAAGAAAAACAATCACACTGAAATGGCCGGACCAGATGAGTACTACACCTGCTCAATGGATCCCCAGGTTATTGAAAATAAAGCGGGCAACTGTCCTATCTGCCATATGAAATTGATAAAAGTTAAAAAAAATAATCTGGGACAAGGACAAATCAAACTGAGTAAACAACAAATCAAATTAGCCAACATAACATTTGATACCCTTAAAAGACAGGTACTCGAAAAAGAAATAATATTAACCGGAAAGATCACAGCAGATCAAAATCTTACTGAAGCTATCAGCTCAACAGTCCAGGGAAGAATTGACAAGTTAATAATTAAAAACACCGGTGAATACATCTATAAAGGACAATTAATTTATAAAATCTATAGTGAAGAACTGATTGAAGCACAACAAGAATATTTGATTGCAATCCAAAAGGAAAACAACTCTCCATCGGATAAAAATCTTGCAATGCTCTTTGTGGAATCAGCCAAAAATAAATTACTCCTGTATGGCTTGAACAAGAATCAAATTAACCAGATTGCAAAAACAAACCAGATGCTGCAATCGATTCCATTCTATTCAAAGAAGGAAGGATTTGTGGATGAATTAAATGCAGCTGAAGGAAATTATATTTCTGTTGGTGAAACCTTGTTTAAGCTAAATTCTCTTCATTCACTTTGGATTGAAGCACAGGTTTATTTGCCTTACCTCCCCTACTTTAAAATTGGAACGGAATCAAAATTCAGCATCCCAACAGCCAGCGATAAGATTTACGTTGGGAAAGTAATATTCATTGATCCTCAGGTACAATCACCAGAGCGTTTTGTGTTGGCAAGATTTAAAATTGTAAATCCAACTTTAGAAATCAAACCGGGTATGTTGGTCAACATTAAATTAAGAACGGAAAAGATGAAAACGTTTGCAATTCCAAGCGAATCGATAATACAAGACAGCAGAGGCCCGAATGTTTGGGTCTATTTGGATGATGGTGTTTTTGAAAACAAGATGGTTGAAGTCGGTATGCAGAATGACCAAATGATTGAAATCAAACATGGATTAGAAGAGAATGATATTGTGGTAATCACAGGTGCATATCTTCTGAATAGCGAGTATGTGTTTAAAAAAGGGGCCAATCCGATGCAAAGTCATCAGGATATGCCTGGCATGAAAATGTAATTATTCACTAAATTTTTATAAATGAAAAAAACAATTTTCTTCTCAACAACAATTTTATTGGTTCTGGCTGCATGCAACAATCCAACTGCTAAAAACAATCCCACTCCCATGGAACCCATGAAAAGTGAAAATACTTCACAAACCTTCAACCTGGATACGACGGTTTTAAAAAGTGGCCAGTCATTTTACCAATGCCCGATGGATCTCGAAGTCATTTCCGATAAAGCTGGGGCTTGTCCGAAATGTGGGATGGATTTAGAAGTCGTGACCAAAAAATAATCTATGGTTGAAAAACTTATCTCGGTTGCTTTGCGGAATCGCTTAATAGTGATTTTGATTGCCATGTTTATTTTCAGTTGGGGAATCTATGAAGTACAACACAATCCTGTGGATGCCATACCGGACTTATCCGAAAACCAGGTAATTGTTTTTACAGAATGGATGGGTCGCAGTCCTCAGGTGATCGAAGATCAGGTTACATATCCACTTGTTGCAAATCTTCAAGGTATACCCAAATTAAAAAACATAAGAGGTGCATCCATGTTTGGGATGAGTTTTGTGTACCTAGTGTTTGAGGACAAAGTGGATATTTATTGGGCAAGGACCAGAGTTGCTGAGCGGTTGAACTTTGCACAAAAACTACTACCTGAAGGAATTTCACCGACACTTGGCCCGGATGGAACCGGTGTTGGACATATTTTTTGGTACACACTCGATGCAAAGGGTTTTGATCTTGGAGAATTGCGCGCATTGCAGGATTGGTATGTCAAGTTTGCATTGCAAACTGTTTCCGGAGTCAGTGAAATAGCATCCTTTGGAGGCTTTCAAAAGCAATATCAAATCACCATTGACCCGGTGAAATTAAATTTCTACCAGCTCTCTATGATGGATATATTGAACGCAGTAAAATCAAATAACAATGATGTAGGTGGACGAAAATTTGAGATGAGTGATATGGCTTATATCATTCGAGGTCTTGGTTATATAAAATCAATTTCTGATATCGAAAACATTTCATTGCGCACTTCAAATAATGTACCAATACGAATAAAAGATATTGGTATGGTTCAAATGGGTGGCGACATTCGCTATGGAATATTTGATGAAAATGGAGAAGGTGAAAAAGTGGGAGGTATTGTAGTCATGCGCTATGGTGAAAATGCCGATGCTGTTATTCGCGATGTAAAACGAAAATTGGAAGAAGTGCAGAAAGGATTACCCGAAGGTGTGGTATTTAAAGTTGCATATGACCGAAGCGGATTAATTGAAGAAGCAATCAGCTCTGTAAAAGAAACGTTGTTGGAAGTTTTTATCAGTGTCACTTTAGTGATATTACTTTTTCTTTTTCATTGGCGGAGCGCGATCATTATTTTGATTCAACTTCCAATATCCGTTGCCTCCGCATTTATTTTACTAAATGAATTTGGTTTTTCATCCAACATCATGTCCTTAACAGGTATTGCCTTAGCAATTGGAGTTGTCGTAGATGATGGAATCGTCATGGTGGAGAATGCATACAGATATTTAAGTGAAGACAATTGAAAATGTTAAATCATTGTTGATTATTATCACTTCTTGTATTGATTATAGTCAGTGTAAGTAACTTGAGACATGGCTAATTCGCACTGTTAATATTACCATATCATATAAAAATTTAAATATTGTTTTATAGATTTGTAACCTAAATCCATGAAATGAAAAAACAATTGCTTCCCTTAATTTTTACTTTGTTTTCAGCTTTCCTCATGGCACAGGACTACGCAACCGATTTCACTTGTAACGACTGCTCCGGAGTCAGCCACGAACTTTTTAAAGAATTAGAAGCCGGAAAGGTAATCGTTCTAGTATGGGTAATGCCCTGTGGCGCTTGTACGGGACCTGCCCTCACGGCATACAACATTGTCAAAGACTTCCAACTCAGCAATCCAAATAAAGTGTTTTACTATATGGTAGATGATTATGCCAATACCAATTGTCAATCCCTGAACAGTTGGTGCTCCTCAAATGGAATTGATCAATCCACATATTCTTTAAGATTTTCGAATCCGAAAATAAAAATGACGGATTACGGCTCAGATGGAATGCCAAAGATTGT
The DNA here is from genome assembly GCA_044227375.1 of Saprospiraceae bacterium. Classification (GTDB taxonomy): domain Bacteria; phylum Bacteroidota; class Bacteroidia; order Chitinophagales; family Saprospiraceae; genus Vicinibacter. The sequence continues at coordinate 6,403 of JBGAWX010000146.1, forward strand.
TGTGGTAGCTGGAAGTGAGCATAAAGTGTATTACAATGTAAACAATACGGTAAATCCAATTATCCTCCAAAAAGCGATTAACACGGCACTTATACTTACAGCCACGAATGAAGAGAATGTGAATGATACATCCATTACTATTTCACCGAATCCTGCAAAGGAAAACAGCATCATTTCTTTTACGCTCCAAGAATCTTTCGATACACAAATCGAACTCTTAAATTCAGAAGGCAAAGTAATTGAATCTGTTTATTCTGGAAAACTGCCCGCTGGAATAAATAAAGTAAACTTGCATACCACCAACTATATTTCTGGTTTATATTATATCAGACTGACTTATAACAACCATACTAAATTTACAAAATTTACCATTGTTCACTAATTCAGTGAGAATAGCATGGAATTTTAAAATACTTGTTGTCAGCAATGATTCATTCTTAAGAATATAAAATGAAAAAGCAACTTCTCTCATCTTTCCTACTGGTGTTTTCATCTTATATTTTCTCGCAAACAACTGCTACTAATTTTAAATGCAATGATTGTTCAGGCAAGCCTCATGAACTCTTCAAAGAACTCGATTCCGGTAAAGTAATTGTTTTAATCTGGGTCATGCCATGCGGAGCCTGTATAGGCGGAACGATCACGGCGTATAATATTGTCAACAGCTATCAGTCTTTATATCCTAATAAAGTGTTGCTTTATCTTGCAGATGATTATGCAGATACAAACTGCCAATCTTTGGAAAGTTGGGCGTCGTCCAATGGAATCGACCGAACTTCATATTCTCTAAGATTTTCAAATCCGGCGATTAAAATGGATGACTATGGATCGACAGGAATGCCCAAAACAGTAGTTTTAGCCGGTACTGATCACAAAGTTTTATTAAATGCAAATTATTTTATTGATCCGGATGAATTACTCGCAGCGATTAATAACGCCTTGGTTATAACAGGCACTTCAGATCAAATCAACAAAAATGAAGAATTGACAATTTCACATAGCCTTACAACAAATTCAATTATCATTTCGAGTAAACTTGATCATACTTCGAATGCAAATTTGACTCTTATCAATTCTGAAGGTATTTCCATTCAAACTATTTATTCGGGTAGTCTGGAGCCTGGAGAACATAAGATAGAATTAAATCTTGAGAGCTTACAACCAGGAATGTATTACATTTATTTGCAAACCGGAAACAAAACCAGATTGAAGAAATTTGTCGTGATACATTGAGCACATGTGATGCCTGATTCTTACCATTCAATACAATGGCCTTATGAAATCCTCGAGTTATTTTATAAATCAAACAGAATAGTAGTTACGCAATGAAAATGATTTACTTAAAAATTGCAGGCATTCTCTTTATAGGCCAATCCCTATTTTCACAATGTTGTTCAGGTGGAAGCGGTTCTCCCATTGCCGGAGGAGCTTCCCAGGGTGTGTTGTTAGACAGGCAGGTTGATCTGAATACCAACTTTCAATTTATAAATACCAGCAGATTTTTTTCAGGCGATTCCCGTGACCGTGCTAAATATTTTGACAGTTTTAGCAGTACGTATCAATACCTGCGGCTTGCATACGGAGTTACAAATGATTTTACCATGTCATTGGAAACGGGGTATTACTTCTCAAAAAAAGAAGTTGGATTGAATAACAATCCTTCAACATCGTACTCGGCATCTGGTATTGGAGATTTAATCATTTTTCCACGATATGATATTATCAACAGAACCGAAGAAAGCCATAGAACGGAGTTTACCATTGGTTTAGGATATAAAATTCCTTTGGGAAGCTATAACGATTCAACTGGTAATATCGAACCTTTTTCAGGAAAGACTTTCTATGTTACCAATCCACAGTCAGTGCAACTATCCTCAGGTGCTCAGGATATCATTTTTTATCTGTTTGGCTCCAGATCATATCCATTAAAGAATTTCCGTGTTTTCGCAAATGCCCTTTATATAAAAAAAGGTTGGAATCCTATTGGAGAAAAACTGGGAGATTATGCAAGCTTAGGCTTATTTATCAGCAGAACATTTTTGGAAAACCTGGGAGTCACTCTGCAATTAAGAGGTGAATGGGTAGACAAAATGAAACTGAATGAAACCATTTTGCTGAATGCTTATCCCAATTATGATCCTGAGGCAACCGGGTATAAAAAAATATTTCTTGCACCGCAATTGAGTTACTCTACCGGAAAACTGGTCTTGTATGCACTCACTGATATTCCTATCTATCAATATGTAACAAAATCCCAGGTAGGTTCTGAATTTTCTGCAACTATGGGTGTTTCTTACCGATTCTTTGCTGCAAAAAACACGACGGATTGATTCTATCTAATTTCATTTAGCATTTTTTGCATACAATTTTTAAAATAAATCCTAAACAATTTAAACATTGATCGTAATATTACGTTTAAATATCCATCATGGGACTTACTAAAGTTGAGGAATTCACGGTAAAAGAGAACAAGATAGCTCTGTACGCCAAAGCA
>JBGAWX010000147.1:0-8865 GCA_044227375.1 Saprospiraceae bacterium
GTTTCAGCTTGGTTTGTGGGCAAGGTTGGCAAATAAAGCCGAGCCTTCAGATCCTGCAAATCCATTGACTCAACCAGGAACCGGAACTCATTTAGATGCGATCATTTTGTCAACCCGTTTTGATTACAATAAATATGGTTTTGGCTTGAGCTATGACGTGAATACTTCATCTCTTAGAAAAGCGAATGCCGGTAATAACTCCTTCGAACTTTCATTCATTTACAATATTTGCGGACCTGAAAGAAGAGGGATCTATTGTCCAAATTTTTAATTTAAGGTATTTAATATAAAATTGAAAGGCATCCTTAGTGATGCCTTTTTTGTTTTGTCGATTTAGTGTTGAAGGATATTTGTAATTTTGTTATCCATCAAAAACAATAAACCATGTTTGGGAGTAAGAATACTGCAACAGAGAGTGCCAAAAATGCCGTTGGACCATTACCTCAGGGCGCATTAAACAGTCTTGTAGCCGGTACGCAGGTGGAAGGCACCATCAATGCGGAAAGTGACATTCGAATTGATGGTTTCTTAAAAGGCATACTCGTATGTAAAGGCAAAGTGATCATTGGTCCCAAAGGAAGTATCGAAGGTGAAATCAAAGCGCAAAATGCAATGATTGAAGGTCGTTTCAAAGGGATAGTGCAAATCGAAGATCTATTACAAGTAAAAGAAACGGCAATTGTCGACGGAGAAATCAATACAGATAAACTCGCCGTAAGTCCGGGAGCAAAGTTTAATGTAACCAGTAAGATGAATGCCGGTCCAAGAAGCACGCCTCCGGTCATCAATAAACCAGAAACCGTGAAAATGTAATCCGGGTACTTGATGCTGCCTGCTGATTTCAAAAACAATAAATTCCTCAAATACTCGGGCCTGGTTGTTCAGATATTTGTATCTATTGCAATTGCAGCGTATTTTGGAAAATGGCTTGATGCCAAATTTGAAATGAGCAAACCCATTTTTACGGCGCTTTGCAGCATCACCATGTTGATTATGCTTATGTTTTGGTTAAACTATGATTTAAAAAAACAAGACGAATGACCAACACAAAATTTTATTTATGGTTATTCATTACTTCTGTTGTTAGTCTTATCCTTGGAATACTTACAGTGAGTGGTCCGAATGTCAATGAGATTAATAAAGCCACTTACATGCTTATCGCTTTTTTTGTCAGTTTCACGGTGATTGTGTTCATCATTTCAAATCATGTGATGAGGTCTGCGGATCCCTATTTATTTACCAGGGTTTTCATGATTTCCATTAGCCTGAAGATCTTGTTTCTCTCTGTGCTGGTAGTGAGCTGTGTAAAATTCCTCGACATCAAACCCCGGGATCTCATTGGACCCTTATTATCCAGTTACCTGTTATTCACCATTCTGGAAACCTGGGTATTGATGAAGTTGTCCCGGAATCACTAATCCGGCACTATTTTTAAATAATCGTTCGAAATTTTAAGAGCTAACTACCACAAATTCAGTATTTTATATGAATAATTGCAAATTGTTGTTAATTCGGGTTTATTAAAACACCCGCTTTATTATCTTTGCATTCCTTAAAAAAGAAAATTTATGGCAAATCATAAATCCTCATTAAAGAGAATCCGTCAAAACATCGTCAGGAGACTGGCGAACAGGTATTATAAAAAGACCACCCGTACCGCTATCATGAAACTCCGGGGAACCGCTGACAAGTCGGCTGCTGAGAAGTACTTACCAAAAGTAATCAGCATGATAGACCGCCTGACCAAGAAAAATTCATGGCACAAAAACAAAGCCGCTAATATCAAGAGCAGCTTGATGAGCCATATTGCAGGTTTAAAGTAAGAACTAAGATTTATAAATTAAAAATCGTGCATGGCTTTGCTTTGCACGATTTTTTTTTGGAATCTACTGTAGATTGTTTATTAAGTATAAAACACCTATGCTCATCAGCCACGATATTCATGGTCACAGCACACTGGATAAACTGAGTAAAGCAAATCGCATCAATGCCTGGATTTATAAAACAATTAAACCCAGGCTCAACGGACGGATCATTGAAATTGGTAGTGGAATCGGGAATATTTCTTCATTCATTGCTGAAGATGGTCATCAATTAATGATTACTGAAGCCAATGAGAATTATCTTGAAATTCTCAATAAGAAATTTGATCAAGCAAAATTCAATACTGAAATACTTCACTTAAACCTGGTTGATCCTGAGTTTGATTTAAAATTTCAGCAACTCTTTAAATCTTTTGATACCGTGATTGCTATTAATGTCATGGAGCATATTGTTGATGATCTTAACGCCTTTGAAAATGCGCAAAAACTATTGAAGCAGCATGGAAGATTCATTGTTTTAGTACCGAATTCGGAATCATTATTCAACAAACTTGACCAGAGTCTTGGCCATATCCGTAGATATAATAAAACCAAAATCCATTCGATTCTGAATCAAATTGGAATGCATCAGGATGAATTTTTTTATTTTAATACGATCGGAGTTGTTGGTTGGTGGATTTCCGGAAATTTATTTAGACATCAGACAATTCCACAATTTCTTGTGAATGTATTTGAATATCTGATACCCTACACATCCTGGTTGGATAAATTGTTTAGAAACCACTTTGGTTTATCAATAATTGTAGTTGGAAGTAGAGAAAGGATTTAAGAAATAAGATGGAAGAAGTGAACCCTGAGAAACCATTGGCAATCCAAATGATTATCGTGAGCAAGAGGCAAGAAAAAAATAAGATTAATAATAACCGCAATAAAATTGAACCCTGTTTCTGATATGCGATTTTTCCTAAAGCCTAAAGCCTAAAGCCTAAAGCCTAAAGCCTAAAGCCTTCCTCAAGCATACATCCTGAATTTCATCATTCCCTTCCTTTGCAAAAAATGTTTCACACTGACTTTCAATACACCCAATCCGTATTTTACACTTCTGCTGAAATTGATGGAAGATGCTTCATCAAAATATTTTGTAGGACAACTGATTTCAGCGATTTGAAATTTTTTGTATATGATTTGAGAAAGCATTTCATTGTCAAAAACAAAATCATCAGAGTTTGTTCTAAAGGAAATGGTTTCTAAAACAGCTCTTGAAAATGCCCGGTATCCTGTGTGATACTCAGATAATTTATAATCGACCATTGCATTTTGAAACATGGTCAGGAAACGATTAAACACATATTTGTAATATGGCATTCCTCCTTTCAATGCTCCTTTACCCAAAATTCTGGAACCCAACACCACGGGATACAAATCCTCACCTATGATGTTAACCATGCTGGGGATTAATTTTGGAGTGTATTGATAATCTGGATGCAGCATGATGATGATGTCCGCACCGATTTCCATTGCCTTGATGTATAAAGTCTTTTGATTTCCCCCGTAACCTTTATTTTCTTCATGACGGATACAATAATGAATGCCCAGTTCTTTAGCCAATTCAAATGTGCTGTCCTTACTGGCATCATCACATAAGATCAGTTCGTCGACGAGATCCATGGGAACTTCATCCAATGTTCTTTTCAATGTAAGTGCTGCATTGTATGCTGGCAGGACGACGACAACTTTTTTATTTTTATACATGCCTATTAATCTGCAATTTTCAATTATTGTACAATCATTTGTAATAAATGGAAGGGAGAAGTTTGATCAAGGAAGATCGAATGATGATTTGCGATTTTACAATTCTTATAAATCATCATTCATCATTACTTTCAGAAGCATTTGTAATAAAGCCAAGCGCTTTCAATTGATGATACCATTTAACACATTTTTTCATGTCTCTGACATGCACGCGATAACGATCGTATTCCGGTATTAGAAGTTCAAAATACGATTTATAGTCCTGGTCTGCAGATCCATCATTGGGAAGTGGAGTTTTTTCTTCTTCTTTTAAAAAACGTTCATAGACCTCTTTGAGAGGAATGTTATCTGAAAGCGTATAAATACCAATCGACTCTAATGGAGAAAATTGAAAGGTCCTGGAAGAATAGAAATTGGCTTTATTATTGGACAAATCTTCGAGGATCAGTCCGTTTGCTTTTGAAGCAATCAATTTGAATAAAGCCGGTTTACTACCTACCGCAATGATTTGATCGATTTTTACCATGTTTTTTTAATAGGAGTGCAAATATCTAAGTTTTTCTTCTAATGTAGATATGGCGAGATATTGATCCTCTAATCTTTTAACAAATGGGATCGGAGTATCCAGGGAAGCGCAGCGAACAACCGGGGCATCCAGATATTGAAAACAATGTTCGTTAATCCAGGCACTGATTTCCGCACCAATTCCTGCAAACAAATTGTCTTCATGAAGTATACACACCTTTCCGGTTTTCCTGATGCTGGTTTCAATGGAGTCGTAATCGAGGGGTACAATCGTTCTCAGGTCTATTAAATCTGCACTTAGATTCATTTTATCCAGTATAGTCTCTGCCCATTTTACGCCAAGACCGTAGGTTATTATACTCAATTCATCTCCTTGTCTTAACAGATTGGCATTCCCGAATGGAATGTTGAAATAACCGTCAGGAACATCCCCTTCAACAGAACGGTATAATGCTTTATGCTCAAAAAATAAAACGGGATTGGGATCTTCAAATGCGGTCAACAACAATCCTTTGGCATCCATAGCATTGGAGGGGTATACTACTTTTAAGCCCGGTGTATGTGCAAACCAGGCTTCATTGGTTTGCGAATGAAAAGGGCCTGCTTGAGTTGCTGCACCACAGGGCATGCGGATTACCACATCTGCGTTTTGTCCCCAGCGATAATGAACTTTTGCCAAATTATTTACAACCTGGTTGAATCCACTGGATACGAAATCTGCAAACTGCATTTCAACCATCGATTTAATTCCTTTTAAACTCAATCCCAGAGCAACACCAACGATTGCACTTTCACAGATCGGAGTATTGCGAACTCTTTCAGCACCGTACTTTGCAAGAAAGCCTTCAGTGATTTTGAAGACACCGCCATAACCGGCAATGTCCTGTCCCATCAGAACCAATTCAGAATGTTTTGTCATGGCCTGATCCAATCCGTCTTTAATGGCATCAATAAACCGGATTTTTTTCGCAATTGAATTTGGATCAGGGGATTGCTGGATGAATTGAAAATCTGCATATACATCATTCATTTCCTGTTGAACCGATACCGGCTCATCCGTCCAGTCAAATACTTTTTCAACATCATCCTGAATTTGTTTCTTGAATTCATTCCGGATTGCTGCAGCATCTTCAGTATTTAGAATTTTTTCTTCGATCAACCAATTTTCATAATTGATAATAGGATCTTTTTCTGCCCATTCATCAAGAAGTTTTTTCGGAACATATTTAACACCACTTGCTTCTTCATGACCGCGCATTCTGAATGTCATGCATTCGATGAGTACCGGTCTTGGTTTTTTTCGAATGCTGGTCGCTAATTCATGTATGGTTTCATAAACTTCGAGGATATTATTTCCATCAATGGTGATTCCTTCCATGCCATATCCGATAGCTCTGTCTGATAATTTTTTGCAAGCATATTGTTCAGAAGTCGGGGTTGAAAGTCCATATCCGTTATTTTCAATAATAAAAATTACGGGTAATGACCAGACAGCAGCAACATTCAATGCTTCATGAAAATCTCCTTCGCTGGTGCCGCCTTCACCGGTAAAAACCAAACTGACTTTTTTTTCTTTTAGCAATACAGAAGCTAAGCCTGAACCATCAGCCAATGCCAATTGCGGACCTAAGTGGGAAATCATTCCTACAATGCCAAATTCAAGATTTCCAAAATGAAAGGAGCGGTCTCTTCCCTTGGTATATCCGGCTGATTTTCCCTGCCATTGTGCAAATAAGCGGTCTAGTGGCATTCCCCTGGAAGTAAATACACCAAGATTTCTGTGTAAAGGAAAAATCAATTCATCTTGTTCAAGTGCTTCTGTACAGCCTACGGCAATGGCTTCCTGCCCTATACCGGAAAACCATTTTGAAATTCGTCCTTGCCGCAACAACAACAACATTTTTTCTTCGATCAGTCGCGGATAAAGTAGTGCTTTGTAAAGGCGAAGCAATGCTTCTTTAGTAAATGTCTTTTTATTATATGAAATTTTGGAGATCATTTTATAATTCAGATGGCAAATATAGTCAAGAAGTTTTCAGTTTTCAGTTTGCAGTCTTGCGCTGTGAATTATTGATTAATTCAAGTGAATGATTCAATTGTTTAATACATTTTTAAATTCACATTTCATTCTTTATCTCAGATCTCTTAGTTAATCTCTATGCTCTCCGGATGCTCTTAAAATATTTCCTTGAAAATTTCAAGTGATTTTAAATCTTTGAATTGGTCCACATGAAGTTTGTAAAACGTCAATAGATGTTGAAGCACTTTTCTTCGTGTATCATTTGATTTTAAATATTCCTCCGGGGGTAATTTGCGAAATAGTTTTGCCATTTGTTCGCTTTCTTCAGGATTCACTAAATGAATGTTGTGAAGATCAAACGGGTAGAACGTACCATTAATCAGATCAAAACAATTATTGGTTTCAGAATAATTATCCAAGGGATTAAATCCGAGGTAATAGGAAAGGTCAACTAAAAAGAAAAGAGCAAAATAAGGATTAATGGATTCAATTTCATCAAGTGATGTGAATCGGCTTTTTAGAAAATCAAATAATTCCACATTGGCTTGTGTATCTTTTATTGATTTTCTGGACACTTCCAACATGAAGGTACCGACAGCAGACCGTTTGATGTCAAATGGTATTTGTTTGTAAAGTATGGCATGATTTACCTCTTTGATTCGATGAAGATTTTTAGGTTCCTGGAAGTATGCTACTATTTCCACAATGTTCATCAATTGCAATACAGAAGCCAATCGTTGATCCTTTTTTGTAAAAACTCCATTGATGATAAAAGACTGAAGGCCCTGTTCTCTCGTGAAGATGTCAAGGATTAAACTGGATTCTTTAAATCTCGTTTGTCTGAATATGATACCTTCTGTGTTTAGCATAGATGATGGCTGTTGTCAGTTCAAGCGGACAAATGGTTAATGGTTAAGTGAGATTAGTTGGTAAATTTAGTCTAATTGAAAATACTAGCTTATAGAAATAAAGTCATATTGAAATTCAGTTTAATTGAACCTTATATGAAATGATGTGATTATTTTCCTAAAGCCTAAAGCCTAAAGCCTAAAGCCTAAAGCCTAAATGTCTATCCCGCAATGCTGAGAATCTTTATTTCCACGCGTTGATTCAGTCGTCTTCCCTCTGCAGTTGAGTTGGAAGCAACGGGGTTTTTTCCACCGTAACCTTTAGTGTTAATTCTCTTTGGATCAATTCCTTGTTTGATGAGATATTCTTTAACGGCTTCTGCACGGTTGAGTGAAAGGCGTTCACAATATTTTTCAGAACATTTATTATTGGTGTGACCTCCGATTTCGATGCGGATTTTTTTGAACTTGATCAGATAATCGCGCAATTCTTCGAGAGATGCCTGCGATTCTGGCTTAATGGTTGCTGAATCGGTCTCAAAATATAGTTTTTCAATTTTAAAAACCTGACCAACTGCTACTTTTGAATTGTCGAGATATTTAAATACCCGTTCTTTAGGTTTTGTAGTCTCATTTTTAGCAGCAGTACCGTTTTGATTTTTATTATTTTCTTTTTGTTTACTTGCCGTTGCTTGCTCTTGTTTTTTATTGAGTTTTTCTTTTTCCTTTTTATATTTTTTGTAAAGCGCAGAATCAGCGGGGCAGGGAATCACTGTAATGTGAGAAGCATCGTCAAGCAAAATGTTTCCATTGTAAGGAAATAGAACAGGAGTTTTATAAAAAGCTTCCAGTTCAAAATAATTCATATCCGATTTTGGTTGAAACTCGAATTCATACTTTTTCCAATCGGTATTTTCTATAATCGGGGATTCCGAGAGCAATTGTTTCTGATTGCAATACGCTTCACCACCCCATATTCTTAAGATAACGGGCGAAGTAAATTGTTTCAAGTTGTTTGGTTCTGTTCTGTTGGATGCACTCAGATAAGTTTCTGATCTACATAACATGATGCTGAATGTATAACAGAGATCTTTTTTAAGTGGAGTAATCAGACGTTGGGAAACTCTTTCATAGGTTTCATTTTCACGAACTACCATTCCTAAATAAGTATTTCCTGCAATTGCTTTTTTAGTGACGTTGAAAAAAGGTTTGTTGTCTGAATTCAAAGCAGGTTGTATATCGGGTGGTGTTTCTCCTTTAAAACCGCAATCCGTCCAACCGCTTGGAGGTTGACAGCAGGTTGGTGTGCCTTCAAAAGACCCGTTTTGTAAAAAAATATCATTGGGGTTTTGGCCAAACAAATATTGAACCGAAACTAATAGAATAAGCACAATTAGTCTGGAAGTAAAGAAAAAGGTTTTATCAAATCTATACATCATCAAAGGCCTTCTTTCAAAATCGATCAAATCATTATTTTTTTAAATGCTTCTGATAAACGGATGTTATTTTCAGAAAGTCTTAATAAAATATTAAAATTATTCAAAGGCATTAATACCGGTAATGTCCATGCCGGTAATTAATAAATGAATATCATGAGTTCCTTCATAAGTCAGTACTGTTTCAAGATTCATCATGTGCCTCATGATAGGATATTCATTGGTAATGCCCATTCCACCTAATATTTGTCTTGATTCCCTGGCAATAACCAATGCCATATGGACATTGTTTCTTTTTGCCATAGATATTTGAGCAGGAGTTGCTTTTCCTGCATTGGCCAGTACTCCTAATCTCCATGAGAGCAGTTGTGCTTTGGTGATTTCAGTTATCATTTCAGCAAGTTTCTTTTGCGTCAATTGAAATGCTGCAAGCGGTTTATTGAATTGAATCCTTTCTTTAG
>JBGAWX010000148.1:0-8814 GCA_044227375.1 Saprospiraceae bacterium
GGATAAGGAATTCTGTATCGATTCAGCATCTGTAAAATCTACAACTGCTGTTTGGATTTGATGTTTGGAAAATATTTTATTAAACTGTTCTGTGGTTCCGCCATATAAATTACCTTGAGTAACAATCGTATCACCGGAGTGCAAGAGGGTTTGAATGACGGTATGAATCGCTGCCATTCCGCTACTGCACAACAGGCCAAATGAAGGAATGTCAGATCCGAAGACTTCGAGATCTGCAATTTTTTGTGCAACCGCTTCGATAGTTGGATTGCCATACCGGCTATATACGTGTTCTCCCGGTTGATGCTGAAAAATCTCAATGCCTTGTTCGATACTTTCGAACTCAAATGTTGAACTTGCAACAATCGGGATTTTATGGGGTTTAGTAGTGGACTTAAAGCTCGCCTCCGACGCGCATAAGGTGTCGAAGTGTTTCATAAATTTGTGATTCATTTTGAGGGATTAAAAAGCGAAGTTCTCCATTATATTTTAAAATTATGAAAGAAATACCAGAAAATTTTGAATCGATTGATGATGAGGGCTTTGAAGAATTGCAGATCGTTGTGGATCCCGGTCAATCCAGCATGAGACTGGATCAATTTATAGTTGGAAAATTTGCAAAAGTTTCAAGAAGCAGAATACAAAATGCCATCGAAGCAGGTTTGATTACCATTAACGGAAAATTGGTTAAACAGAGTTATAAAATTTCAGGTTCTGAACTAATCAATGTTCGGATTCCAAAAATCCATGATATTTCTGAAGTCACTCCGGAAGACATTCCTCTGAATGTTATTTATGAAGACGAAGACCTCATGATCATTAATAAAGTGGTAGGCATGATAGTACATCCGGCTGCCGGTGTGAGATCAGGGACATTGGTCAACGCATTGGCATATTATTTCTCAAATAGTCAATCCAAAAACACCGTGAGTGAGAAGGAGCGTTTTGGTTTGGTGCATAGAATCGATAAAGAAACATCGGGTTTATTGGTGATTTCAAAAAATGATTTTGCACACACTCATTTGTCTAAACAATTTTTTGATCATTCCATAGAAAGAGAATATCTCGCATTGGTTTGGGGTGAACCGGATCCACCTGTTGGTACCATAGAAGCTCATATAGGTAGGGATCCAAAAGTCAGACAAAGACAATTTGTTTTTGAAGAAGGGCTCGAAGGCAAGCCTGCAATCACGCATTATGAATTGGTAGAAAGTTTTTATTACACCAGTCTGGTAAGATGCAAATTGGAAACCGGAAGGACCCACCAAATCCGCATTCATATGAAGTACATCGGTCATCCTCTGTTTAATGATGAGAAATACGATGGAGACCGAATTATGAAAGGTACGATCTACACGAAGTACAAACAATTCGTGACCAACTGTTACAAGTTGCTTCCAAGATTTGCGCTGCATGCAAGAAGTCTTGGATTTATTCACCCGGTCTCTGGTAAGAAACTCTATTTTGAAGTCGATTTACCGGATGATTATAAATCCATGATTGATAAATGGAGAAATTATACCAGTTACAGAAAAGAAATTAATGCAGAGAATGAATAATCAAGTTCGTCCTTTGTATTTAGATACCCTGTTTAACATCTGCAGGAATTTAAAAGATTTGGTGTATCAAAATGAAGATGAATTTACAGATGTAAAAAACATTGCGCGGCTCCAAAATCCATGGTTTGAAGTCAGGGATATCGACCGGATGCTGGATTCAGTTTTTAATAATTATCTTAATGAAGAAAAATTTGCTGAATGGATTTCAAGGTATAGCTTAAAGGAATTGAAAGTAAAGAAAGTGATTGGAATTGTTGCAGCAGGCAATATTCCTTTGGCTTCATTTCAGGATGTCTGGTGTGCTTTAACTTGTGGGTTTTCTGTTCAACTGAAAATGTCTTCCAGGGATGAAGTTCTTTCAAAATTCATCTACGATAAATTAAATCAATTTTTGGAAGGTACAAATTGCAGGATTGATTATGTAGATAAATTGTCGGACATAGATGCCCTCATCGCCAGTGGAAATCATCTTACCACAAATCATTTCCAAAAATTTGAATCCCGCTTTCCTTGCCTGGTCAGATCACACCGCAATAGTGTTGCCGTTTTATCTGGTCATGAATCCGATCAGGAACTCATCGCCCTTGGTGAAGATGTATTTTCATACTTTGGATTAGGTTGCAGGAATGTGACTAAAGTGTATGTTCCTGATCAATCTGTATTATTAAAACTGGCAAGATTGTTTGACGATCATTTTTTGTATGTCAGGGATCATTCCAAATACAACAATAACTATGAATATCAACATGCCATTTTGTGTCTGAATCAAAGTGTATTCTATCAAGCAAATTCCATTTTGTTTCGTGAGAGTTCTAATATAAATTCGGCAATCGCCGTGTTGAACTTTGAAGTATATGAATCCTTGATGGATTTACAGGATCGGTTGATTACCAAGCTGGACAATATCCAATGTGTCTGTTCAAACATCAACGGATTAAAATTGAAGACAACTCCATTGGGAAAGGCGCAATGGCCGGAATTATGGGATTATCAGGATCATATAGATCTGATTCACTTTTTGCAGAAAATAGCAGAATGACTTTAGCAGATAAAAAGAAAAAGGCCGGTGAGATTCGCAGGATTCTTGATGAATTATTTCCTGAAGTGGAGGTTCCTTTAATTCATAAAGATGCTTATACATTATTGATTGCGGTTTTACTTTCAGCGCAATGCACAGATGATCGGGTGAATAAAGTGACTCCAGCATTATTTTCTTTGGCATCGAATCCTAAAAAAATGATGAAGCTTCCCTTGGAGAAAATAAATGCAATTGTAAAACCTTGTGGTCTTTCATCCAGGAAAGCTCCTGCAATTCAAAGATTGTCGGAAATTCTGGTAAAGGAATATCATGGAGAAGTGCCAAGGAGTTTAGAGGAATTGGAAAAACTTCCAGGTGTCGGACACAAGACAGCATCCGTCGTAATGTCACAAGCATTTGGAGTCCCATCATTTCCGGTAGATACACACATTCACAGGCTAGCTCAACGTTGGGGACTGAGTTCGGGAAAAAATGTAGTAACTACCGAGCGCGATTTGAAGAATCTATTTCCAGAATCTAGTTGGAACAAGGTGCACCTTCAAATGATTTATTATGGAAGAATGTATTGCAAAGCAAGAGGACATAAAGTTGAAGAGTGCATTATCTGTTCAAAATTTGGCAATAAATCAAAAGTAATCAGGAAAGTCTAAAATGGATAATCCAAAGCGAGATGTAATGTTGAGTTTTCAAACAAGTGTTTAACACTGATCTGGTTTTTCTCATTATAAATCCAATGACTTCCATTTGTTTCATATGGGTTGCGCAATTTGAATCCGATGTCAACCCTGAAGAGGAAATAACTTAAATCAAGTCTGATACCAAGACCTGTTCCGATGGCAAGATCCTCATAAAATCTACTGTCGAAGTTTCCCGCTTCATTATCTTCTGATGGTTTTGGTAACAACCAAATGTTTCCGGCATCCAGAAACAAGGCGCCTTCAAGCCTCCAAAAAATATCAAACCGATATTCGACACTGCCTTCCAGTTTAATGTCACCCGATGCGAAGTAAGCGGGCCTGTCTTTAATGGTATTGCTCAAATTGTTTGAACCGGGTCCAAGTTCCCGTATATTCCATGCTCTCAGACTTTGCGGGCCTCCGACATAAAATTGTTTTATGTAAGGTATGGAAGTGCTGTTGCCATATGGTATTGCAATGCCAAAGGCGACTCTGGTGGCCAATTTACTTTTCTCGGAAAATGTATAGTAATATCGATAGTCAAACTCGGGTTTGATAAAATTAGAAAACTCAAATTCTCCGAGAGAAAATGTATCCTTTGAATTGGAGATTGAATTATACAATCTGTTAATTGCAAATGCTTCAAATCCTGAAATATTGAAATTGCCGATAAAGGCGTGTTGAGAATTATTTCTGATTTTGCTTTGATAGTAATAGGTGATGTTGTCCAGAAAATACGAAGTGAATAAACGCTTCCCCTTAAAACTGTTTTTTAAGAATGGATTTAATTCTAAAATGGAATCAAATTTTGTTTCTGTTTGAGGGACGTACAATGAAAATCCGAGTGTATGAAGAGAAAATCGTTTTCGTTTCGAAAGTTGCCATTCATATTCCACATTTGCGTTCAATGAAATATAATTATAGAGTTCCGTCAGTTTTTCATAATCAGCACCAATCCTGATATTGGTTCTCGAATCCGGTTTGTCCGGCAAGTTCGCAAATGGTTTTAAGAGAAATTTGGAAATTCCCCAGGTACCGGTCAGGTCATAAAAAGAAGCTAAAGACAACTCATTGCTATAATGCATACTCAATGAATTGAATTTACTAAAATCAAATACATTCAATTCAGTTCCCACTTCAATCTTGGTTGTGAAACTTTCTGCGCCTTTAAATAAATGTCTGTTTTTTAAATTGGCGAAACCGGATATTCCAAATAGTGTTTTACCAGCAGTTTTAATGGAGGTGTAATTGAAATCCGCACCGAAGTCAAACACCCATTTCTTAAGAGGATTCAATTGAATGTTGTAATTGATTTTATATTTTTCAACAGAATCAATTTTAGCTTCAATATTGACAAAGCGGTAAATGCCAAGTCTTGAAAGTTGACTATAGGTTTCATCGATTAATGATTTATTATTAATTACTCCGGGCCGGAATTTTATTTTGGATGCAATGACTTTTGGTTTTACATATTTGTAATAGGGCAGTATGTTAAATTGAATGGAGTCATATTCAATGGCTTCATAGACAAGACTGTCTCCCGGTAAGAAATAGGGATTCACCTGGATCTTATTAACAGTGTACTGGGGATGGCTTGATCGACCTTCGGGATTGTTGATTTTTAATTTAATATTTGCTTTGAGGTGAATGGTGTCAACTTCCAGGGTCTGAATGTATACCGGATTGAACTCTACATAGCCATTGTTAAAAAGCAATTCACTGATCCTTGCCTTTTCATTTTGAAATAAGCTATTGTCCAATGGGGATCCGGGTTTCAGAAAGGACGCTTCAATATTTTCATTGACTATTTTTTCAACGACCTTGTCTTCGGCAATATATTGGATGTCATTCACATAATACCGTTCTCCGGGATTGACCACATAGAGTACGGAACCATATTTATTTTTTACTTTTATTTCGTATCTGCAAAGTGTGTTGAAATAGCCTTGATTGTACAGGTAATTGTTGATGTTGTTTTTGGTAGCTTCACAAAGAGTGGTATCGAGTAAAGATGGGGATTCGGCTGGTTTGGCTAAAGTTTTAGAAAACCAGGAGTCTTTATTTTTCCTGTTGATTACTTTGAAGTGTAACCATTCCCTCGGAATGAAAATTAAATAATTGCTATTGGGCTTCTGTTTATAAAGGGTAGATAATTGTTCAGAAATTTGAATTTTGTTTTCAATGGATTTATTTCCTTCTATTTGAATTTTGTTGGATTTTAAAAGAACTTCCTCAGGTTTGAGATATTTTCTTACACTGCATGAGCACAATACCATGCACAATAACAGGAATACGCTAATTTTGTTGTAGTTCATGAAATTATAGAACAAAGATGCTAAGTAAATCAGAAAAAATATGGATAAAATCCCTGAAGGATAAGAAAATAAGACAACTTCAAAAGCAATTTATTGCAGAAGGATCCAGGATTGTTCTTGATTTGATAAAGGAAACGCCTCAAAATTTAAAGTTGTTGTGTGCCACGTCGATATGGATCGAAAAGTATGAGCCACTTCTTGACGGATTTAAAGAAAGAACAAGAGTATTGTCTGATTCAGAATTGCAAGCGGTATCGAATTTAAAATCGACTGAGGAGGTTTTAGCAATCTTTGCAATGCCTGAATTTAATGAGGAGGAGCGTTCTGTTCCATCGCTTATTATTTATTTGGATCAGATCAGGGATCCCGGGAATTTAGGAACCATCATCCGTTCTGCAGATTGGTTTGGTTTAAAGCAACTGTATTGTTCTCCGGATTGCGTGGATCCATTCAACAATAAAACTGTACAGGCCACGATGTCCAGTATTTTGAGAGTGCAAGTAATGACTAAAAATTGGATGGAAATGCAAGAGTTGTTTCCGGGGATGGATAAATACGCCGCTGCTGCTGATGGCAAGAACATATATGAAATGAATAAAGGTCAAGTCAATTTTATTTGCATCGGGAATGAAGCCAATGGATTGTCTCCAGAAGTTATCAATCAATGCAAGATGAAAATATCCATTCCCTCTTCACGATCACTTGGTGCAGAATCTTTGAATGCATCAGTAGCATGTTCTTTGATAATGGCGTGGAAAATGTTTGGATAATGGCTTTGAAGGAAAGAGCTGAAATCTAAGTTGCAATTAGAATTAGATTTGAAATTTTAAAGATGCATGACCATGCAAAAAAAATACTATTTATTCATGTCAACAAAATAACTCTGAATAAATAGTATTTTTTTATGGCTCTACAGCCTTCAACCTTAAAGTGCCTTCAATAATTCTTCTTCGAGATTATCTCGTGGATTTACTGCAGCGATTTTTCCATCTTTTCCAATCAGGAATGTTTTTGGTATGGATTGAACGCCATAAGTTCTTGCCGGTTCGCTTTCCCATTTTTTCAAATCACTTACATGGGTTTCCCAACTCAATCTGTCTTTTTCAATTGCAGCAACCCAAGCATCTTTTGCACGATCCGTAAATTCTTTGATTTGGGATTCAGAACCTAATTGGGCTTTGGTTCGACTGTCAACGCCATCCAGTGAAACACTGAAGACGGTAAATCCTTTCGATTTGTATTTATTGTAAATTTCAACAACATGGGGATTTTCTCTGCGGCAAGGGCCACACCAACTTGCCCAAAAATCAAGCAGGACTACTTTTCCTTTTAGACTTGATAATTTAAACGTTTTTCCATTTGGTGAAGGCAGGCTGATTTCAGGAGCATCCATTCCCACTTTTATGGATTCAGCTGCTGCCTGAGATGCGGCCATCTGTTCTGATTGTACGATAAAAGATTCATAGGTTTTAGTGAATTCGCAATCCGGAAATTTTTCTTTCATGCGTCCGACGATCACTTTGTGTACTGAAGCAAAGTCTGGTCTGAATCCCAAAAATTGTACTGCTATCAATCCTGCAGCCAATGGACTGTTCATGGTATTCACTTTTGTCTTTACGAGATCCAGGGATGGTTGACTTCTGCTCAATTCGCCAATGGCATTAAATACTTCTTCTGAAGCAGGAGCTCCTTTTACATTGACTTTTGCTGAACCGAGTTCATTGAAATTTCCCGAAAATTCAACTTGCTTTTCGGTTCCATCGAGGACAAAAATTAAATTCTGTTGTCCTAATGTGATTCTGTATAAGCCGGGTTTAGGTGCTTCTTTTAAATTGAAACTAAATTTTCCACCCTTCATTTGGGTCTTGTCAATAGGCACAGACGAGTTATCGAGTCCTATCCGGTCCATGCTGATTGAAAGGTCAGTTCCATTTGTAAAGTTTCCACTGATTTGATTTCCTGTATTGCAAGAGGTCAGTCCTACTGCGATTGCTAAAACCAGAATCTGATAAACCATTACTTTCATATTGTATCTGTTTAAATTATAAAAATTGTTTTGAAATGAAATTTGAATACAGTTCAAAAAATTCTGCATTGGTTCCATAATGCTGATCATTGATCATAAAAGAATCTTTTGTAACGTGTCCTAGTAAATAATGTTTTTGTTTATGGTGTTGCAAAAATAATTCAAATTCTGCTTTAATATTGGGTTTTATGGTTACGATAGCTCTTCCCTGGCTTTCACCAAACAGGAAGATTTCTTTTCTGAATTCATCCGGAATCCGGATGTTGAATCCGAATGATGAATTATGGAAACAAGATTCAGCCAGACTGCAAAAAATTCCTCCTTCAGAAACATCATGCGCAGATGCAATATATCTTTTCCGTATGGACTCCTGAATGGATTTATGCAATTGGAATTCTTCATCGAGATTAAAATAAGGTGCGGGAACGTAAGTGACGTTATGGATTATATTCAGGTATTCTGAATATCCGATGTGATTGTTTTGAATGCCTAATAAATAAATTAAATCACCAGGCTCTTTAAAATCAATGCTGGTAAATAATGAAATGTCTTCCATGAGTCCCAACATGCCTATTGTTGGAGTAGGATAGATGGGTTCGGTTTTATCTTTTGTTACCGTATGATTGTAAAAACTGACATTGCCACCTGTTACCGGGGTGTCAAATTTTTCACAGGCTTCTCCCATGCCTTTAAGTGCATGCACGAATTGCCAATAAACTTCCGGATTGTAGGGATTGCCAAAATTGAGACAATTTGTAATGGCTACAGGGATGCCGCCCGAACAACTGATATTTCTTGCACATTCACTGACGGCAATCATTCCGCCTTGGTAAGGATCGAGATACACATAATTCGAATTGCAATCTGTAGTCAGGCAAATTGCTTTTTTGCTTGATTTAATTCTAACTACTGCTGCATCGGCCTGATATACTGAGGTCATCGAGTTTGTACGAACCATCCGGTCATATTGTTCGTAGATCCATTTTTTACTGGCAATATTGGGGGATGCTATCAATTTTTTTGCGACTTCCACAAGGTCATTTATTTCGACTACTCCTTTCGGATCGAACTGTTCGATAAGTTCAAAATATGTTGGTTTCCTGGTTTCTCTCTGATACACAGGAGCCCCTCCGCCAAGCACCAAGGATTCTGCAGGTACCTTTGCGACCAATTCACCATGCATGTAATATTCCAGGAA
>JBGAWX010000149.1:0-8760 GCA_044227375.1 Saprospiraceae bacterium
ACTGGTATCCTTTATACTGAAATACCATAATGCCATGAGCAATATCCCGGGACCTAACAGGCTGTTTAATAAATCCAAAGAATTCAAATAATCAAATTTTGAATCCCCTAACCATGCCCTTCCAACAATATAATTTATGGATTGAAATAAAATACTGCCGGCGAGCATACAGAATTCAGAAAGCTGCACTGAGCTGTCCACACGATTCAAAAGTCCTGTTAGATAAAAAAGAAAGAGTATGAAAAAATTAAAAAGGCCTATGAGTATGGCAATAAACAAATTGGTACTGAATACCGATTGAAAAGAATGAGATTTATTACTGATGTAATACAAAATTCCTGCTCCAATCCCAAAGGAAGTTATAGGAATTAAAAAACCCACCCAAGCTATTATTAGTGAATACAAGCCAAATAAACCAGGACCAAGGATTCCGGGAATCAGTAAAGAGACCAGCAAACTGATTCCCAATACCAGAATCTTAGTTGTAAAATTTCGAAATGTCTGATGAATCGGATTCAAAATAAAATCATTGTTTAGCAAAAATTCATTTATACGCAATCACTAAATAGGCGGAACCAAAAAAAGAATTTGTTCGCAATTGTAATTTCCGGGGAGGTATGTTTCTTAATTTATAAATTATTTTAAATAGATTCAGTATAATATAATTTTCGTACCACCCGTCTCTCACAATTTTTGGAAATGGATTGTAATAAAGACACTCCACCGTTCTAAATCCCATTTTTTTACAAATTGCTTCATATGAGTCCAATGTCCGTTTTGTACGTATCATGGAATCCTCCAAAGCGGTATTGGTTTTAAATATTCTTTTGATATACGAAAGCGGATTAAAAATCAATCTTAACAAAAATGAATGAGGACTCGTGATATCTGGAAATACCGGCATAAATATTAAGCCTTCCTTTCTCAAAAGTCGAAACGCCTCTTTCAAAACTTCTCCAGGATTTTCAAAATGTTCCAATAAACCAATATTATAAATACAATCAAATGACTCATCAGGGAACGGAGTTTTACGAACATCCGCTAGTACAAAATCTTTAAAGTGCAACTGGAATTTTTCAAAATTGCTGTATGCCAATCTCTTTGCTTCCTCTGAGAGATCGAGTAATGTGATTTGATGAATACCTGCATTGCTCAGATACATCGATGTCGTACCCCGACCTGCACCCAATTCCAGGAAGTCATTATAATTTCTATTTTGAATCAGTTTCAAAAGATCCTTTGCATAGGCCCGCTGCCAAAACTCATAGATATTCCGGGTAGGTCCATCTGAAAATAAACATTCTCTTGAAATTTTTTTTGAAATGATCCGGGTCCATAATGCAGACCAGATTTTTACACTACCCTCCAAAGGAAGATCTTTTTGAAACGTGCTTCCAGAACCTTGATCTCCCCTATTCATATTCATTTCAAATTACTGACCTGATGGCTTAGTTTGATCATTGTGTACCGACCGGACTAAGACAATTTTTAAGATCAAACGACCATTCATAAACTTACTTTTTTAAATCGACAAACATGAACAGTCCATTTCTATTAAAAAAAGTTTTGATGATCCACCTGGGATGAATGATTCTGGCCAGATCCAGTAAAAACCCCTTGTGACGCTGACCGGCCTGAGATGACAATAAATCACCGTGACTTAATACCGTATGGATTTCAACAGAGCTGAAATTTTTAAAAAGTTCTCGTGCCTGATTGATCGAATATGCTTTCGTGCCCGGACTCTCTAAATATTTCGAATAGATTTCATCGAGAGATAACCATGGCCTTCCTTTGAAAAGTGCATATCGAATCCATAACATGAATCCCACAATACTGTATTTATAATAAATCATAATCTTGCCTGTACCATTCTTTTTTAAAACACGATGAATTTCCGAAACCACCTGAGGAGTATTTGGACTTACATGAATGACACCATAGGAATAAACCAAATCAAATTCTTCATTGGAATACGGTAAATTTTCAGCATCGGCAACTGTAAGATCCGAATGAAGATTGAATAAATTCAACCGTTGCTTTGTGTATT
The DNA here is from genome assembly GCA_044227375.1 of Saprospiraceae bacterium. Lineage (GTDB taxonomy): Bacteria > Bacteroidota > Bacteroidia > Chitinophagales > Saprospiraceae > Vicinibacter. The sequence goes on from JBGAWX010000149.1 coordinate 2,051, forward strand.
CGACAGCTCTTTCAGTCAGATCACATCCTTTCAATTTGGCACCATGTTCAGCAAACAATTGATGATCTGCACCCAAACCTACTCCGATTTCCAAGACATCTTTTCCCTTCCAATTCGAAAATTCTGCAAAATCTGGTATAAACGGCTCTAAACGCAAACGTTCCTGAAGTTGATTTTTGAATCTGGCTTTCAAATCCTCGCCAACCATGTACAATTGTTCACCACAGGAGTATTGATTCCAAAAATCCTTGACGAGCTGTTTCGCAATATCCATAGAAATTTATTGAAAAATACAATCCACAAATTTATCAATTTTAAATATATATAGTATTTTTTAATATGTTTTTATTTGGATTAGCCCTAGTTTTGTGCTCTTGATGGAATACATCCGCCTAATCAACCGCCGACAATAAATCGAATGATGAGTCAATCTAATTTTACTTTGCTGGACATGCAATCTCAACTTAAAAGAACCGATGGAGAACATTCACAGCTCTTTGATCCTGTTAGAAAAAAATGGATCACTGAAACACCGGAAGAACTCGTCAGACAGTGTCTGATCCTTTGGTTGAATCAGTTTCATGCCATTCCGTTCAACAGGATGGCTGTTGAAAAACAAATTCAGGTCTTCAGTTTAACCAAGCGATTTGATCTGGTTATTTATGGAAAATCAGCGCTACCCTTTATTTTGATTGAATGCAAATCTCCTCAAATGAGCCTTCAACAAAAAATGTTTGATCAGGCCGCTGTATATAATATGAAACTACAGGCTCCCTATTTGGGCATTTGCAACGGCCTTGATTTTAAGTTTTGTCATATAGATTTTGAACAAAAAATCTATCAATTTATTCGTGAATTGCCAACATATCCTTTTTAAATAAAGCTTCAGAATTCGAGAAATAGAAACTCCTAATTTAAATATTATTTACTTAATTTCAATGTTATACATATTTCATTTTTTTGTAATTTGAATTGATTTGTTTTAATGAACCCCTTCAGAACCATTTTAATCAATAAGCGTTAATTATCCGTAATTATCTACTATTCTCAACCCAATATTTTCCCGCATGAAGCCAAGCCTCTGTACCCTTCTTGTAGTCAGTTTGTTTTTAATGATCCGCTGCACCAAAGCTCCTGAACAAAAAGATCCGAAAACAAAATTGGCTGAATTAAAATCCCAGGTCAAGGAACTTAACCAACAAATCAAAGAATTGCAAATGCAACTAGCTGAATCAGATACCTCTGTAATTCAGTCAAAATCCAAATTGGTTAAATTGGATACACTCAAAAAGAGAGAATTCTTGCATTATATCGAGTTGCAGGGAACCATAGATGCAAGACAGAATGTGTTGGCCGCACCTCAAATGCCGGGTGTTGTGACTTCTATCAATGTACATGAAGGCGATCCTGTACGCGTGGGGCAAATTCTCGCAACGCTTGATGGAGCAACCATTCGTAAAGGTATTGATGAAGTAAAAACCGGTTGGAATCTGGCAAATACCATGTATGAAAAACAAAAGCGCCTGTGGGAACAAAACATAGGCAGTGAAGCGCAATATCTGCAAGCTAAAAATCAGAAAGAACAACTCGAACAAAAAATGAAGACCCTCGAGTCCCAGTTGGCCATGACTCATATTAAATCGCCGATAAACGGGATCGTAGATGAGGTTAAAATAAAACTGGGTGAAATGGCGAGTCCCGGTTTATCGGGCATTCGTGTTGTGAATGATAAAGACATGAAGGTTCAGGCTAAACTGAGCGATACTTATTTAAGCAAAGTAAAAAAAGGAAATAAGGTATTAATTTATTTCCCGGATTCCGATACGAATCTGGAATCAAAAATCAGTTTCGTTTCGAAAACCATTAATCCTACGACCAGGACCTTGATGATCGAAGCGGAATTGCCGGCCGGAAAACAAATGTATTTAAGCAACCAGGCCGTGAAGCTTAAAATTAATAATGGAGTAATAAAAGACGCATTGGTCATTTCTTCAAATCTGATTCAAAAAAGTGTTAGTGGAGAAAACTACATTCTCGTTGCGGAAGAATCGAATGGCAGCTGGTTTGCCAAAAAACGCACATTACAAACTGGTGTGGAATACAATGGTGAAACACAAATCATATCAGGATTAAAAGCAGGAGATCAGATTATCATTTCCGGTTATAGTGAACTGGTAGATGGCCAATTGATTTCCCGATAAGTTTTTTCACTGGTTTTTTCAAAGCTAAACCCTATTATGAAGCTGGACAATATTAAACAACTTCGATTTACCAACTGGTGCATTCAAAACTCAACCAGCATTTATGTATTTACCATCATCATCTGTCTGGCCGGATTGATCACTTACAAGCGGATTCCAAAGGAATTGTTTCCGGATATCGTAATCCCCACTGTTTCCGTAGCCACCATTTATCCTGGTGCAACCCCTCAAGATATTGAAAACCTGATTACAAAGCCTATTGAAAAAGAATTGAAGTCCGTCAATGGAATTAAAAAAGTAAAAAGCAATTCGCTTTCTGACTTCTCTCTGGTTATCGCGGAATTCAATGCAGATCTTGATCCAAAAATTTGCAAACAACGGGTAGATGATGCGGTTGATAAAGCAAAAAAAGATTTACCAACTGATCTGAAAGATGATCCGCAAATCCAGGAATTCGATTTCAGTGAAATGCCCATTCTCAATATAAATATCGCCGGTGATTTTCCCCTCGACCGGTTGAAATTGTATGCTGAACAATTGGAAGATAAAATTGAATCCAATAAAGAAATTACGAGAGTGGATATCATCGGTGCCGTCGAACGTGAAATCCAGGTGAACGTAGATCTTTATAAATTAAACGCTGCCGGTGTAACATTCAATGACATTGAAACAGCATTGCGACAGCAAAATCTCAATATTTCAGCTGGAGAATTGAGGATCCAGGATTTAAGACGCAATGTGCGCATTACCGGAGAATTTTCCAATCCCAAAGATATTGGCAATATTGTGGTACGCTCCTTTCTGGGTACAACTGTTTTTTTAAAAGATATCGCAGATATAGAAGACAACTTCAAAGAAAAGCAGGATTATGCCAGGTTGGACAACAAACCTGTTGTCACTTTAAATGTCATAAAACGGAGTGGCGAGAACCTGATTGAAGCCACAGACAAAATTTATGCAATCATCAATGATTATAAACTTCACAAGTTTCCGCAAGGACTTACCATTAAAGTTACTGCGGATACTTCTGAAAACACAAGAGTACAATTGCATGACTTGATCAATACTGTAATCCTCGGTTTTATTTTCGTGGTATTCATCCTGATGTTTTTCATGGGATTCGTCAATGCATTTTTTGTCGGATTGGCTGTTCCGCTTTCTTGCCTGCTGGCATTCCTGTTGATGCCCGGCATGGATATGACCATGAATGTAATTGTATTGTTTTCATTATTGCTCGCATTGGGGATCATAGTAGATGATGCCATAGTTGTGATTGAAAACACGCATCGGATTTTTACAAAGAACAAACATCTGAATATCGAGCAAGCGGCTAAACTTGCAGCAGGTGAAGTCTTCCTACCTGTACTGGCTGGTACACTGACTACATTAATGCCATTTTTTCCATTATTATTTTGGCCCGGCATTATTGGAAAATTCATGTATCATTTGCCGGTTACCCTAATCATCACATTAGGTGCATCATTAATAGTGGCATTTGTGATGAATCCGGTTTTTGCTGTCAGTTTTATGACCAGAGATGACGAACATCAAAAATCATCTTTAAAAAACTACCGTAAACCATTTATCTTTTTTACAGCCTTAGCACTCCTTGGTTACTTTAGCATGGGTAGAGGACTCGGTAATTTTTCTTTGTTTTGCATTCTACTCATTTTATTATATCATTTTGTTTTTACAAAATTAATTTTTGCATTCCAGAATACTGTATGGCCTGCTGTGATCAATGGGTATAAAAACTTATTGGGAATTTTACTGAAAGGATTCAGACCCATTCTGGTTGTGATTGGTGTATTCGTATTCTTGTTCTTAAGTTTTATATACTACGGCAGCACCAATCCACAAATTGAAACGTTTCCGCAAGGTCAACCCAATTTTGCTTTTGTCTATTGTAAGATGCCGATTGGTACAGATGCATCCGTTACGGACTCCGTAACACAACTTATTGAAAATAGGGTTTACAAAATAATCGGAAAAGACAATCCCATCGTATCCTCAGTGATTTCCAATGTTGGACTCGGTGCCGGTGATCCTCAAAATCCGGATCGTGTAGCCACACCTGAATTCAAAGAAGGAATTGCCGGTGCGGAAATTTCTGTTGAAAAAGAAAATCATGGACCTCCGGTTGGAAGACCGATCAGCATTGAAATCAGTGGTGATGATTTTGACATGCTGGATCGCATCAGCCGCAACTTAGCTAATGGCATTGTAGAAGAAAAAATTGAAGGTATTGATGATCTGAAATCGGATTTGCAAATTAGCAAACCGGAAATTATCATTCATATTGATGAAGAAAAAGCACAACGAGAAGGAATCAGTCTGGCACAGGTTGCCACAGAATTGAGAACTGCATTATTCGGTAAAGAAGTATCGAGGTATCGCGATATGAATGACGACTACCCCATTCAACTTAGAATTAAAGAAGGCGATCGAAATACTTTGGAGAAATTGCTCAACCTCGATGTAGCCTTTATGGATATGTCGACACAACGGTTCAAACAAATTCCTGTCAGTTCAATTGCCTCCATCAGTTATGGCAATTCACTTTCAAGTATAAACCGTAAAAATCAAAAACGGGTTTTGACATTGAGTTCCGATGTAATCACTGGATATAGTCCGAATACCATTATCGGCCAGATAAAAGATCTCGCAGATCAAATGGATTTACCGGAAGGTTATGAAATTAATTTTTCCGGTGAACAGGCCGAACTGCAGGAGACCATAGATTTTCTCGGACTTGCATTTGGTGCAGCATTGGCACTCATGTTTTTGATCCTGGTGACGCAATTCAATTCGGTAGTAAAACCAATTATCATTTTTACCACTGTTTTATTTTCATTGATTGGCATCGCATTGGGTTTTGGATTTTTTGAAATTACCCTGAGTGCAGTCATGACTGGAATCGGTATTTTTTCATTAGCGGGAATTGTCGTTCGAAATGGAATACTTCTCATAGAATTTACAGATGAACTTCGACAACGAGGGCATTCTGTTGAAGAGGCCATTGTTGAAGGCGGAGCTACACGTATCACCCCTGTGATACTCACAGCACTATCCGCCATACTCGGTTTAATTCCCTTGGCAATCGGAGTTAACCTCGATTTTTCAAGTCTCTTTAGTGATTTCGATCCCAAGTTTTATCTTGGTGGTGATAATGTTGCATTTTGGGGACCACTTGCCTGGACCATTATTTTCGGATTAATTACGGCAACCTTTCTGACCCTACTTGTGGTACCATGCATGTATATGCTTGGATACAGAACCAGAGAAAAAAGCAGAAAACTATTGAGTACATATTTCTGATTTCCTGTATTTTTATTCCAGCTATCTCATAATCCACGAATCTATGAGCATGACCTGGAATCGAATTGCCGCTTTTATATTACTCCTTGCTGGAGTCATCGCATTGTCCTGGTATTTGCTGAATCCCGATGGAAAGCAAGCTGATGGATTATCCAATCGAAATTATTCTGCATCAGTTGACACGATACCCAATCAAAAAAAGGATTCGCTCAATGCTCATATCACTCCAAGTGTACACGAAATACCAGATTATGTAATCGCCGTTTTAAATCATATACTAAAATATCAGGAAGCACCACCACGATATGTTGGCGGTCGAATTTTTTTTAACAGAGAAAAGAAATTAGTTTCTCATGACCTTGTTGGAAACAGGATAGTATACAAAGAATGGGATGTACATCCCAAAGTTAAAGGACAAAACCGGGGAGCAGAACGACTCATCACGGGTTCTGATCATTCTGCTTATTACACTCCTGATCATTATCAAACTTTTATAAAAATAAATCCATGAGTGCCTTAATCCATTTCATTGTAAATAAATCCAAATTTCCGGCCATCCGTTTTAAGAATACATTTGTTGCAAAACTGGACGGCGAATGTTGCAAGTCCTCTATTGACTTATACAATGAACTTGAAAGGGCTTTTGATCTTCCTGATTTTTTTGGTAAAAACCTGGATGCCCTCTATGATTGTCTTATGGACCTGGAATGGATTACTCAGGATCATGTCATTTTAATTATTGAACATTTCGATGACCTGTTATCTGAAGAGATAAATGATCCTGAACTTTTGGAGGATTTTTTGGTGACCCTTGATGACATTTGTAAATCCTGGAATTTACTGGAAAGTGAAGTGTTTACACCAAAAACCATGGAGGTCTTTATTCATTCTTCCAAGAAAGCTGAACAACTTCTGGAAGACAATGACATTGAATTTGATAAGATATAAAATATCAACCCAAAGGAAGAAGAATAGTACAATTTAAGATCTCCTGGGCAAGATGGCAGGAGCTTTCTTCATTACAATTTGCAATGTTTTCCGGATCCTTTCTTCAAGAATTACTACTTTCTCTTCAAGTAATTTTGGAATCATGGCGTCCTGGTAATGTCTTATCGTCAACAATTCCAGGTCAGCGTCAATGAGTACTTTGTATTCCTGTTCTACTTCTTTAATCAAAGCCTGGATTCTGGA
>JBGAWX010000014.1:0-23491 GCA_044227375.1 Saprospiraceae bacterium
TTGGTCAGAAATCAGGCTTCGAATGCAAATTGGTATTCTATCACATCAGATAAAATTGTGCTTCCCGGCAATTATGTTGCATTAACTTCAAATCCGGAACAAGTATTTCATAAATATTTGCATAGCGATTCCACTAAGATTATCCAAACGCAGATTCCTTCCATCGATGATGATGGTGGCAATTTAGAGTTGGCCTTCAATCAAAATAACAATCTGGTGCTCTTGGATTCCTTTACATTTAGTAAAGAATGGCATCATCCTTTCATTCATGATGTGGAAGGAGTATCCCTCGAAAAAATCGATATGGAAGGATTCTCAAACAATCGAAATAACTGGCAGTCCGCGGCTGCATCTTTTGGTTATGCCACTCCCGGAATTGCAAACAGTCATTTTATCGATACTGCAATGCATAATTTGGATAAACCATATACTTTATCTTCAACAGTCATTACTCCAAATGGAGATTCTTACAGAGATTTTCTCTCCATTCAATTCCATTTGAATAAATCCGGTTACAAATCAAAAATTGAAATCTTTGATTTATCCGGGCAGAAATTGAAATCATTGAGTTACCAGGTCTTGTCCGCGCAGGATCTGATTGTCTGGAATGGAGACGATGATGCTTCAGCCCTATTGCCTGTTGGAAATTACATCCTTTACATAGAATTGGTCCACCCGGATGGAGATCTTCAGGAATTCAAAGAACGAGTGGTAGTGGATCGTTGATTTAATTGTTGAATGGTTAATGGTTTCCCGATGCATCGGGAGGTTAATGGGTTGAATTGTTATTTCATTTACTCTGATTGCCATTGGGATTACCCCTTGTTATTCCCCTTTGCATTCCTCTGCATCAGCTTTTATTGCTATTTTTGTAGATTCAACAATGATAAAATATCAGATTTCAGAATCCATACAATGGGCCATGGTAGGATTCATCATCACTATGAGTCTGTTGTTTTTATTTCCACCTGATTTTTTATTGGCAAAGCAATTTTCGGAATATGCCATTCATTGGATGGTGATTTGTCTGATCATAGGAATATTAGCCCTTTTTTTCGAAAATGAAAAATTCATGTATTCCGGATTCTTGTCTTCCGGGGTCATTGCATTTTATTTGATGAATTCATTCAATACCGATTTGCGTCTTGCAAATTTTAATAATACCAATGCCATCACTGTGGTTTTTGCAAATCTGACTTTAGGCGATGATGACGAAGAAAAAGCATTGGGTTCAATTTATCTGAAGGATGCAGATGTCATGATATTTGAAGAATTGACCCCTGAAGAAGTTCCGCTATTGCAAAAATTAAAAGCCAGGTATCCCTATCAATTCATGTTGCCTCGTGTTGATCCAATGGGAAAAGCGGTATTGTCGAAATTGAAATTTCAAAGTCATCAATCTTTTGATATTAATGGAGTACCGGTCTTGCAATTAAAACTGGTCAATGATTTTGAAGATAGTTTTGACATTGTCGTTGCAAATTGTATGCCTCCAATTACCATGAAAACATATCAGAATGTCAGCCGGTTTCTCGATTCATTCGCAATTAAAATCAATCTGCAATATCAAAATGCTATTGTGGCTGCTAATTTTAATCTGGTACCCTGGTCCAGAGAACTCAGAAATTTCAGAATCCAGGCTGGGCTGATTTCAAGCAGGCGGGACAATACAGAAGGTGGAACCAATACAAACGCATTGGGCATTTTGAATACTCCAAACAATGAAATATTTTATTCCAAAAATATCGAGTGTTCTATGTTTCATGTGATTAATGATTCAAAAAGCAAACAATTGGGTTTGTATGGAAGATATCAAAGGAAAGTAAAAAGTGATCCCTCTGAAACCGGGAGTGAAAAGACAAAACACGATTAAATAAATTAAAAATGTCGTTGCAAGTTTATAACTTGCGATGAAGCTTTTTAAAATGATGCAATGACTTTAACATTCAGACATAGTTTCGTTTATTTAAAATGGATACTCATTGTATTGAATGGATTTGTTTTTTCATCAACAGGATTTGCAAAAGTTTCGCATATTCATGCAGACCAAAGTATTCGCTTGCCATTCCGGTATGTACAATCTTTTATCATCCTCGATGTACAATTGGAGAAATTATTGCCCATCAAACTGATTTTTGATACCGGAGCTGAACACACTATACTCTTTGAAAAAAAATGGACGGATTTACTTGCCAATTCTTATGAAAGGGAGATCAAGGTAATCGGTTCCGATCTGCAACAGGAGATACCTGCCATTCTGACGAGTCCGTTAAACCTCATGTTCCAGGCGAAACATGAGTTCATGAGTCCATTGATAGTACTTAAGGACAATGCAACAAACATTTCCCAGGTTATCGGAGAATCCATTCATGGAATCCTGAGTGCTTCCCTTTTCAGCCAATATTTTATTGAGATAGATTTTAAACATCATTGGTTGGTATTGCACGACAAAGCATATAAAATTCCGAACACCTTTAAACCGGTTGATATTAAAATTTTTAAAAACAAGCCGTACATCAAGGTCAACATGAATAATAACAGTTCCTCGAGTCAAATGATGAACTTATTATTGGATACCGGAGCGAGTTTGTCGCTATTGATGTATTCAGATTCAGCAACATTGGTGAACATGCCGGATAAAATCATTCCGGGGTATCTGGGTAGCGGGTTGGGGGGAATGCTTACGGGTTATGTAGGTAAAATACATTCCATGAAATTCGATACCTTTTTATTGCCTGGGGTCATTACGCATTTTTTAAAAATACAAACTCCGATTGCGCGAAATGAAAGCCAGGTAAAAAATGGACTGATTGGAAATCAGATACTCGATAAATTCACCATCATACTGGATTATCAAAATGAGAAATTGTTTGTAAGACCAAACAAGAATTATAAAGAAGTTATAGAGTATGATAAATCGGGCATGCTGGTGATTAGTGGTGGTTCGGATTTGCAGAGTTATTACATAGCCTATATAGTGCCCAACACGCCTGCAGCAGAAGCCGGCCTTCAGGAAAATGATCAGATTGTTAAAATCAATGGATGGCCTGTGGCTTTTTATTCCCTTTCAAAAATAAATTCATTATTGCAAGGCAAAGCAGGTAAAAAAATTACATTGAAAATCAGAAGAGATGGGAAGAAAATGAAATTTAGTTTTGTGTTGAGGCCATTGATCTAAATTAACCATTAACCTCCCGATGCATCGGGAAACCATTAATCATTAATCATTGCCCATTGATCGCTTAATGCCAATGGATGATTATTTAGAATTGCAAGGATCATTGCATTATAATAAATCTTGAAATAATCAGGCGATGGTTCAAATAAAAATGAACTGGAAATATTTTTTATACAAATCTCCTTATGAAGCGGCAGTGGTTTGTCTCCACACTCATAAGGATATCGATGGTCCATTGAATTTTAGTATCTTTGCAATTCAATCCAAAATTTTCCGATGAAATCAATGTTTGAAATGATTCAGGCTTTTCCTTCACAACTGGAAGAAGCCATGCATATAGCAGCACAAGCCCTGATTAATCAGCATGCACATCCAATTCAAAAAATATTTATCAGTGGCATGGGAGGCTCAGGAATTGGTGGTGAATTTGTTGAATCGTTTTTGAGAAGCAGTTGTAAAGTTCCGGTATTCGTTGGAAAATCTTATGATGCACCAGCATGGATCGACATTCACACAATGGTAATCATTTCTTCATATTCCGGAAATACAGAAGAAACCATTTCTGCATTTCAACAATTGAAAAATTCAGGTGCCAAAATTGTTTGTATTTCTTCCGGAGGTGAAATCATTCGTTTGGCTAAAGAAAACAAACTCGACTTTGTGCAATTGCCTTCAGGCTGGTCTTCACCAAGAGCTTGTCTTGGATATTCTTTGGTTTCACAATTATCCGTCATTCATGCTTTGAATTTGATTGATTCATCATTCAAAATAGATTTAAGTGAAACCATTAATCGTTTGAAATCAGAATCCAGTGACCTCATTGAAAAAGCAAAACAACTTGCTGCGGTGCTTCAAAGTAAAATGATTGTAATTTATACCACGGATCGAAATGAACCGGTTGCAGTACGGTTTAGACAACAAATCAATGAAAACAGCAAAATGCTGTGCTGGCATCATGTCATCCCCGAAATGAACCACAACGAACTCGTCGGCTGGAGATGGAAACAGGATGCACTCGCAGTATTGTTTTTGCGCAATGCAGATGATCACGAAAGAAATCAGGCCCGGATTGAATTGACGAAAGAAATTGTATCACATTATAGTTCTGCTGTAGTCGAAGTTTATTCTAAAGGAAATTCATTAATCGAGCGATCCATTTATCTTGTTCATCTTTTAGATTATGTCAGCGTGTTTCTTGCCGATTACAATAAGATGGATGCTACTGAAGTTCGCGTTATTGATTTTTTGAAAACCGAGCTTTCAAAATTAGAATCAAATCAGAATTAATCATTTGTTGGAACCCATAATCTCAGTCTGCCACAGGCAGGCCTTGAAAGGGGAATTTAGTTTTTTTGAAAATGGACATTTTCAATTTGAGCAATCAAAAAATAATTCATTCTTGATTCTGAATTTAATCTGTGTGTGTATAAAAGATAAATGAGTTCCCCTTCAAAGGGGGAAGGGGGTTCAGAAGCAATTCTATAAATTTTTTGAAAACCGGGCTTTCAAAAATATAAAAATTCCAATTGCAATAAAGGCAAGTGTCAGATAGATGCAAGCATAAGCGATCAGGTCTCCCGTCAGAAGGTAGGTTGTGGTTTCATCTGAAAATAAAATGGATTTCATAATGGCAGCATCTTTTCCATATTGAGTCGCTTGTGAGATATCTCCTTTGGCATCCACAAAACAAGAGATTCCGGTATTGGCGGATCGTGCAATGGATCTTCTGAATTCGATAGCACGCAACACGCCGAATGCAAGATGTTGTTTATAACCCGGAGTATCATCCCACCATCCATCATTCGTCATAATAAATATTGCTTGTGCTCCTTTGCGTACATAATCACCGATGTAATTTCCATAAATTGATTCATAACAAATGACCGGTGCAATTTTATATTTTCCATGTTGAAAAATGCTGCGTTCTTTTTGTCTTCCCAATCCATAAACCGAAGAGCCATCAAACATTTCAACAATAGGTTTTAAAAAAGGAAGAAGATGACGGTATGGAAAGGTCTCTACACCCGGAACGAGTTTTGATTTTACATAAACGGGAACTGCAGTATCTGTCGAACTCACCTGGACCGCACTGTTTTGATATTCATAAAATTCAGGGTCGCGTCCTTCTTTGTTTTTGCGTGTTGCATCGGTATGCGGTTCTGTAGCTGAAAATGGTTTGATCGTAGTGGTACCTGAAACGACACATAAGTTTTGAAAACCATAAGTGATGTCGCGCATTCGTTTTATTCTCCAATCTGTATTCAGTTCATCTGTCCTTATAAAATCAAAACTGGTTTCAGGCCAGATGAGATAACGCGTATTCGGAGTGCAGGCCACCCGGGATAAATTTTCAAACTTGATCATTTGAACAGTCGGATCAATTCTGAATTTTTCATAATACGGGTCGAAATTCGGTTGTACGATTCCTACTTCAACCGGATTTCCTTTCAGTGTTATGTTTTGATATTTGTATAAACCATAAGCTGAAGGCAGGGCCAATAATAAAACAACAGTTCCAATTCGAAATGGAGTGAATTGTTTTTTGATGATGATCAATACGATCAAAATGTTTGCCACTAATATCCATAATGTACCACCGAATGCTCCGGTAATGTCATACCATTGAATCAATTTTGGCCAGAATGCAAGTCCGTTACCGAGGGTCAGCCAGGGCCATGAAATTTCCCAGGCATGATGTACCCATTCGAAACAAATCCAGAAAGCGATGAAGGCCAGATATTTTAATTTTGGAAAACTCCTTCCAAATTGAATCATACCCATCCAGGGTATGGACATGAAAAAACTGTTGAGTACAAAAGCAACAATCGCAGGGATCAAAGCTGCATTGGCAACCCACCAGGTGGCTCCGATATTCCAAAACATAAATGTATTGAAGGCATACCACCAATGGGTACTGCATTTTGCAGGCTGGTCTCCGGAATCCAGTTTATGTTGCAAAATGAGCAGTGGCACAAAACCAACAAAAAGCAAGGGACTGGTGTACACAAATCCTTTTGACAGGATCAAGCCTGAAGCTGTGGAAAGTAACAATAGATTGAGCGTATTGGTGTTGGGCACTCGTAAGCTCATCACAAGCAAGAGCATTCCGGCCCAACCGCCCATCAACAGGAAGATGGGGTAATGTCCCCAAAACCGGAGATGGCTCATCGTATATGCTGCATATACCGCGATCGCCAGACAGAGTATGGCCAGGAATCCGGTCAATACAGAATGTATTTTCATGCTCGAGTTGAAAGGCTGAAAGGTACGGAAGAATAGGCTAAAGGCTTTAGGCTTTAGGCTGGAGGTTTTGGATTGAATTGAAATTAATATGAAGATTGGGTCTTTTTAACTCCAACTTATTTAGATTTTGTAATTGCTAATGCACTGATAACCAGAATTCTGTACTTCCTAAAGCCTAAAGCCTAAAGCCTACAGCCTTTTTCCTTGTTGATTTCATGCCCACCGATTATCTTTGCACTCCAAATTTTTAGAATCATGAAAAAAAATATTCACCCTGCCGGCTATCGTTTCGTGGTGTTCAAGGATTTTTCCTGTAATGAAGCCTTTCTTACAAGATCTTGCACTGCCACCAAAGAAACCATTGTTTGGGAAGATGGCAAGGAATATCCCTTGATTCGTTTGGAGATCAGTTCAAAGTCACACCCATTCTTTACGGGTAAAATGAAATTTGTGGATACGGCAGGACGTATTGACAAATTCAACAAAAAGTTTTCTACTTCTAAGTTTGCAAAAACAGAAGCACCCGGCGAAAGCAAATCATAGTTTTTATATAGATTCGGCAATTCTTATGAGTTGTCAATAATAGAGTTGCCATCTTTGTGTCCTTATGGCCAATAGAAATGTCATTCTCGTCGATCCCGCTCACCGCGATTCATTAAAACCTTTTACCTGGGCTAGACCTCTTTCCTCCATCAGAATCGGCATACTCTCCATTGCTGAAAAATGGGAACGAAGAATGGATGCCAACATATCCTATTCTGTTCCGGAATATCTGCAAACCAAATTCCCGACTCAGATCGAATCGGAAAATATTTTGATTCAGGCTCATCTACTACCATCCAATGAATTGATCGAAATAGTAAATACACTTGAACTCGGTGAGTTTTTAACCTGCAAAGATCAATGGCTTGCAGCGCGATTGTCAAAAGAACAATCGCTTGAATTTTTGGAGAAAAAAAATATTGCGCCATTTCAGAAACAGAATGTTGATGAATACCTCGTACGTGGTATTCAAAACTTATGGGAATTGTTTCAGTGGAATGAATTCGAACTCAATGCGGATTTTCAGCTCATCACAAGAGGAAGAACATCAGCAGTTGCAGATGCAAGCAATAAACTAATCGGAGATCAACTATTTATCGAAGAAGGCGGACATATTTCGTGCAGTATTATCAACACTACAACCGGTCCGGTATACATCGGAAAGCATGCACAGATCATGGAAGGCTGCATGATCCGGGGTGGATTGGCTTTGTGTGATCGTGCACAATTGAAAATGGGAGCTAAGATTTATGGAGCGACTACCATTGGTCCGGATTCCCGAGTGGGTGGTGAAGTAAATAATTCGGTAATCCAGGGATACAGCAACAAGGCACACGATGGATTTTTAGGAAATAGTGTAATCGGGGAATGGTGCAATATCGGCGCGGATTCCAACAATTCAAATTTAAAGAATAATTACGACGAAGTAAAACTTTGGAATTATACATCAAAACGATTCATTCCGACAGGAACGATCTTTTGCGGCTTGATGATGGGCGATCACGCAAAATGTGGAATCAACACCATGTTCAATACAGGTACTGTAGTCGGATATGGTGCCAATGTATTTGGCGATGGATTTCCACGTCAATACATTCCTGAATTTGCCTGGGGAGGTGCTGCAGGATTTACTACATTTCAGTTGGCTAAATTTTATCAAACCGCAAATGCAGTGATGGATCGTCGCGATCAGAATTTTAATGATGTAGATCAGAAGATCGCTATGCATATTTTTAATGAAAGCGTAGCGCAGCGAAGCTGGGAGAAGGTTAATTGACAATTGAAAATGGAGAATTGACAATATGATTTTGAAAATTCCAATTTAGTAATGAAAGAGAACATCGTTAAAATTAAGAGCTTCGAATTTGCTTTGAAGATTGTTAAATTATGTAAATCGTTAGTTGACCAAAAGAAAGAATACATTTTGTCAAAGCAATTATTGAGATCCGGAACGGCAATAGGCGCTTTAATAAATGAAGCAGAACATGCTGAAAGCAAAGGTGATTTTATCCATAAACTTTCAATTGGCTTAAAAGAAGCAAATGAAACTGAGTACTGGATTGAATTAATGTATCAATCAAGTACTATTACTGAAGACGAATATCAAAATATTATTTCAGATTTGAAAGTGCTTCTAAAACTTCTTATAGCAATAATTAAGACAAGCAAAGCAAGAATAAAAATTAAATAATTTTTGCTTTTAAAGCATATTTGATTTAAAATTATCCATTATCCATTATCCATTATCCATTGTCCATTGTCCAATATCCATTGTCCATTGTCCATTGTCCATTGTCCATTGCCTCTTATCCCATGTTTCATTTTAAAAAAATCCTCTCCTACCTTTTCGACATTCTTCTCGAAGAAAAGTCAACACCATATAATCCTGTCCTCAAATTGTATTTATCACAGGGACAATTGAAATTGATTACAAAAGGAGCGGTGTATTCTTATGGCAATTTGTATTATAATTTCAAAGACAGTTTTGAAAAATTGGAGGTTGCAAAACGTGATATACAAAGTGTATTGATACTTGGATTGGGAATGGGAAGCATTATTCAACTCCTCGAACAAAAATTTCATTTGAGAGCAAATTATGATGTAGTGGAAATTGATCCTGAGGTAGTAGCACTTTTTGAAAAGTATAGAAAAGAATTTATGGATTCATCTTGCAATGTACATGTTGCAGATGCATTTGATTACATGAAAGTGAATCATAAAAAATACGACTTGGTCTGCATGGATATTTTTTCCGATAAAACCGTTCCTGTGATTTTTGAATCGGAAGAATATTTGTTAAATCTCAGAAATGCTTTGAATGAAAATGGGCTTTTGATTTACAATCGTCTTGCAATAGGTTCAAATGATCAGCTAAAGAATGAATCGTTTTTTAAAATTTACAATCAAGTATTTCTAAATGCTTCAATATTGAAACTGGATTTTAATTGGATGTTTGTGGTGGAGAGTAAATGATGTATGTTTTGTATATCACTGTAATATTTCAATGGAGATATTAACCGTCAAAAATTTATTAAAAGTAAATAAGCAACCATAATTTTGGGATCGCAAGTATTAATTTGTGATCCCAAATTTTATTTAAATATCAATTGGGATGAAATCAATGTTTTTATTAATAATCAGCATTCTGATTTGTTGTGTCCCAGTACAGGATTGTTTTAGTCAAAAATACGATAATACCTGGATAGTAGGTTATGGTGGAAAAGATAGTCCCTATCGACCTTACGGCACTACAAATATTTTTTTTACTTCAGGAAAAGTAGACACGCAATATGTATTGCGTGAAGTCAATTTTAGTCGAGCATCTATGTCTGTTTCCGATCCATTAAATGGCAATTTAATTTTATATAGTAATGGATGTGAACTCTATGGCTCAGAAGATAAAATTATTTCAAATGGTCAGAATATCAATCCAGGTTATCAACACGATATTTGGTGCCCATTGGGATATCCCATGCCTAAAAGTGGCTGTTTTCTACCGAATCCAAATGAATTAAAACCAGAGTATTTTATGATTCATCGTGCTTCTGGGGAAGGAATTTTAAGATCTGTAGTCGCAAAATTATATTATACCCTAGTTGTTAAAGAACACAATTCGTGGATAGTTAAGGAAAAAAATAAGATTCTCCTGAATCAGTACTTGTTAGATGGTAGTTTTGAAGTAGTTAAGCATTCTAATGATAAAGATTGGTGGATATTAAGCTATAACTTCCCTCCCGATACATCTTTTAGCTTTCTTCTAACAGAAAATGGAATTCAGGGACCTTATAAGCAATATTTACCATTGCCACATAGTGAGAATGATTATTATGTTAATTCAATATTAAGTCCTAACGGAAAAAAGGAAATTCTAATTGATATAAGGTCAGGCTTGACAATAATGGATTTTAATCGGGAAAACGGTGAATATTCTAATCTGCAACATTGGCCGTTCTGGATTACAAATAAGGATTCAATTGAAAATATTGACGTTATTGGAATATCGGTATCACCTAACTCTAGATATCTTTATATTTCTTCACCTTTAAATCTATGGCAATTCGATCTCGACGCTTCAGATGTGGTGGCTACTCGAATATTGATTGATACATTTGATAGATTTAAATCACCATTCTACACTACATTTTACAATCACCAATTGGCACCAGATGGAAAAATATATATAAATTGTACAAATGGCGTCGACTACATGCATGTTATTAACTATCCAGATAAGCCTGGTAAAGCCTGCGATTTCCGCCAGCATGATTTGAAATTACCGACTTATAATGCTTTCACTCTGCCATATTTTCCAAATTATCGTTTAGGTCCTATAACAAGTACAACAAATGACGATCGAGACAATTTATTTGTGTATCCGAACCCAGCAAGTGATAAAATAAAAATATCAATTCCTACTAAAGGCATTTATCACATTACCAATTCAATTGGACAACATATTTTTAGTACGAGTAAAGAAGAAATTGATATTTCAAAATTGCCATCGGGTATTTATTTTTTATCTGTTTATTCCAATGGTCAAAAATTAAATAAAGCCTGGAAGTTAATAAAATTATAAAATGAAAAATTAATTCCATAACAATCCAATTTTCAATATGAAATTTTGTTCTGACTGAAAGTGTCTCTATTTATTTAGGGGCACTTTCTAATTTAATTACGATTTACAAATTATGAAAGACGAATTATTAGGAGAATAATTAAAATGAATCAATAATAATATTTGAAAATGTTTCATAAAAATTCATTGAACTGCAAAATTCGTAATTCGTACCCCGATACATCGTGGCGTCTTTCGTAATTAATTACCAATCTCAATTTCCCCCACAAACAACCACGCCCTCTTGCCAGCTCCCGGCAACTTTTCTTCGATGATGCCATGATTCTTTACAGAGATCTTTACATAACGTCCAAATGCATTGGGCAGTGGAATGGTAGGTTGCAGGTATTTGGTTTCGGTTTCGTTGATCTGATATTTTACCGGAGTATTGTATGTGATGCCATCAACACTTGAACTGATCTCAAGATCATTTGGCCGGTAAATCCATGAACCCGGACTGTGAAAGAACTGAATTTTTACATAATGCAAACTATCGGCTTTTCCCAAATCAATCGTTGCATTAAAATCTTTTCCTTCCATGCCCACCCATTCGGGTCCTCCGTATTTTTGAGCAGGCGCTTCCAGGCCATTAATTAATGAAGAAGCACCGCCCTGAAAATATTTTGTAGCAGGTGTGTCAATAAGTACGATAGATTTACCTGCAGCGAGATGATTTTTATAATTGATGATCAATGGTTTTCCCAATGAACTGTTGTCCAGTTGATACCAGGCTTTGAATGCAATGTCTTTATTCAAAATGAAACTATCCTGTTTTAAATATTCACTTTGCAAGTCTCCGTTTTGCGTGGATTCAATCAATATTTTTCCTTCAACCGGCGGACGGCGAAAGCTAAGCACTACACCCTCTGCTGAAGAACGTGTGGTATAATCAATATCCAGCATGCCTTGGGTAATGTTCATCCCTCTATTTTTAAACCAGGGAATCTGATATTGCAATCGCGTCAAAAAACTTTTGTAATCTTTATTACTTGCATCCGTCCAGTTCACTTCAGCCAAAGCAATCGCTCGTGGATATGCCATGTACCAAACTTTGTGTTCATCAGTAATGTATTCAGTCCATACATTTCCTTGTGCTCCAAGTATGAATTTTTGTTCAGCGGGTTTTAATTCTGCTGGAACCGGATTGAATGAATACACTTTACTCAATGAAGTATATCCTCCAATGGCTAAAGGCTCTGTGGGATTCAGCGATTGATAATGATCAAAATAACAATGAGATCCAGGACACATGATCACCGCATGTCTTTGTTTTGCAGCTGCGATGCCTCCATCATTACCACGCCAGGACATGACTGTTGCGTTTGGAGCAAGTCCGCCTTCGAGAATTTCATCCCAACCGACCAATTGTTTCCCCTTTTTATTTAAAAATTTTTCAACCTGGCGGATAAAATAACTTTGAAGTTCATCTTCGTCTTTCAAATGATTTCTTCTTTTTATGGCCTGACAATTTTCACAGGCTTTCCAGTTTGTTTTTGGACATTCATCTCCTCCGATGTGTATATATTTTCCCGGAAACAAATCACAAACTTCATTCAATACTTGTTGTACAAACCACAGGCTGGTATCTTTTGTACAATACATGCTGGTATTAAATACTCCCCATTGATTGGATACTTCAACGGGTTTACCGCTGCAGCTGAATTCAGGATATGCCGCTAAAGCTGCAGTACTGTGTCCGGGCATTTCGATCTCTGGAATAATATCAATATACCGTTCAGATGCATAGCGTATGACCTCTCTGATTTCCTCCTGAGTATAATAACCTTTGTATTCTGTAGAATCAAATCGCTGTGGATAATCGGAAGAGCTTCCAATTAAAGTCGATTTTCTTACTGATCCGATTTCAGTGAGCTTTGGAAATTGTTTGATTTCGATTCGCCATCCCTGATCATCGGTCAAGTGCCAATGAAAAGTATTGTATTTATATCTCGACATCAGATCGAGATAGGACTTGATAAATGACACGGGAAAAAAGTGACGCGACACATCAAGATGTAATCCTCGATAAGGAAATGCAGGTTCATCTTCGATGATGCAATAGGGAAGCATTTTGTTTTTGATGCTGAATTGATCTGAATGGTCAACAATTTGTGTTAGAGTTTGCAATGCATAAAACCATCCATTTTCCCTGCTCGCCTGGATCCAGACCCCATTCTTTGTAACATGAATTTTATAATAATCCGGTTTTTCGGGAATCTTTAGCAAACTCAAAGTGATGCTCTTTGGTTTTGGTAAAATGTTGCCACTTTGTTTTTTAATTTTCAGTTGAGGCAATTGCAAAAGTGCTGCAAATGCATTTCCAAGTCGAATGGCTTCTGCATTTTTTGCCGGTACAATCAATAAATTTATTTGTTGAGTTTCGTAATTGCCACCGACAACTTGTACGGCCTTAGGTCTGGGAATGATTGGAAATTCTCTAAGATCTGTTTGAGCACAGACCGATAAGAGATTACAAATGAATAAAAAACAAATTACAAATGAATACTTCATGAGAATTGGAAACTTTTTAAAGCACGACCGGATAAAACACCGGATTAAGCAAATTATTGTGTAAAGATAAGGACTTAGGGGATAAGGACGTAGGCGATAGGTTGCAGGCATTTGTTTGTAAATGGCACTTATTAGAATTTATCATAAATGCGCCAATTTTTAATAATAAAGTGTAATGCACTGAAAGTTAGCATCTTAAAATCATATCAACGTTTTTAGTGGACATCGAACTTTTTAAATTTTCGATAAAGCAATTAATACATTTTACAAACATTATTCTTAAAAACCTACAGCCTATAGCCTACAGCCTACAGCCTTTAGTCTAATCCTCACAGCCTTTTCTTCCAATCATTTGAGTCTTTCGCGTTACATTTGCAGTCCGTATTCCAAAACCCAACTTTACAAACAAACTATGTTCACAATAAATATCTATTTAAAATTTGCATTGATTGCAGCGTTTCTGGGTGGTGGTATCATCCTGGCATTTACCATCAGTTTTTGGTATGCTTTACCATTAATCATCATCGGTTTGATTTTTCTGGCGAGTTATATTTTTTTAGGAACCATTCAGTCATCTGCCATCATGATGCAGAAAATGGATTTCGACGCTTGCGAAAGAAGGCTGGCGCTTACATTGAAACCAAATTGGTTGTATGTAACCAACCGGGCCTATTATTATTTGATTCTTGGAAGCATTGCAATGCAGCGAAATAAATCGGATGATGCAGAAGCCTGGTTTCAAAAAGCACAAAATCTGAAATTGCCGTCAGACAATGAAAAAGCTATGATCCTGATTCAAATGATCAATATTCATTTGCAAAAAAACAGATTCACACAAGCCAACAATGCCTATCGCGAATTAAAAAAATTGCATTTGACTTCGGATATGTTCAAAGATCAAATCAAAATGCTCGACGATGTTATGAAGCAACAAGGCCGGATGAAAATGACAGGTCAAATGGATCAACGCATGATGTTCAGACCCGGAGGAAAAAGAAGAATGCCGAGGATGAGATAGGAACTAAGATCTGAACTATGAACTATGAGATGTTAGATTTAAAATTAGTAATTAGAATAGTGAAATAGAAATCGCACTTGCTAATATTAGGCCTGAAGGGCCGAAATTATAGTGCGAAACGTAACGCCTTTCGCAAATAAAATGAAAGGGCCATGGTTGATTGAAATATATTGCCAATCCAAATTGCAATTAAAATATAATTCAGAAAATTTATAAATTATTTCCAATACCAAATTTTATTAACGACGATTCAGATGTTCTCAAATAAATTTATTTCATATTTTATTATTCTCATTCAATTCATAGGTGCAATTCAAATTGTTGATGCACAAAAATCATCAGGAAATTTAATTGATTATGTTAACCCATTTGTCGGAACTGGTGGGCATGGTCATACATTTCCCGGTGCAGCGTATCCATTTGGTATGATGCAGTTGAGTCCTGATACTAGACTGGAAGGATGGGATGGATGTTCAGGATATCATTATAGTGATACATTGGTTTATGGGTTTAGTCACACACATCTTTCAGGAACAGGTGTGCCAGATTATTGTGATGTTTTATTTATGCCGGGTACAGGTGACGTTCATTTTAATAATGGCAGCGATGGTAAAGAAGGATATCGTTCTGCATTTATAAAATCTAAAGAAAGTGCTTCACCCGGATACTATAAAGTGTTTTTAGAAAAGTATAAAATACAGGTTGAACTTACAGTCGGAAAAAGAACAGGCATCCATCATTATCAATTTCCATCTTCAGCGGGACAATGGGTGTTGGTGGATTTGAAACACAGAGATCCATTGATTGCGGCCGGATTCAGCAAGTATAAAGAGAATGAATTGGCGGGATATCGGATTTCAAAAAATATCAAATCTGAATTTAATGAATTTAATTTTAAGAAATTAATGCAAGGTACTCAGAAGACCTGGAATGAATTTTTATCAAGGATTCAGGTTGAGGATAAAAAGAAAGATGAAAAAGTAATTTTCTATACAGCCTTGTATCACAATTTAATTCATCCCAGTTTATTTCAGGATGTCGATGGAAGATATCGAGGAATGGATTTGAAAATTCATGAAACCACATTGGAAGATCATTACACCGTTTTTTCTCTTTGGGATACTTACCGTTCCACACATCCGCTGTATCAATTGATCTATCCGGAGTATAATTCAAAATTTATCAGAAACTTCTTAAGACAATACCAGGAATGTGGTCATCTCCCGGTTTGGGAATTGGCAGGCAATGAAACCTGGTGCATGATTGGTAATCATGCGATTCCTGTTATTGCCAATGCATTCGCACACAAAAAATTTGATTTTGATACCGCATTGGCAAAAGAAGCAGTAACGAATTCCATTCTGAACGGTACCAATTCAGGAATGAAATTTATGAAAAAAGGATTTATAGCTGCCAATGATGAATCAGAATCCGTTTCAAAGACTATTGAAAACAGCGTTGACTTTGGTGCTGCGAGATCAATGGGTTGTTTGCAGGCTACTCCGTATCATCCTGAAGTTTATAAAAATGTGTACAATCCACAAACTGGTTTTTTTCAGGCTAAATTGAATAATTCATTTGTTGTTCCTTTTAATCCGAAAGAGGTCAATCATCATTATACCGAAGCAAATGCCTACCAGTATTTATTTGGAGCGCATCACGATCTCACTGGTCTAATGAATTTGTTTCTTCTTAGCGATTTCAAACAAAAGCGTGAAGAAATTTTTCGAAGAAGACTGGATTCCCTGTTCATGACAGAATCTGATATGTCAGGTCGTTTGTTGCCTGACGTTACAGGCCTCATCGGTCAATATGCACATGGTAACGAGCCGAGTCATCATATGGCTTATTTATATGACTTGTGTGCACCGGAACAAGGTCAACAAATGATTGAAAAAATTAAAAAGGAGTTTTACAAAAATGCACCTGACGGTTTAATTGGAAATGAAGATTGCGGACAAATGTCGTCGTGGTATGTTTTCAGTGCCCTTGGATTTTATCCGGTCAATCCATTTGATGCACATTATTATTTAGGATACCCTTCATTTGAAAAAGTAATGATTGCAGTTCCCAATCAACAAAAGATAAGCATAAGCACAACACAAATTCAGGGATTTAATCAGGTGAGTGGTTTCAAACTGAATGGAAAAAATAATTCCATCCGGTTTAAGGTTCAGCCAGGAGATCAATTGGAAATAATTTTTGGAAATACCAAAATTCCTCCGGTAACTTTTAAAGATTCTACAAACATCAGATCGTCCGATTATGTGATAAAGCCATTTGTAAAAAACGGCAATCGTGTTTTTAATGACAGTACCACAGTAGTCCTTTCATCATTGCAAAAATATCCAATCGCTTATACCCTTGATACCGCTTCAAAGAATTTATCTTTTTTTAATGATAAGATTGTATTGAAAGAAAAAACAAAGCTGTTTTTCCGGCAACGGGTGGTTGGCCAAAAAGAAGATTGGTTGATTTCTGATTTTTCTCCTAAACCCAAAGGAATGAAGTTGCATTTGCAAAGCCCTGTTGCAGATCATTACACTGCAGGCGGTAGTGATGCACTTATAGATGGATTGACGGGTAGCGATGATTACAGAGATGGATTATGGCAGGGGATACAAGGCAAGGATTTAAAATTAAATCTCGAATTTGAAAATCTTCGTTCTTTAAAACATATAGGCATCCGATTTATTCAGGATCAACCATCCTGGATTCTTATGCCTGATGAAGTTGAATTCTCATGTTCCATCGATGGTATCGATTACAAAATACTGGATGTGGTAAAAACGAAAACTTCAAAACGCAACGAACAAAGAATCATAGAAGAATTTTCAGTAAATCCCAATTCTTCTGCTCCAGCCGGTACAGCTTGCAAATACTTATGGATCCGGGCTAAGAATCCGGGCAAGTTACCAGAATGGCACAGAGGCGCAGGAGGAGACAGTTGGTTGTTTGCGGATGAAATCATTTTAGAGTAATTCAGGCAATTCAAATCCAAACTAGTTGATTTATGAGGAAAGCTAATTGAGCATTTCGAATTAGACATATCTTATGAAATGCTCAATACGAAATGTTCAATGCTGAATATCCAATGCGAAGAAGTTGATTTTTTTTCCAATTCTATTCAATCCGGATCACTGTCTAACTGTCTAACCGTTTGACTGTTTCACTTTTTTCTTCCTTTTCCTCAATCACATTTATCCCATTATCTTTAAGCTCCAATTGTAAATTACACGAACATGTTAAAAAGAAGAGATTTCCTGGGTGCCGGATTGTTTGCTTTGACTGTACCTGAACTTTTGCAGGGCGTTCTGGACAAATCGAAAGTAAAAAAGCCCCTGGTCATTGCAACCTGGAAAAACACTAAAGCTGTAGAAGCTGCCTGGACTTTGCTCAAGGAGGGAAGGAAAGCAATCGATGCTGTTGAAGCCGGAGCACGCATCCCTGAAGGAGATCCAATGGACACTTCAGTGGGGTATGGAGGATATCCGGATCGTGATGGCCATGTTACTTTGGATGCCTGCATCATGAATGAAAAAGGAGATGCAGGTTCTGTCGTTTTTCTGGAAGAAATTATGCATCCGGTTTCCGTAGCCCGGCTGGTAATGGAAAAAACACCTCATGTGATCCTGGCTGGCACCGGTGCATTACAATTTGCCTTGGAAAATGGCTTTAAGCGGGAAAATCTATTGACCGAGGAATCCAGAAAAGCCTGGGAAGCGTGGAAGCTTAAATCGGAATACAAGCCGAAGATTAATGTGGAAAATCATGATACTATAGGTATACTTGGACTGGATATGGCCGGAGATCTTTCTGGAGCTTGTACGACGAGTGGCCTGGCATACAAAATGAGAGGTCGTGTTGGAGATTCCCCAATTATTGGAGCCGGGCTTTATGTGGATAATGAAATCGGCGCCGCGACAGCGACCGGACTGGGCGAATCCGTGATCAAAAAGGTAGGTTCTTTCTCTATTGTCGAAATGATGAGGCATGACATGCATCCCGAAAAAGCATGTAAAGAAGCCGCTAAAAGACTTTTATCCATCAAAACCAAAGATCCATTTCAGGTGGGATACATTGCCATAAGTAAAAATGGTGAAATAGGAGCCTGGTCTCTAAGACCGGGATTTTCCGCATCAATCATTGATTCTCAAGGATATAGGTTATTGCAAGCAGAATCAATACTTAGTGATTGAGGAGCAGTTTATAGCTCAGGAGACCTTCTAAAGATTACCTTTAAGTGGAATAGGGAAGTTTTAGAAAACCCTTCACTTCAAAGAGCGTGATTATTGTAAAAAATGGGCATTTACCTGTTTTTTTCCCAATCATCTTTAATTTTTTTAAAATATTTAAATTTTTTATTATTTTTTTATATAATGTATAACTAGCTCATTCATAGCTATTGTTATATTATTTTTGAATCCGCTCTCCGGATTTTCGAGCGCTCCCCGGGTCCTCAGGGGCTTTTTGGCACTTATTTTGCTTAATCGTAATATGTTCTACGAATTGCCGGGAATTTACACATGGATAAGATTCGATATGTAGTTGCAGATGATCACCTGCTTTTCTTGAAAGGATTCATATTGTTGTTGCAACGAATCAAATCCAGATACACATTAGAGTGTGTCGGCGAGGCGACGAATGGGCAGGAATTGCTCCGGTTGATTTCTCCAGAAGAAGTTGACCTGCTCTTTCTGGATCTGAATTTTGCAGAAGCGGATGCTTCACTTTTAATACCAAAACTAAAAGAATTGCATAGCGATCTCAAGATTTTATGTGTCAGTATGTATACCGACGATAAAGTGGTGAGAGAAGCCTTGCGAAAAGGTGCCGACGGGTATCTTTCTAAAAATACTGAGCTTACCGAATTGGCAGAAGCCATTGAAGCGGTGATGGATGGAGAAATGTTCCTTGGTAAAAATATCAAGATTACAAACCCTGATAAAAAACCAAGCAATCAGGCCATCAACCTGAACCGGTTTAATGCAAAATATCAGTTGACCAAACGAGAAAAAGAAATTTTGGAACTGATTGCCAAAGGAAAATCCAACAAGGATATCGCTTCTCTGCTGTTTATCAGCAAAGACACGGTGAGTGTACATAGAAAGAACCTGATGAAAAAACTGAATGTAAAAAATGCATCCGGTTTAATCAAAGTCGCTTACGATTTTAATCTGATTAGCTGATCCCCCAGATCAAAGTTTTTAAAAAATCACACGTGTTGATTAATACTCAACAAGGTGACATAGATAAACAAACATGTATTACTTCAATCCTTTAAACCGAGTAAAAAAATGAAGAAGGAAACGTTTACAACATTATTTAGTAACCTGCTCCGAAGAGGAAAAGAGATCTTAATGGTTTCTTCGTTTCTCACCCTAATCGTGGTCGGAAAATTGTCATCCCAATGTGCATTGGCATGTGACAATTTAGTTCAGGTTTCATTAGACAGAGATTGTAGCGCACTAATAACAGCAGATATGCTTCTGGAAGATTCAACTGCCGGATGCGTATATACTGTAGTAGTGCTTGATCTCAATGGATTACCGATTCCGGATAACACGGTGAGGTCACGCCATATTGGTAAGACTTTGACAGTTGGTATCTTTTCAGGACAAAATTCCTGTTGGGGTACTATTCTTGTAGAAGATAAATTACCACCAATTATTATTTGTCCTGAACCGGATACGGTATATTGCAATCAGGTCAATTACATAATTGATCAGCCGATAGTCATTGATAGCTGTTCTGCGGTAACACGTCATGTGATTTCCGACATTACCGAAAAGTATCCTTGCGATTCGCTTTTGGCAGGAAAAAGAACCATCAGTTATTATTATACTGACGCAAGTGGCAATCGTTCCGACACCTGTGGACAATGTATCTTTTTCAGAAAAGTCGATCCAAATGATACATTTAATTTTGACTGGCCAAGAGATACCGTCTTCAGGCAATTGGAATTTTCACAAGTCTGTGTAAATACCATACCTGGACCTGAAATCACAGGTGTACCATTAAATGCCGGGGAAATTCTGTATCCAACTTGGAGTCTGTGCAAAGTAGCACTTACCTATGAAGATCAGCTGATTCCTGTTTGTCCTTATACTTTTAAAGTTTTGCGTAAATGGACTTACATCGATTGGTGCAGACCTTCAGGACAAAATATTTTCACCCATTATCAGGTGATAAAGTATTTGGATGATCGAGGTCCTGTACTTGCCTGTGCACCGAATATCACAATAAGTACAGATATTTGGACATGCACCGGTACAGCAATAATTCCTCCTCCAACAATTATTAAGGAGTGTTCTAATACTACGATTTCAGTAGGATACAAAATAGTATCTCAAAATGGTAGTCCAACTTTTGAAGGAACTTCAAGTAGTAATGTTACCAAACTTCAGAATGGTTTATACCGCATAACCGGTTTGCCAATCGGTACAAGTTGGGTAGTGTTTCATGTAGTTGATGAATGTGGAAATTTTACAGACTGCGCTACTGAAGTTACTGTTGAAGATAAAGTACCACCGATTGCAGTATGCGATCAAAAAACCGTGGTTACTTTAACCATAGACGGTACTGCAAAAGTAGAGGCTTATACATTTGACGATAGATCATTAGATAACTGCGGTATACTTCGTTTCGAAGCGAAACGCATGGACAATGGTGTGCCTTGCGGTACAGTAAATGGTGATCAATTCGGACCTTACGTATATTTCTGTTGTGCAGATATCGGCAAGACGTTGATGGTTGCAATGAGAGTGTGGGATATACACGGTAACAGCAATACGTGTATGGTCGAAATCGAAGTTCAGGATAAATTGCCTCCTGTAATTGTTTGCCCGCCATGCATTACGGTTTCTTGTGAATTTGATTTTACAGATCTGAATGTATTTGGTACCGTGAGAACCAATTATCAGGATCGTCAGCCAATTATTATCAATGATCCGAAAGCTTCATTCTGCGCACCAGCAATTGATGGATATGCATATGATGGATGTGGTGTAACAATTAAAGAAACAGTCACTACAGACCTTAAATGCAACAGAGGAAAGATATACAGACGATTTGATGCAACGGATCCAGGAGGATTGACATCCACTTGTGTTCAGGAAATTAGTATCATTGATTTTACACCAAAGAATGTTTCAATAAACTGGCCGGTTGACTATACCAATACCACAATTTGTTTGAACAAACCGGATTTGACACCGGATATCACAGGAAGACCTGAAATTCTCGGTGCTGATAAATGCTCGAACATCATTCAGACTTATGAAGATCTGGTATTCACTTTGGATCCAGATGCATGTCTGAAAATTTTGAGAAAATGGATCATCATTGACTGGTGTGTTTATAATCCAAATGATCCAAATACATATGGTTATTGGACATGGACTCAGGTGATTAAAGTGATGAACTTTGTTCCGCCAACATTCCAATCCAGTTGTGCTGACAGGACTGTGGATGTGTTTGGTCCTGGTTGTCAGGGTCAGATAAGTTTAATCGCTTCTGCGGTTGATGATTGTACTGATTCTACTCTTTTGACATGGTATCATGAAGTGGACATTAATAACAATGGAAGTATAGATGCAGGCTTTAGCGGACCCGGTAAAGATGCCTCAGGAGTATATCCTATTGGTATTCACAAAATCAGATTCAGAGTAAAAGATGCTTGCAACAATGAATCTGTATGCACATTTATTCTGACTGTACGCGACGGCAAAAAACCAACTCCATATTGTATCGGTCAGATTGTGACCACAGTCATGCCGAGTTCAAAGAATATAGAAATCTGGGCAAAAGATTTTAATCTAAACAGCGATGACAATTGTACTCCAAAAGATAGTTTGAAATATTACTTCCTCGTGAATGGACATTTCGAACCCTCTATGGTGTTTGATTGCTCAAACATTGGTAAAAATTTATTGAGAATGTATGTAGTGGATCTTGCCGGAAATTCAGATTACTGCGAAGCGACTCTGGAAATTCAGGATCCGAACCACGTATGTCCGACTGGCATTACTGTTGGAGGCAAGATTGCTTCAATGAATAATAAAGGAATTCAGGATGCTATTGTGACTTGGGAAAGACAGAATCCTTCCGGAACGAATTCAATCTATACAGATCAGAATGGTAACTTTAGTTTCCCGAATCTGAGCTCAGGTAAAAATTATACCATTAAAGCGGAACGCAATATTGAGTTTAATAAAGGAGTGAGTACTGCAGATATCGTATTGATTCAAAGACACATTCTTGGCCTTCAGAATTTTGATTCGCCATACAAGTTTCTTGCGGCAGATGTCAATGGATCGTGTACAATCACAGCTGCAGATATCTCTGAAATCAGGAAGTTGATTCTTGGTAAAATCACAGCGTTTTCAATAAGTCCATCATGGAAATTTGTTCCAGTGGGAAGTGCGCTGCCTTCTCCTTATGGACCTTGTGGATTTACACACGTGATCAATTACAACCTGATCAACAGAAATGAATTGAGTTCGGATTTCTACGGAATAAAAATGGGTGATGTCAATTTTGATGTCGATGCAGGAACATTCCAAAATCTTAGCGGACGTTCTGGAATGACTACTAAATTGTACAGCAATGAAGAAACTTTGATTCCGGGAACTGAACAAAGAATACCTGTATACCTATCGGAAGGAATGGACTTTGAAGGAATGCAGTTTGCATTGAATTTCAAATCTGAATTGCTCCAATCAATAAGCATTCAATCCGGTCAGTTGCAGATGAATGAAGATGTGTACAGCATAAAGTCAAATACCATCTTGTTTTCAATTGCAGAATTCATCAATGAACCATTGGATCCTTCAAAGCCTTTGTTTACTTTGATTGTAAAATCCAACAAAGAAGCTAAAGTATC